>DATMLF010000044.1:0-19417 GCA_035570595.1 Allostellaceae bacterium
CAGCCGGGTTGTGGAGGAAAAGCGATGCAGTGGAAGACGCCGGTCATCGTCGAGATCGCGGTCGGGCTCGAAATCAACGCCTACGCCTGCGCCGAAATCTGACACCCAACCCCGCCGACGCCGGCCAACCCGGCAAGGCGGTTCGATGTTGCACGCAGTTGTTTTAGGCGCGGCGGCTGGCGGCGGGTTTCCTCAGTGGAATTCGAATGCGCCCGCCTGCCGCGCCGCGCGCGCCGGTGAAAGCCGGGCGCGTCCGCGCACCCAGGCGTCGGTCGCGGTTTCGATCAATGAACGCGACTGGTTCGTGCTGAACGCCTCCCCTGACTTGCGCCTGCAGATCGAGGCGACGCCGGCATTGCACCCGCGCCACGGGCTGCGCTCCTCGCCGGTATCGGGCGTTGTCGTGACCGGCGGCGACGTCGACGCGATCGCCGGCCTTTTGCACCTGCGCGAGCGGCACCGTTTTTCGCTTTTTGGGCCGCAGCGGGTGCTCGACGTAATCGCCGCCAATCCGATCTTTGGCGTCTTGTCCCCGGACCACGTCGGGCAGATCGAATTGCCCCTCGACGAGATGGTCGAGCTGCGCGGCGCCGAAAACGCTGCCGGGCTCGCGGCGCGCGCGTTTGCCGTGCCGGGCAAGGTGCCGCTCTACCTCGAAGCCGGCGGGAAAGACCCGGGGCTGAGCGAAGCCGGTGACGCGGTCGGGCTCGAGCTGATCGAAGCCGCGACCGGTAGCAGCTTTTTCTTTATTCCCGGCTGCGCGGTGGTGACCGAGGCGTTGCGTCGCCGGCTCGCGGGCGCGGCGCTCGTCTTTTTTGACGGCACGTTGTGGCGCGACGACGAGATGATCCGGGCCGGCGTCGGCGACAAGACCGGCCGGCGGATGGGGCACATCAGCATGTCGGGCGAGGGCGGCGCGATCGCGGCCTTTCACGACCTCGGCGTTGGGCGGCGCATCTTCATCCACATCAACAATTCGAACCCGGTGCTTCTCGAGGATTCGCCGGAGCGCGGCGAGGCCGAGCGGGCCGGTTGGGAAATCGCCTATGACGGGATGGAGGTGAGGCTGTGAGCCCGACCTTGCTGCGCCCCGACGAGCTCGAAGCCGAGCTGCGCGCGATCGGCGCCGAGCGCTACCACGACCGTCACCCGTTCCACCACCTGATGCGCGACGGCCGGCTCGACCGCGGCCAGCTCCAGGCCTGGGCATTGAACCGCTACTATTATCAGGCGCGCATCCCGGCCAAGGACGCCTATCTTGTGGCCCGGCTGCCAACCCCGGCGCTCCGGCGCGAGTGGCGCCGCCGCATCATCGACCATGACGGTGAAAGCGACGACACCGGCGGCATCGCGCGCTGGCTCCGTCTGACCGACGGGCTCGGCCTCGACCGCGACTACGTGACCTCGACGCGGGGGCTTTTGCCGGCGACGCGGTTTGCGGTCGACGCCTACGTCAATTTCGTGCGCGACCGCTCGTTGCTCGAGGCGGTGGCATCGTGCCTGACCGAGATGTTCTCGACGCAGATCATCGCCGAGCGGGTGTCGGGGATGCTGGCGAATTACGACTTTGTCAGCGCCGACACGCTCGCCTATTTCACGCCGCGTCTGACCCAGGCGCCGACCGACGTAGCCTTTGCCTTGGCTTACGTGAAGAAGCACGCCGACACCCCCGAGAAGCAGGCGCAGGTGCTCGACACGCTGCGCTTCAAATGCGACGTGCTGTGGGTGCAGCTCGACGCGCTCCATTTCGCCTATGTCGCACCGCGGCTGGTTCCGCCCGGCGCCTTTGTGCCGGACGAGGCGCGCCGATGAGTGCCGCCCGCTCGCGCGTCGCCGGCGGCACCGTGTTGCGCTTTGCCCCCCACGCCAGATTTCGCTTTGACGCGGTGCGGCAGGCGTGGGTCGTGCTGGCTCCCGAGCGGCTGTTGCTGCCCGACGAGCAGGCGGTAGCGGTGCTAAGGCTGGTCGACGGGGCGCGCGACGCCGACGCGATCGTCGACGCGTTGAGCCGGGAATACGAGGCGCCGCCCGCGGCGATCGCCGCCGACGTGCTGCCGATGCTGCAGGACCTGGTCGACAAAAAGGTGCTGGTCGACAGCGGGGGCCCCGGCATATGAGCGCGGCGCCGGCGACGGTTGCGGTCGAGCCGCCACTGGCGCTGCTCGCCGAGCTCACTCACCGCTGCCCGCTGCGTTGCCCCTATTGCTCAAACCCATTGGCGTTGGAGCGCGCCAGTGCCGAGCTGGATACCGCGACATGGCAGCGGGTGCTGCGCGAGGCCGCGGCCTTGGGCGTGCTGCAGGTGCATTTTTCCGGCGGCGAGCCGCTCGTCCGCCGCGACCTCGCGAGCCTCGTCGGACACGCCGCCGAGGCCGGGCTCTACGGCAACCTGATCACCTCCGGGATCGGGCTTGACGCCGATCGCATCACCGCACTCGCCGCCGCCGGGCTGGAGCACGTCCAGCTCAGCTTGCAGGATTCCGACCCCGACCAGGGCGACCGGGTCGCCGGTCTCGCCGGCGCGCAAGCGCACAAGCGCCGCGCCGCCGATCTGGTGCGCAAGGCGGGCCTGCCGCTGACCGTCAACACCGTTGTCCACCGGCAGAACCTCGAGCGGCTTGGCGCGATCGTCGCGCTCGCCCTCACGCTCGGCGCCGACCGGCTCGAAATCGCCCATGTGCAATATTACGGGTGGGCGTTACGGAACCGCCGGGCGCTGCTGCCGAGCCGCGCGCAGCTCGATCGCGCCACCGCGTTTGTCGAGGCCGAACGCGCACGGCTCAAGGGCGTGCTGGCGATCGACTATGTCGTCCCCGACTATTATGCGCGCCGCCCCAAGGCCTGCATGGGGGGCTGGGGCCGGCGCTTTTTGAACGTGACGCCGGCGGGCAAGGTGTTGCCGTGCCACGCCGCCGAGACCTTGCCGGGGCTGCGCTTTCCGAATGTCCTGGAGGCGAGCCTCGCCTGGATCTGGCAGGCCGACCCCGCCTTCGAGCGCTTTCGCGGCACCGCCTGGATGCCCGAGCCCTGCCGGTCCTGCGAGCGGCGCGAGATCGACTGGGGCGGCTGCCGCTGCCAGGCCTTCGCGTTGACCGGCGACGCCGCGCGCACCGACCCCGCCTGCGCGCTCGCTCCGGACCACGGCCTGTTGGCGCTCGCCCGCGGCGAGGCCGCCGAAGCCGCGCGCGATTTCTTCTATCGCGGGTTTACCGTTGCACCCGCCGCCCCCGCGGGCGAGCCCGGCGGGTAGTCACGGCGACGTGGCGCCACGGCGCGCATGCCCGACATCGCCAAACGGCCGCTTGGTAAAGCCGGCCCTCCCGCGCGATCCTGGCCGCAAGCGCAAGCGGAGGACACGATCCCGATGAAGGAAGCGGCGGTCGACCAAAAAGAAATCGGTTTTGCGTTCACCGACGAAGATTTCAACCGGCGCTACTCGCCCGAGAAGTTCAGGCCCCCGGCGCCCGCCCCCTCCGCCCCGCCAGCGCAATCGCTGGCGGCTCCCCCGCGCTTGCATGGTGGCGCCAATTCCTTTATGCGCGCCCGCCGCCGGCGTCTCGCGGCGGCATCGGGCTCCGGCTGAGCTGCCCTTCGCGCCCGCCTCGGCGGCAGACGGCCGCGTTCTCTGGGCGCATGGCAGACCTCGCGAGAGCAAAGGCGGCTGGTAAATCGGCGCCGCGGCCCGTAACCTCGCCGTCATGTTTACCGGCATCGTCACCGACCTCGGGCAAGTGCGGCGCATCAAAAGGGGCGCGCTCGCCGAGCTGACCATCGCCACCCGTTTCGACACGTCGGCGATCCCGGTTGGCGCCTCTATTGCGTGCTCGGGCGCATGCCTGACCGTGATCTCGGTCGAGGAGGGTGCGTTCACGGCGCAGGCCTCGGCCGAAACCTTGGCGCGGACGACGATCGGCGCTTGGGCGGAAGGGTCGCCTGTCAATCTCGAGCAATCCTTGCGGCTCGGCGACGAATTGGGCGGGCATCTCGTCTCCGGCCATGTCGATGGGCTGGCCGCAATCGTCGAACGGCGCCCCGAGGCCGAGTCGGTGCGGTTCACTGTCCGGGCTCCGGAGGCGCTAATGCGGTTTGTGGCGCCCAAGGGCTCGGTCACGCTCGATGGGGTCAGCCTGACGGTCAACGAAGTCGCGGGTGACCGGTTTGGCGTCAACATCATCCCGCACACGCTAGCCTGCACCAATTTCGGCGACGCGCAGCCTGGGCGGCAGATGAACCTCGAAATCGACATGATCGCCCGCTATGTCGCGCGGCTGCTGGGCGCCGCCGCGCCCGCTCCTGCCGCAGGCCCGGCCTCATGACCCGACCGGCGCACATCCTCGTTGTCGAGGCGCCTTATTACGCGCACATCGCCGAGCTGCTGCGGCGCGGCGCCGTGGGCGCGCTGGCCGCAGCTGGCGCCACACATGAAACGGTTGTGGTGCCGGGCTCGTTCGAAATCCCGGCGGCTATCGGGCTCGCGGCGCGGGCTGGCAACCGGTTCGACGGCTATGTGGCGCTCGGCTGCGTGATCCGGGGCGAGACGACGCATTACGACCACATCTGTGCGGAGAGCGCGCGCGGCTTGCAGGATTTGGCGGTGCGCGATGGGCTGGCGATCGGCTACGGCATCCTGACCTGCGAGAACGAGGCCCAGGCGTTGGCCCGCGCGGCGCCCGAGGGTCGCGACCACGCCGGGGCGGCGGTGCGCGCCTGCCTCGCGATCGTCGCGCTGAAGCAGCGCTTTGCACAAGGCGGAGGATAAACACGGCCGACGACCAGACGACGCGCGACGGGCGGCCTCGGATCGGTGGGCGGCGGCGCACATTGGCGCGGCTGGCGGCGGTGCAGGCGCTCTACCAGCTCGAGCTGAACCCGGCGCTTGACGGCGAGGCGGTCGTGCGCGAGTTCACCCGCTACCGGCTCGGCCGGGAGATCGAGGGCGAAGAGTTGGCTGAAGCCGACCCCGGCTTTTTCGCCGACATCGTGCGCGGCGTCGCCGCCGATCAGCAGCGGCTCGATATCGACATCGCGGCGGCGCTGGTCGAGGGATGGCCGCTCGCGCGCCTTGACTCGGTGCTGCGCGCGATCCTGCGCGCCGGCGCGTGGGAGCTGGCATACCGGTCCGACGTGCCGGCGCGGGTCTCGATCAGCGAATACATCTCGATCGCCCATGCCTTTTTCACCGGTAAGGAGCCGGCGCTGGCCAACGGCGTGCTCGACCGGCTCGGACGCGGCCTGCGCCCTGCCGACATGTAGCGGCGATGTCGCAAGGACCCGCGGACGAGGTGCCGGGCGAATTCGAGCGCATCCGGCGCTATTTCGCGCCACTGGCGGCGCCCGGCGGGCTTGGCCTGCTCGACGACGCGGCGCTGGTCGAATGCCGAGCCGGCCACCGGCTGGTCATGACCGTCGACGCGATCGTCGCCGGCGTGCATTTCCTGCCGGAGGACCCGCCGGACCTCGTCGCCAAAAAGCTGCTGCGGGTCAATCTGTCCGACTTGGCGGCGATGGGCGCGCGCCCGCTCTATTACCTGCTGACGACGGCATTGCCGGCTACGCTCGGCGCCGACTGGGTCGCGGCGTTTGCCCGCGGGCTCGGTGAGGACCAGCAGCTCTATGGAGTCGGGCTGCTCGGCGGAGATTCGGTCTCGACCCCCGGGCCGACGGCATTGTCCCTGACCGCGATCGGCGAGGTTGCGGCCGATGCCGAGATTCGCCGCAGCGGGGCGCGGGCGGGCGACGAGCTCTGGCTTTCCGGGACGGTCGGCGACGCCTTCTTGGGGCTGCGCGCGGCGCGCGGCGGCTATGCCGGGCTCTCGGCGGAGCATCGCGCCGAGCTGGTCGACCGCTTTCGGCTGCCCCAGCCGCGCGTAAGCCTGGGGCCGGCATTGGCCGGCACCGCGCACGCGATGATCGACGTGTCCGACGGGCTGCTCGCCGATCTCGGTCACATCTGCGAGACCTCGCGGGTGGGTGCCGTCGTCGAGCTGCCGGCGCTGCCGCTGTCGCCGGGGGCGCGGGCGGCGCTGGCGCTGGAGCCCGGCGCGGCGCCGCTGCTCGCGACCGGCGGTGACGACTACGAGCTGCTGTTCACCGCCGCGCCCGATGCGGGCGAGGCCGTTCGCGGGATTGGCGCACGGCTCGGCGTCGGGGTCACGCGGATCGGCCGTGTCGAGGCGGGCCACGGCCCCCGACTGATCGACGCCCAGGGCCGTGAGGTGGCGGTGGCGACGAGCGGATATCGGCATTTCTAGAATCGCGGCGGTTGCTGGGCGGTTGCCCAAAGAATGCGCTTCTGCCATGTTCCCGCCGCTCCGGCTTGCCCCGACGGACGCCGGAGGGTCCCCCTAATCGCTGGTGGTGAGCTCTCGGATGCCCAACGCGTATTATCTTGTCATTGGTTGCGGCGTCTTGGCCTTGCTTTATGGCTTTGTCACGAGCCGGCAAGTGCTGAGCGCCAATGCCGGCACCACTCGCATGCAGGAGATTTCGGGCGCGGTGCAAGTCGGCGCGCGCGCCTACCTAAACCGGCAGTATCGCGCCGTCGCGATCGTCGGCATCGTGATCCTGATCATCCTCGGCGTGCTGCTCGGCCTGCGCGTGGCGATCGGCTATCTGATCGGCGCGGTACTGTCGGCGAGCGCCGGCTATATCGGCATGAACGTCTCGGTGCGGGCCAATGTGCGTACCGCCCAGGCGGCGCGCGGCGGCCTCAAATCCGGGCTCGCGATCGCCTTCAAGGCGGGGGCGGTGACCGGGCTTCTGGTGGTCGGGCTCGGCCTGCTCGGCGTGTCGATCTACTATTTCATCCTGCGCGCGACGACCGGCGCAGACGAGCTGCGCCCGGTGCTGGAAGCGATGGTCGGGCTGAGCTTTGGCGCGTCGCTGATCTCGATCTTCGCCCGGCTCGGCGGCGGCATCTTTACCAAGGGCGCGGACGTCGGCGCCGACCTTGTCGGCAAGGTCGAGGCGGGCATCCCCGAGGACGACCCGCGCAACCCGGCAGTCATCGCCGACAATGTCGGCGACAATGTCGGCGACTGCGCCGGAATGGCCGCCGACCTCTTCGAGACCTATGTCGTGACAATCGTCGCGACGATGCTGCTCGCGGCGATCTTTTTTGTGCCGCCGTTGCGCGACAAGGTGCTGCTGTTGCCGCTGGTGATCGGGGCGGCCTGCATTGTCACCTCGGTCATCGGCACCTTCTTTGTGCGGCTCGGCGCCGACAACCGCATCATGAAGGCGCTGTACAAGGGCCTGATCGCGACCGGCATCCTGTCGATCATCGCGATCGCGCTCGTCATCGACTGGCTGTTCGGCTTTTCGCAGCCGCTGGCGATGACCAACGGCGCCACGGTGACCGGGCTCGGCTTGTGGCTGTGCGCGATTGTCGGCCTCCTGGTGACCGGCTTTATCGTCTGGATCACCGAATACTACACCGCGACCGAGCACCGCCCGGTGCGCAGCATCGCGCAAAGCTCGACGACGGGCCACGGCACCAATGTGATCCAGGGCCTGGCGGTGTCGATGGAGGCGACGGCGCTGCCGGTCATCGTGATCTGCGTCGGCATCATCGCAGCTTTTCTGATCGGCGGGCTGTTTGGGATCGGGGTCGCGGCGACGACAATGCTGGCGTTGGCCGGCATGATCATCGCGCTCGACGCCTATGGCCCGGTCACTGACAACGCCGGCGGCATCGCCGAAATGGCCGACCTGCCGCGCGACGTGCGCCGCACGACCGACGCGCTCGACGCGGTCGGCAACACGACCAAGGCGGTGACCAAGGGCTATGCGATCGGCTCGGCCGGGCTCGCCTCGCTGGTGCTGTTTGCCGCCTACACCGAGGATTTGCGACATTACTTCCCGACCCTCCACGTAAATTTTGCACTGCAGAACCCTTTTGTCGTGATCGGGCTCTTTATCGGCGGGTTGCTGCCCTACCTGTTCGGCTCGATGGGCATGACCGCGGTCGGCCGCGCCGCCGGCTCGGTCGTCGTCGAGGTGCGCCGCCAGTTCCGCGAGATCCCTGGCATCATGGAAGGCCGGGCCAAGCCCGATTACGGGCTCGCCGTCGACCTGCTGACCCGCGCGGCGATCAAGGAGATGATCGTCCCGTCGCTGCTCCCGGTGCTCGCGCCGATCGTGCTCTTTTTGGTGGTCGCGGCAATCGCCGGCCGGGCTGCGGGCTTCAGCGCGCTTGGCGCGATGCTGCTCGGCACGATCGTCACCGGCATCTTTGTCGCGATCTCGATGACCTCGGGCGGCGGCGCGTGGGACAACGCCAAGAAGTACATCGAGGAGGGCCACCACGGCGGCAAGGGCTCGGAGCCGCACAAGGCCGCGGTGACCGGCGACACGGTCGGCGACCCCTACAAGGACACCGCCGGCCCCGCGGTCAACCCGATGATCAAGATCACCAACATCGTGGCGCTGCTGTTGCTGGCGGTCCTCGCGAAATGGGCGAGCTGAGGCCGCCGGCGCCGGTTATTCGTTGCTGTAGGGGTTCGGACCCGGCGCGCGGCCTTCGCTGCTGGCCGCACCTTCGCCGCCCCCGCCGCCGGTGCTGTTGAACTTGCCGAGATTGCCGACGAGCTGCTCGAGAAACGACAGTTCGCGGCCGGGCGCCGGGGTCGCGCGCGCGACCGGCACGACCTCCTTCCCGTCTACCAACGTCTTGTGATCGACCGCCTTGACGATCCCGTCGTCGTTGAAATCGACGACAAAGACCTGCTGGTCGAGCACCTTTGGATCGAAGAACGAAAACTGCCCGGTGCGCGAGCTGATGTAATACCAGTTCTTGTCGTTGAAGACGCCGACGCTCGACGGCGTGCCTAATATCTTGACGACGTCGTCCTTGGTCGTTTTGCCGGGATGAATTTGGGCAACTTTTTCGGGAGGCGGGAGGTTGCCGCGCTGCTCCACGGTCGTCGCACAGGCGGAAAGCGCGGCACTTGCGCTGATCGCGACAATCAAGGAAGAACGTCGGGTGGTCAGGGAAAAACGTCGGCTGGCGGTCATGGCACGACTGTTGCGTCGGGGGAGGCGCCGCGCGCGTTGCGTTGACATCCGAATGCGCCGCACCCAATTCAGGCCGACAGCTTCGGCACCGGCGAGTGGATTGTCAACGTCGCCGGTTCCCGGAGCGCGAGGCTCGTCGTGATCGCCTTTTCTCGGCGCAAATCGGTCCGCGACGCGGCCGAAACCGCTTATCGACACGTCGTCGAGCAGGCGAGGCAGCCGGTCTTCTTCAGCGAATTTGGCGTCCCGGACACGGTTGACGGCCGGTTCGAGCTGATTTGCCTGCATGCCTTCCTCTATCTTCATCGGCTGAAATCGGAGCGTCCATTGTCCGCGGCCGTGTCCCAGGCTTTCTTCGACGTCATGTTCTTGGACATGGATCGCGGGCTGCGCGAGATGGGGACCGGCGATTTGAGCGTCGGCCGGCATGTGAAGCGGATGGCACAAGGGTTTTATGGCCGAATTCGGGCATATCAGACCGGGCTCGAGCAGGGCCGTTCGACGCTCGCAGCGGCGCTGTCGCGCAACCTCTTCGGCACGGTCGCCGACCCGGCCCGCGCGATCGACGCGATGGTGGACTATGTATATTGTGGCGCAGGGCGGTTGGCGCGGCAGCCGGCGGCCGAGCTGGTCGAGGGCAATGTCCGGTTCCCCGCGCCCGTAATCGACGAATCGGGCGTTACGCTCGCCGTCTTTGGCGGTTCGCGATGAGCCAGCCCGTGTCCGAATTCTCCCGCCTGGTTTCTGTCGCGCGATTGGGGTCCGAGCCGCTGCGCCAAGAAATCGAGGCGACCGCCGTGGAACGCGAACGCCTTGCCCGGCGGTTCGACCTCCTTGCCCTCGACCGGCTGAGCGCGGTCGTGACACTGGAGCGCCAAGCCGGCGGCTTGATCCGGCTCGAAGCGGTGTTCGACGCTGCGTTCACCCAGGAATGCGTCGTCATCCTCGAGCCCGTCGCCGGCAGCCTCAACCGGAGTTTTGCGCTGCTTTACGGCCCGAGCCAAGACGAGCAGGACGAGATCGAGCTGGACGCCGACGAGCCGGTGTTCGAGCCGCTGACCGCAGACGCCATCGACGTGGGGGAAGCCGTGGCGCAGGAATTGTCGCTGGCCCTTCCGGAATTTCCCCGGCTTCCCGATGCGGCGATCGAGACCGTCACGATCGCCGAACCGGAAGACGGGCCGTTCACCGGGCTGGCGAATCTGCGCCGACCACCGCACCACTGACCTTCACCCGATCCCGAGCCGCGCCATGCTTGTTGCCCGCACTGGCGTTTTTGGCTAATTACCAGGGACGCTCCGCGATCCTAAAACGAGTTCCTCATGGCTGTCCCAAAAAAGAAAACCTCGCCGTCGCGTCGTAACATGCGGCGCTCGCATCACGCGCTGAAGCCCTCGGCCTATGCCGAGTGCCCCAATTGCGGCGAGCTCAAGCGCCCGCACCACCTTTGCGAAGCCTGCGGCTATTACGACGGCCGCGAAGTGATCCGCCAGCGCTCGGAGACCGCCTGAAGATTTGGTGCCGACCGGAGGCGGCGCGGCAGTGAGCGAAGAGATCACGATCGCCCTCGACGCGATGGGCGGCGCGCGCGCGCCGGACATGGTGCTGCACGGCGCCGACATGGCCTTGCAGCGCCAGCCCGGTCTGCGGTTTCTGCTGTTTGGCGACGAGGCCGGCGTGCGGCCGTTGCTGGCCCGGCTGCCGCGCCTTGCCGGCGTCATCGACCTGCACCATACGAGCGAAATGGTGATGGACGACGACAAGCCGTCGGCGGTGCTGCGCGCCGGGCGCCCGACCAGCATGCGGCTGGCGATCGACGCCGTTGCCGAGGGCCTCGCCGACGGCGTCGTCTCGGCCGGCAACACCGGTGCCTTAATGGCGACGGCGAAGTTTGCGTTGAAAACCCTCCCCGGCATCGACCGGCCGGCGATCGCCTCGTTTTTCCCGACCCGGCGCGGCGAGAGCGTGATGCTCGACCTCGGCGCCAATGTCGAATGCGACGCCGACAACCTGGTGCAGTTCGCGTTGCTGGGCGACGCCTTTGCCCGCACCGTGCTAGGGCTGGTCGAGCCGACTGTCGGGTTGCTCAATGTCGGCTCCGAGGATCAGAAGGGCAACGACGCGGTGCGCGCCGCCAGCCTGCGCTTGCGCGGGGCGCTGAGCCCGATCCGTTTTTTTGGGTTTATCGAAGGCGACGACATCCCCGCCGGCACCGTCGATGTCGTCGTCACCGACGGCTTTACCGGCAACATCGCGGTCAAGACCGCCGAGGGGACGGCGAAGTTGTTCAGCGAGTTTCTGGCCGCCGCTTTCGGTCATTCGTTGTCGGCACGGATCGGTTATTTTCTCGCCCGCAGCGCGTTGCGCAAATTGCGCATGCGTATCGACCCGCGCCGGTACAACGGCGCGGTGTTTCTTGGTCTGCGGGGGATCGCGGTCAAGAGCCACGGCTCGACCGACGCGCTCGGTTTTGCCAATGCGATCGGCGTCGCCGTCGACATGAAGGTCAACGGCTTTCTCGACAAGATCCGGATCGACCTTGCGCGCCTCAATCAGGCGACGGCCGCGCCGCAAGCGGCGGCGCTGTAAGCGCGCGGCATGGCGGTGCGTTCCCAGATCGTCGGCTGCGGCGCCTATCTGCCCGACCGGATCGTCACCAACCACGAGCTGGCCGGCCGGCTCGACACCTCGGACGAGTGGATTCGCCAGCGCACCGGCATCGGCGAGCGTCGGGTGGCGGCGGACGGCGAGCTGACCTCGGACCTGGCGGTGCGCGCCGCCGAACGCGCCCTCGCGGCCGCCGCACTCAGCGCCCACGACCTCGACCTGATCGTGCTGGCGACCGCGACCCCCGACAACACCTTTCCGGCAACCGCGACCAAGGTGCAAGCCCGGCTCGGCATGCACCGCGGGGCGGCGTTCGACGTGCAGGCGGTCTGCGCCGGGTTCATCTTTGCGCTGGCCATCGCCGACAACGCGCTGCGCCTCGGTCAGGCGCGCACCGCGCTGGTGATCGGCGCCGAGACCTTCTCGCGCATCCTCGACTGGGAGGACCGCGGCACCTGCGTGCTGTTCGGCGACGGCGCCGGCGCGCTCGTGCTGACGGCTAGCGACGGCGGGGGGCCGCCCGACCGCGGGGTCTTGTCGACCCACCTGCATTCGGACGGCAGGCAGTACGGCATCCTCTACGTCGACGGCGGCCCGTCCTCGACCCGCCATTCGGGCTATCTGCGGATGGAAGGGCGCGAGGTCTTCCGCCAGGCGGTGCAGCATCTGAGCGAGGCGGTGGAAGAGGCGCTCGCCGCGAACGCCCTCGGCCCGGCGGATATCGACTGGTTGGTGCCCCACCAGGCAAACAGCCGGATCATCGACGGGGTGGCGCGCAAGCTCGGCCTGCCCTCCGACCGGATCGTCTCGACGATCGCGCGCCACGCCAACACCTCGGCGGCGTCGATCCCGCTGGCGCTCGCCGACGCGGTCGCCGACGGCCGCATCCGGCCGGGGCACCTGGTGCTGATGGAAGCGCTCGGCGGCGGGCTCAGCTGGGGATCGAGCCTGGTGCGCTGGTAGCGTCCCGCCGTGGACGCGGCTCGGCTCGGCGCGAAGCCGGCAACACTTTGGAATTTGACGGGATTTTTGCGCCGGAGTAACCTTCCCCAAAAGCGGGGAGGGGTTGATGGCCGGGCACACCGTGACGCGCGCGCAGCTCAGCGAGGCGGTCTATCAGGAAGTCGGATTGTCGCGCAACGAATCCGCGGAGCTGGTCGAATCGGTGATCGCCGAAATTGCCGGCGCGCTTGAACGGGGCGAAATGGTCAAGATTTCCTCTTTCGGCAGCTTCGCGGTTCGGCAGAAAGGACAGCGGATCGGGCGCAACCCGAAGACCGGCCAGGAAGTGCCGATCAGCCCCCGGCGCGTGCTGGTGTTCCGCGCGAGCCACGCGCTAAAGAACCAGATCAACAGCGGCCTGGCGGACGTGGCCGAGAATGGTGCCGCAGCCCCGGCGAAGGCGTCGTCGGCGTGAGGTGAGCGGGATCGGGCCGGCGCCGGCGGACGCGGCGGAAGGCGGCCAGCGCGTCACGAAGTCGGCGGCGGCATTCCGCACCACTGGGGAAGTCGCGGACGAGCTCGATATCCCGGCGCATGTGTTGCGGTTTTGGGAATCCAAGTTCCCGCAGGTAAAACCGCTGAAGCGCGGCGGCGGACGGCGCTATTATCGGCCGCAAGACGTCGACCTATTGCGGCGGATCCGGCAGTGCCTCTACCACCAGGGCTACACAATCCGCGGCGTGCAAAAGCTGCTGCGCGAAGGCGCGTTGCGCGGCGCCGGGGCGTCCCCGGACCTTGTCGCGCCGGAACCGCCGCCGCCCTTCGCGGCGCTCGAGCTGCCGGCTGAACCGCGCGAGACCAGCTCCGGCGCGGTGCCGAGGTGCGACGCGCTGCGCTCCGCCCTCGCAGAAGTACGGCGCGAACTCCTCGAAATCAAAGCCATCCTCGAAAAGCCGGACTCGAACGAACCGGGCCCATGATGATCGCACAAGTTCACGCGCCACGGACCGGCGGTTGCGCGGGTGAGAGCGCGGGTCTATGATCTCCACCTCGCGGCAGGAGCCGCCCCGGTCGGAGCGTAGCGCAGCCTGGTAGCGCATCAGCATGGGGTGCTGAGGGTCGAGAGTTCGAATCTCTCCGCTCCGACCAACCCCTCTTCTCCGCCGCTCCTCCGGCCGCGCATGGACGAGGAGATCACGGCATGAGCGATCCCGGCCCTGCTCTCGAACCCTGGCAATGGCCCGAGGAGGAGTGGCGCAAGCGCGTCGACCGGGTGCGCGCCGGGCGCCGGTTGCGGCCGGCCGAATGGCCGGGCGGCGCACGTTGCGCGGTGGCGCTGTCGTTCGACAGCGACCACGAGACGAGCGACCTGCGCGACGGCGGCAACTCGATCGGGCGGCTCGCCTGGGGCCAGTACGGCAACCGCGTCGGGGTCCCGCGCATCCTGAAAGTGCTGGAAAAATACGGGGTCAAGGCGAGCTTCTACGTGCCGGCGGTGACGGCGCTGCTGCATCCTGACGAGCAGCGCCAGGTGGTCGGCGAAGGTCACGAAATCGGCATCCACGGCTGGATCCACGAGCTGAACTCGGTGCTGCCCTATGAGGCCGAGCGCGACCTGATGCTGCGCTCCGCCGATGCGCTTGAGAAGACCAGCGGGGTGCGGCCGGTTGGCTTGCGGACCCCGTCCTGGGACTTCAGCCGTCATACCCTCGAAATCGAACAGGAGATGGGGCTCGCCTACGATTCCTCGCTGATGTCGGACGAGGACTGCTACGAGCTATTGCTCGACGGCGCCCCGACCGGGGTGGTCGAGTTGCCGGTCGAATGGGTGCGCGATGACGCCGTCTATTTCATGATGAACCGGTTCTCGGCGTTACGCCCCTATACGCCGCCGACCGACGTGTTCGACATCTTCCGGCGCGAACTCGACGCGGCCCATTCCGAGGGCGGCATCTTTCAGCTGACGATGCACCCGCATGTGATCGGCTATCGCTCGCGCATCTGGATCCTCGAGGAGATCATCCGCCACGCAAAGGCCAAGACGGGCGTGTGGTTCGCGACCCACGCCGAAATCGTCGAATGGGCGAGGCATCACGCGGCGTGACATATTCGAATGGCTGAGCGGCCGCCATCGGCCGAGACCCGTTGCGGCTATGTCGCGCTGATCGGCGCGCCCAATGCCGGCAAGTCGACCCTTTTAAACCGTTTGGTCGGGCATAAGCTCGCGATCGTCACGCCCAAGGCGCAAACGACCCGCAGCCGGCTGCTCGGCATCGCGATCGAGGGAACGGCGCAGCTTGTCTACGTCGACACCCCCGGCATCTTTGCGCCGCGCCGCCGGCTCGACCGGGCGATGGTGGCGGCGGCCTGGTCCGGGGCTGAGGACGCCGATCAGGTGGTGCTGTTGGTCGATGCCGGGCGCGGCGTCGTTCCCGATGTCCGGCGCCTCCTCTCCCGCCTCGCCGAGCGCGGCCGGAAATCGATCCTGGCGCTGGACAAGATCGACCTCGTGCGGCGCGACCGGCTGCTCGGGCTTGCCGCGGATCTGGCCAAGGAGGGGAATTTCGACCCGGTGTTCATGATCTCCGCGCAGAACGGCGACGGGGTCGACGATTTGAAGCGCCATCTCGCCGCCGCCGTGCCGCCGGGGCCGTGGCTGTTCCCGGCAGAGCAGCTCTCGGACGCATCGGAGCGGCTGATTGCCGCCGAGGTCACGCGCGAGCAGGTCTTTCTGCAATTGCACGACGAGCTGCCCTATGCCTCGACTGTCGAGACCGAAAATTGGGAAGACCGGCGCGACGGCAGCGTGCGTATCGAGCAGGTGATCTATGTCGAGCGCCCGAGCCAGCGCGCGATCGTGCTCGGCGACCGCGGCCAGCGGATCAAGGCGATCGGGGCCCGCGCCCGCGCCGAGCTCGAACGGATGCTGGAGCGCCGCGTCCACCTGTTCCTCTTTGTCAAGGTGCGCGAGAACTGGGGCGAAGACCGCGAGCGGTTCGCCGCAATCGGCCTCGACTACAATGCCTGAGGGCAATCAAGTTGGCCGCCATAGTATGGTGAACCGAAACTTCGGAGGATTATATCTCCGCAGTTCTCCTTCGCTTTACCGGCGAAGGCCGGTGTCTACGGCCGAGACGGATCCCGACCTTGGTCGGGAAAGGCAACGCTATGGATATCGCGAGCTTCTGGTTCGGGACACCAGCCAGAATTCATGGGCTCTCGCCGGAACGACGGCGTTAGCCCGACGAAGCTGTCGATTGGGTCCCTTCAGCCGCTGATGCAGTGGACCGACGCGGGATTCGTCGTAGCACTGCGCCGGCATGGCGAGAGCGCGGTCATCGTCGAGCTGCTGACCCGCGAGCGCGGACGGCATCTGGGGTTGGTGCGGGGTGGGCAATCGCCGAGGCTGCGCGCGGCATTGCAGCCGGGAAACGAGGTTGCCGCGGTCTGGCGCGGGCGCCTCTCCGAGCATTTGGGGACGTTTGCCTGCGAGCTGGTCCGTGCCCATGCAGCGCGATTTATCGACGATCCCGACCGGCTTGCGGGCCTCGCCGCGGCGGTCGCGCTGGTCGCCGCGACCCTGCCCGAGCGCGAGCCGCATGGCGATGTGTTTGCGTCGCTCGGGTCGTTGCTGGCGGCGTTCGATTCGTTGCCAGACTGGCCCGCGCGCTATGTGGTGTGGGAATGCAGCCTGATTGCGGCGCTCGGTTTCGGCCTTGACCTGACGCGCTGCGCCGCGACCGGCGCGACCGCCGACCTCGCTTATGTCTCGCCCCGCACGGGCCGTGCGGTGTCGCGCGAGGCGGGCCGGCCTTATCATGACAAGCTGTTGCTTCTGCCCGAATTCCTGTGGCACGACACGCCCGCGGACGCCGCCCAAATCGCCCAAGGTCTGCGGCTGACCGAGCACTTCCTGGTGCACCACGTGCTGCTGCCGCAGGGGCGCAACCTGCCACCAGCGCGCTCGCGCCTTGCCGCCCGCCTGCGGCACGCGGCCGGAGCTGATACATTCGACTGCCACGCTCAGTCCGTCATTCCCGCGCAAGCGGGAATCCAGGGCGATGGCTCCAGCGGTGGCTCTGGACCCCCGCCTGCGCGGGCGCGACGACCGTGAACGGAGACCGAGGTTATCGATTTATGCCTGTGAGAGCCGTAGAGGGCGAGATCCGCGAGGTCGATTTCGCGCAGGCGCTTGGCGAGCGCTATCTGTCGTATGCGCTGTCGACGATCATGTCGCGCTCGTTGCCCGACGTGCGCGACGGGCTCAAACCTGTGCACCGGCGCATCCTGCACGCGATGCAGCAGCTGCGCCTCGACCCCGCTTCGGGCTACAAGAAATGCGCCCGCGTCGTCGGCGACGTGATCGGCAAGTTCCACCCGCATGGCGAGCTCGCGGTCTACGACGCGCTGGTGCGCCTCGCGCAGGATTTCTCGCAGCGCTATCCGCTGGTCGATGGCCAAGGCAATTTCGGCAATATCGACGGCGATAACGCCGCGGCCATGCGCTATACCGAGAGCCGGCTCTCGGCGGTGGCGCAGGCGATGCTCGACGGCATCGACGAGGACGCCGTCGATTTCCGCCAAACCTATGACGGGGAGGACAGCGAGCCGGTCGTGCTGCCGGCCCGCTTCCCGAACCTGTTGGCGAATGGTGCGGCGGGCATCGCCGTCGGCATGGCGACCAGCATCCCGCCGCACAATGCGGGCGAGCTGTGCGCCGCCTTGCTGCACCTGATCGACGAGCCCGCCGCCACGGTCGAGGCGCTTTGCGCCCACATCCCGGGTCCGGATTTCCCGACCGGCGGGGCTTTGGTCGAGCCGGCCGAGAGCATCCGCCAGGCCTACGAGACCGGCCGCGGCAGCTTTCGGCTGCGGGCGCGCTGGGCGAGCGAGGCGCTCGGCCACGGCGCCTACCAGATCGTCGTCAACGAGATCCCGTTTGGCGTGCCGAAAGGGCGGCTCATCGAAAAGATCGCAGCACTCCTCGAAGAAAGGAAATTGCCGCTGCTCGCCGACATCCGCGACGAATCGGCGGAGGACGTGCGGCTCGTGATCGAGCCGAAAACCCGCAACGTCGACGCCGGCGTGCTGATGGAGCAGCTGTTCCGGCTGACCGACCTCGAAATCCGGGTGCCGCTCAACCTCAATGTGCTCGATCCCGCGGGCGTGCCGCGTGTCATGAGCCTCAAGGAGGCGCTGCAGGCGTTTCTCGACCATCGCCGCGAGGTCCTGCAGCGCCGGAGCCGCCATCGCCTCGCCGCCGTCGCGCGGCGCATCGAGATCCTCCACGGCCACATCGTCGTCTACGTCAACCTCGACGAGGTGATCCGCATCGTCCGCGAGGCCGACGACCCGAAGGCCGAGATGATGAGCCGCTGGGAGTTGAGCGAAGTCCAGGCCGAGGCGATCCTCAACATGCGGCTGCGCGCGCTGCGCCGGCTCGAGGAGATCGCGATCCGCAAGGAGCTCGGCGCATTGTCGGCCGAAGAGGCCGGTCTGACCCGGTTGTTGGAAAGCGAACGCCGGCAGTGGCGTGCGGTCGCCAAGGAGATCGGCAAGACCACCGTCGAATTTGGCGGCGACACCGCGCTCGGCCGGCGCCGCACCGCGATCGCCGAGGCGCCGCCGATCGTCGAAATGCCGATCGCCGCACTCGTCGAACGCGAGCCGGTAACGGTGCTGTGCTCGCAAAAGGGCTGGGTGCGCGCGGTCAAGGGCCATAATGGCTCGGCGGCCGAGCAGCGCTACAAGGAGGGCGACGCGGCGCGCTTCGCGGTCGCCGCCGAAACCACGGACCGCCTCGTCGTGTTCGCGACCAACGGCCGTTTCTATACGATCGGCGTCGACCGGCTGCCGGGCGGGCGCGGCCAGGGCGAGCCGTTGCGGCTGATGGTCGACCTGCCCAACGAGCACGACCTCGTCGCGATGTTCCCCTACCGGCCCGGCATGGAATTGCTGGTCGCGGCGAGCGACGGCCGCGGCTTTGTCGTCGACGGCGAGGAGGCGGTGGCGCAGACCCGCGCCGGCAAGCAGGTGCTGACCCCGGGGGAGGGTGCCGTCGCGCGCATTTGCCTGCGCGCCGAGGAGGGCGACGCCGTGGCCCTCGTCGGCGACAACCGGCGGATGCTGGTGCTGAAGCTCGACGACATCCCTCTGATGACGCGCGGTCGCGGCGTAATCCTGCAGCGCTACAAGCCGGGCGGCCTCGCCGACGCCAAGGTGTTCCGCCTCGCCGACGGCCTCACCTGGCGGCAGGGAGAGACCCGCACCCGCACCGAAACGGACCTCTCGCCGTGGCTCGGCGCGCGTGGCTCGGCGGGGCGCCTCGTTCCCGGCGGCTTCCCCCGCACCAACCGCTTCGGCTGAGAAGCCGATCGCCTCACCAATTGTCGGCCACGGGCACGGGATCGCCGCGTCCCGCAGTCGGCCATAGCTGAAACGCAAATGCCGCCCCCGTTTGCCGGGGGCGGCATTGACGCCCGTATTCCAGGGAGCGGGCGTTACGCCCGCTCGTTTAGCCGGCCGCGGTTAGGCGGCGTGCAGAAGCTCCAGGGCTTCCTCGTAGACCGCCATGTTCTTGCCGAACGAGATCGCCGCCGCCTGGACGCCGCAGACGAGGTGCATCCAGCGCCACGGCTCATGCGTCGCGTGGTATTCCTCGACAATCGACTGGTGATGCTTGAACGCATGCATCTCGGTGAGATTGTCGTGGCAGACGATCTCCGCGAGCATCTTGATAAACGCCTCGGGGTCGTAGCCGAGCCGCATGTACTGCGTCGCGAGGTGGATCACTTCGCGAACTTCCGGCACGGCGCGCATCAAGCCGAGGTTGGTCACCTGCGACCAGTCGGTC
>DATMLF010000045.1:0-48491 GCA_035570595.1 Allostellaceae bacterium
TAGAGCGGGATGTCGGTGCGGAAGCGGTTCGAGCCCATGCGCGAGGTCTGCACCTTGCATTCGGGGCGGATCGCCATCCATGGGAACTCGATCATCGCGTCGGGCGGCAACACCCCGACAATCGTCGCGGTGCCGCGAATCGCCAGGCTCTCGATCGCCTGCCGCACCAGCGCGGCCAAGCCCACCGCCTCGAAGGCGTGGTCGACGCCGGCTCCGCCGGTCAACGCGCGCACCGCCTTGACCGGGTCGTCCTCGGCGCTGTTGACAAAATGCGTGGCGCCGGCGCGGGTCGCCATCTCGCGCTTTCCGTCGAACTGGTCGACGGCGATGATCTGGCGCGCACCGCCGATCCGCGCCCCCTGGACGATCGACAACCCGACCCCGCCGCAGCCGAACACCGCGACGGTCTGCCCAGCCTCCAGCCCCGAACTGCGCAACGCAGCACCGACCCCGGTCAGCACCCCGCAACCGACGAGTGCCGCCTTGTCGAGCGGCAGTTCCGGGTCGATGCGGACGATCGAGTTTTCGTGCAGCAGCATCTTCTCGGCATAGCTCGATATGCCGATGAACTGGCGGAACGGCCGGCCGTGTTGCGAGAGCCGCGGTGCGGCACTCTCGGGCCGGGTGACGATGCCGCCGGTGCACAGATTGGGGTGGCCCGACAGGCATTGCAGGCAGCTGCCGCAAAACCCCGAAAGGCAGGCGACGACATGGTCGCCGGGCTTGACGGTCGTCACCTCGGCGCCGATGGCCTCGACGATGCCGGCGCCCTCGTGGCCGAGCACGATCGGCCGATCGAGCGGAAACCGCCCGACGCCGTCGACCACGTGCAGGTCGCTGTGACACACCCCGGTCGCCGCGGTGCGGACCAAGACCTCGCGCCCCCACGGCTTGTCGACCTCGACCTGCTCGATCGTCAGCGGCTCGCGCACCTGGCGAAACACGGCGGCTGCAGCTTCCATAATCCAGGCCCTCTCCCGCTTATCGGTTTTCGCCGCCAAGCATAAGCCCGAGCGCTGGCTACGAAAAGCCGCCCACCCTGCTCGCGAACACGGGCTCGTCCCGAGGCTTGCGGCGGCGCGCGCCTGGGACACCCGCCAAAGCGCCATAATCCGAGCGCATCCTCCGGGCTTGTGCCTCCACTACTGGTGCTGGTGCTAACCTGACAAACAACTCCCCTCACCTCCTATCCGTGGCCCCCGCGCAAGTGGGGGTCCAGGGCAAGCGCGCGATGCCCGCCGCCTCCCGGTCAAGCCAGATCCTGCCTCTGGTCCGAACAAGGGCCAGCCTCTGGGTTGCCGCTTTCGCGGGAATGACGGAGGGATAATGGGATGGGTGCCAAACGTCAGAGTGAAGTTGCTAAAAGGAGATGGATGGGTACGCGTAGATTCCCGTTTCCGACAAAACAATTCCCGATTAGACGGGCGGCAATTCCCGGTTATCGGGCCACGGGAATTGCCGCAAGCTCCTGAGATCGCGGTTATTTTCGACCCCTATCGGGCTTCGCAAGGTAAATCCGCGAAAATTCCCGGTTGCACGGGAATTGCCCTGCGACCCACTCAGTCGGCGGCGGCGGGCTCCGGGTGGCGGTCGTAGCGGCGCGCCGGGGTGTTGACCGCGTCGGCGAGCGGCGGCGCGGCAAAGGACGCGGCGCGGCGGGCGGCGGGCGCGTCGCCATAGAGCGTGGTGCGCTGGCGCGGGGTGCGGCCCAACCCGCGGATCAGCGCCTCCATCGCCTCCGGCGGCATCTCCTGGCCGTGCACGGCGCCGGCGGCGCGGGTGATGCTCTCGTTCATCAAGGTCCCGCCCATGTCGTTGGCGCCGGCATTGAGGCAAGCCGCGGCACCACCCTCCCCCATCTTGACCCACGAGGTCTGGATGTTGCTGATCAGCGGGTGCAGGGCGAGGCGCGCCACGGCGTGCATCAGCACCGCCTCGCGCCAGGTGGCGCCGCGACGGGCGCGGCCCTTCAAAAAGATCGGCGTCTCCATCGGCACAAACGGCAACGGCACGAATTCGGTGAAGCCGCCGGTCTGAGCCTGCAAGGCACGGATGCGCAACAGATGCCGCGCCCAGTGCTCGTAGCGCTCGACATGGCCGTACATGACCGTGACCGTGCTGTGCAGGCCCACGGCGTGGGCGGCCTCCATGACCTCGAGCCACTGGGCGGTCTTGATCTTGTCGGGGCAGATCACGGCGCGGATCTCGTCGTCGAGGATTTCGGCCGCGGTGCCCGGCAACGAGCTGAGCCCCGCCTCCTTCAGCTCGCGCAGGAAGTCGGGGAGGGTGCGGCCGAGGGTCTTGGCGCCCTGCCAGATTTCGAGCGGTGAGAAGGCGTGGACGTGGATCTCGGGCACCGCCTCCTTGATCGCGCGGCACACGCCCAGATAGGTGGCGCCGGTATATTCGGGGTGGATGCCGCCCTGCAGGCAGACCTCGGTCGCGCCGCGTTCCCAGGCTTCCTCGACCCGGCGGCGGATTTCGGGAAGGTCGAGGTTGTAGGGCCGGCCGCGCAGGTTTTCGCTGAGCTTGCCCTTGGAGAAGGCGCAGAATTGGCAGCGAAAATAACAAACGTTCGTGTAGTTGATGTTGCGGGTCACGACATAGCGGACGGTGTTGCCGCTGACCCGCCGGCGCAGCGCGTCGGCCGCCTCGCAGACCTGCGCGAACCCGTCGCCGCGCGTCTGGAACAGCCGCACGATATCGGCCTCGGCCAGGGTCTCGCCGGCGGCGGCGCGGTCAAGGATGGCCGCGAGGCGCCCCTCACCCCCTTCGCCGCGCTCAGGACCCTCTCCCGCATTGCGGGAAAGGGGGGGCCCGGCCTGGAAAGTCGGGTGGGTGAGGGTCGGAGGCGGCGCGCTGCCCGAGCCGGCAATCCACTGGTCGGGGCGCGCGAAGCCCTCGGCGTCCATCGCCCGCAACACCGGCGTGCGCAGCGCCGGGTCGAGCCAGCGCTCGGGCACGCGGGCGTAGCCCGGGTAGACCGCGAGGCGCGGCACGAGCACCTTGCCGGCGGCCGCGGTCTGCCGGGCGAGCCGCTCCAATGCCGGCCACGGTGCCTCCGGGTTGACGTGGTCGCGGGTCACCGGCGAGACGCCGCCCCAGTCGTTGATCCCGGCGGCGATCATCTCGGCGAGCCCGTCGGGGTTCAGGTTGGGCGGCGCCTGCAGGTTCATCTCCGGCCCGAAGATCAGCCGGGCGGCGGCGATCGTCCACAGATGGTCGGCGAGATCGGGTTCCGGCGCGTCGGCCATCCGGGTCCCGGGCTTGGCGCGGAAATTCTGGATGATGACTTCCTGGATGTGGCCGTAGCGGTGGTTGAGCTCGCGCAGCGCCAGCAGTGATTGGATGCGTTCGCGCCGGGTCTCGCCGATGCCGATCAGGATGCCGGAGGTAAACGGCACCGCAGCTTCGCCGGCGATGCGGATCGTGTCGAGCCGCACCGCCGGGTTCTTGTCGGGCGAGCCGAAATGCGGACCGCCGCGGCCGAGCAGCCGCCGCGACGCGCTTTCGAGCATGATCCCCTGCGAGGCGGAGACCTGGCGTAACGCATCGAGATCGGCGCGGGTCATGACGCCGGGGTTCAGGTGCGGCAGGAGGCCGGTCTCGCGCAACACCAGCCCCGCCATCTCGGCGAGATAGGAGAGTGTCGTGTCGTGCCCGAGCCGGGCCAATGCCTCGCGCGCCGCAGCATAGCGCAATTCCGGCTTGTCGCCCAACGTGAACAGCGCCTCGTGGCAGCCGGCGGCGGCACCGGCGCGCGCGATCGCCAACACCTCCTCGGCATCGAGGTAAGCGGGCTCGCCGGGCCGCGGCGGGTGGGCGAAGGTGCAGTAGTGGCACACGTCGCGGCACAGCTGGGTCAGCGGGATGAACACCTTTGGCGAATAGGAGACGAGGTCGCCGTGCCCGCGGTCGCGCAACGCCGCCGCGGCTTCCATCAGCGGGCGCAGGTCGGCGGCGTTGTCCTCAGCAAGCGCCAGCGCCGCGTCGGCGGCGAGCCGGTCCCCCTCCAATGCCTGCGCCAAAATCTTGCTAACGGTCATTCCGAAGACTCTCCCGAAGTCGAGCCGGAGCGAGCGGCGACGGCCCCAGCATAGCATTGTCCGCAAGGAACGCGCGCGTGCGCGTCTGCGACGGGTGACGCGCGAACGCGGCGAGGTCCTCGGGGTTGTCGATGTCGAGCGCTATGCCGGGCAGCCGCACCACCGTCGGGCGGATGCCCTGCGCCTCGGCGGCGCGCAGATGCGGAAAAAAGCTGTCGACGCCAAACCGCAACGGCACCGCGTCGGGCGGCGACAGCAGGATCGCGTTCGAGCCGCCCTCGTCATGCGACGGCACGATCGTAAAGGACGGCGCCGCGCGATGCGCCGCCACGACCCGGTCGACCTCGTCGGCGGTGACGAGCGGGATGTCGCCCGGCACGGTCAGCATCCCGGCCCGGCCCTCGGCCGCCAGCAGCCCTGCCGCCGCGGTGACCGCGCCGGTATGGCCGTCGCGCGCGCCATCCTCGACGATGCGCGCCCGGAAACCCCGGGCGATGCGGCGGGCGCCCGGATCGAGGGTCACGACCATGAGCCCAGCGAGACCCGCGGCGGCGCCGAGCGCCGCCAGCACGTCTTCGAGCATGGCGAGCACCAGCTCCTGGCGCAGCGCCGGCGACAGCAGCGGCGCCAGCCGCTCCTTCGCCCGGTCGCGCTCCTTGACCGGCACCACCGCCCACAAATCCCTATCGCCCCGTGGCATTTCAAATGGTGCCGCGTATCACTCGACCTCGTCATGCCCGGCCCACGGGACCGCGCTTTGCGCAGCCGGAGGATAACACTGCTGGCGGGCATCGGCGCAAGCCGGCAGAGCCCTTGCCTCCGCCAGGTGGATGCCTGCGACACATCTCCGTGGGTTGAGTCTCCAGACCGTCCGACCTGAGCCTAGGGATTCCGCCGCTTTCGCCACCCGCAGGCTGTTCTAACCAGTCTCCATAATTTGATAACTTGTGGTTTCTTCACTCCGATGAAGCTCGATCGGGGCTGACAGCCTATCTAACAGCGGCGAATTTCACGAGATACCCGAGTGCTTTGATGCCATCTCGCCAGTTGATTTTTTTACCCTCGGCATAGGTACGGCCATAATAGCTGATGCCGACTTCATAGATGCGCCATCGCCGTGCAAGGGCAATCTTTGCGCTGATTTCGATTTCGAACCCGAAACCGTTGGTGGTTAGCACAAGCTGTTTCAACACCTCCCGTTTGAACATCTTGTAACAGACCTCTACGTCAGAGAGAGTTTGGTTATAGAGCATGCTAAAGATCAGAGAGATGATGCGGTTACCAAGATAGTGATAGAAATACAATGAGCGATGCGGGCGGCCATCGAACCGCGATCCGTAAACGACATCGGCAATTTTTCTCTCGGTAATCAGCGGTAGCATCAATGACCAATCGTGAGGATCGTATTCGAGATCGGCATCCTGTATAACGATCACTTCGCCGTAAGCATGATCGAAACCGGTTCTGACCGCACCCCCCTTGCCACGGTTGCGTTCGTGAAAAACGACCGTGAATGCAAAGCCTGCGGTGTTTGCGTCTGGTTGCCGGCGGAGGTCGACTTCGCCGTCCTCCCTAACCGTTATGCCGTACCATACTCCCTGCGCCTTACAGAGGTTGCGCCGTAACCACTCTGCGGTTCCATCGCCGGAACAATCATCCACGATGACGATCTGCTTCGAGACCTCGGGTAGCGCGTTGGCGACTTCGCGCAGGAGCGGCGCAATCGTTGCAGTTTCATTGTAAACCGGGATCACGACTGACAGCTCGGCCATCGGATTATTCTCTGTCTTCAGATACTGGCGGGAGTGAGGTTGCCGGAAACCGGAAGTGTCAGACGAGCGCCGCGTCGGAGGACAAGCGCCATCATTCCCGTGTAGATGACCAGGATCAAGCCACCCCCAAGCTGCCCGATCAGGAACAGCGGCATCGCGCATGCCCATAGGGCGAACAGGGATTTTTTGTCAAAAACCGTTAGACCGTTTCGTACGATGAAAGCCGCCGCGACAAGCAGGATGGTCAGGTCATAGGGATAGACGTGCGGGCTGGCGATAACCGCGCCGACGCACAAGCTCGCGGCTCTCAACGCATGGGGGATCGGGCGACTCCACAACCGCCAAACGATCATTCCCGCGATTAGGATAATGATGGCTTGCGCCGCGAATGCGAGTCGAGGCGAAACCTCGATATCCCGCAACAGCGAGAAAATCGAGCACAGCCAAGTCGTACCTGAGCTGGCATCGGCAAGGACGGTTGCGCGATCTGTCAAGGCATGGGCAAACGCAATCCAGCTTTCAAAGCCGAAAGCCATTCCCGCGATGACGGCAAAGGCTATGGTCGAAATCGCAGCACTCGCCAGCGTGCGCCAATTTCCCGACGCTACCAAGGCAACGGGAATCAGAATCCCAAATTGCGGTTTGTAGCTGAGTAAGCCGATAAAGACCCCGGCCAGCCATGGGCGGTTTTCAATCGCCAACAGCATGCATGCGAACAACCCCGCGGTTAAAAAGCCGTTATGACCAAGAGTCACGTTAGCAAATACCGGGTTAAGAGAGAACGCCGCGATGACGGTTCGAACTCCCGGAACGATCCTCCACAACGCAACCAGAAAAAACGTGAGGGTAATCGCCGCCCATGTCACCTTTGCAATCCAATAATAGAACAATCCGAAAGGCGTGATATAGAGGAACAGGGTCGGTGGATAATCGACATGCTCAATAACACACCCATTCGCGAAAAATCGAGCAACAGTAGATAGTAAATGATAATCATAAGCTTCTGTGAGGTGACCGGACAGCGCAAATCGTGCGGCAAGATACATCCATTGAAAATCGACACATGGCTGACCGGGAACTGGCAGTTTGACAGGGTAATTGAACAGCTGCGAGATCGTTATTCCGATCATACCGATTGAACACCCCAAGATCAGCGCTTCAGGGAATGGACTGCTCCTCATCGATTTACCTGTTAATAGGACGACTTTTTGAGCACTGATAAGAAGCAGTGACAGTCAACGAGATGGAACCAATGAAAGGACCTTGCGTCGCCAATGATCCTGTCACGAAAAACCCTAACCAACCGTTTCCGGATCGAAAGTCGCGGAAGAAACCCCATCGTGAGCGCTACGCTCGCGGCGTAACCGGACCCCTGACTTTCCGAGGTTGTAGAGCTTTCCTGCTTCGGGCCGACCGCCCACGGCTTAAGCCCGGCCAGGTCGGATTTATGAAGCTTCGGTATCCGTCCGGGCCACGGCGAGCACCGTGCGCGCCAGCGCCTTGCGGTCGGCGAGCGTCTGCATCAGGGTGCGGGTGGCGGTTATCGGGATGTCGGCTTCTGGAGACAGCCCGGCGTCTTCCTCGTCAACCACGTAGTGATCGAGCAGATCGCCGTAGTGTCGCGCGACCGAGGCGGCGTCGACCGGCAGGCCGAGCTCGGCCATCATTTTCGCGGTCGGGCCCTTGACCGCCTTGCCGGCGATGATCGGCGACACCGCGACGACCGGCGCCCGGCAGGAACGCATTGCGGCGCGCACCCCGGGTAGCGACAGGACCGGGTCGATGCTGATCAGCGGGTTCGACGGGCAGATCACGACCAGCTTCAGGTCGGGGTTTGCCAGCTCTGCGAGAAAATCGGGGTGCGGGCGTGCCGCCGCGGCGCCGGCAAAGACGATCTCGCGCACCGCCGGGGCGCAGCGCTGGCGCACAAAATAATCCTGGAAATCGAGCCAGCCCTCCTCAGTCAGCAGCCGGGTGCGGACCGGGTCGTCGCTCATCGGCAACAGCCGCGCCGAGATCCCGAGACGGCGGCGGAAATCGTCGGTGACCGCGGACAGGCTCTCGCCGGCGGCAAGGCGCCGGGTGCGCTCGACATGGGTCGCGAGATCGCCGTCGCCGAGCTTGAACCAAGTCTCGCCGCCGAGCGCCTCGAGCGCCGCCATAAAGGTCCAGGTCTCATGGCACCGGCCCCAACCGGTGTCGCGATTGTCGATGCCGGCCAGCGTGTAAAGAAGGGTGTCGAGATCGGGCGAGATCGCGAGGCCCAGATGCTCGAAATCGTCGCCGGTGTTGGCGACGACGGTTAGCGTCCCCGCGGGCAATATTCGATAAAGGCCGAGCGCCAATTTGGCGCCGCCGATCCCGCCCGACAGTGCCAGGACCCGGCCCGGGTCGCTCGTCATCGAAACAGATCGTGCTCGGCCGGGCGGACCAGGGCGGCGGCCGGGGCGTCGGGCGCCGACCAGCGCAGCCCGCGCACCAGCACGATCGGGATCGCCTCATCGGCCTGGCCCATGACCAGCCCCGCGGCGGCGGCGATCTCGTCGGCAAAGCCGGTTTCGGTCACCAGCAACTCGCGCCCGAAGAGGTCGGGCTGACCGCGCATGTCGATCACTGCCGGCAGCCCCGCGGCGCCGAGGGCGATGCCGACCGTCCCCTTGCGCCACGCCCGGCCAAAGCTGTCGCTGACGATAACGGCGATCCGCACGCCACAAGCGTCGGCGATCCGCTGGCGCAGCCGGGCGGCCGAAGCGTCCGGGTCCTCCGGCAGCAGCAGCACCTGGTCGACCCCGTCACCCTTCGGGATGTTCGAATGGTCGATGCCGGCATTGGCCATGACAAAACCGAGCCGGTGCTCGACGATCAGCAGCCCCGGGCGGTGGCGCACCACCCGTTTCGACTCGCCGAGCACCACTTCGACAAAGCGCGGGTCCTTGTCGGTTTCGGCGGCGAGCGCCATCGCCCGTTGCGATGGCTCCACCGTCGCCACGTCGACATAGCGCCCCTCGGCCTTGGAGACGATCTTTTGCGCCACGACGAGCACGTCACCCGCTTCCGGCGTCACCCCGTTCGCGGCGAAGGCGGCAACCGCGATCACGCCGAGGTCGTCGCCGGGCTCGACCAGCTTGATGCCGGCCAGCGGGAGCAGCGCTACCGAGGACGGCATCCTCGCCCCTCACGGTCCACGAATTTAAACCGCCTTGCGCGGGCTTGTCCCGCGTATCCACGTCTTTGCCTCGGGCGCCCAAATCCGTGGATGGCCGGGTCAAGCCCGGCCAAAGCGAAATAGCCGAGCCGATTTCTTCCGTTTTGCCGCCGCGAGATATTTCCCGGACAGCCGTACGGTGGCGTGGGGGTGACGAGGGGTGGGCGATAACGGTCGAAATAAGAGGCCATTACCCGAGCTTCGACCTCAGCAACGGCACGACCTTTTCGGCGTAGAGCTTGAGGAAGCGCGCCTGGTCGGGGCCGGGGGCGTGAAACACCAGATGCGTAAAGCCGAGCTCGACATAGGGCCGGATTTTCTCGACCTGCTCTTGCGGGTCGGCGGAGACGATCCAGCGGCTGGCGGCGCGGTCGAGCGGCAGCGCGGCGGCGAGCCGCTCCATCTCGACCGGGTCCTCGACCCCGACCTTCTCCTCGGGGGTGAGCGCCAGCGCCGCCCATTGCCGGGTGTCTTCCTTGGCGCGCGCCGCGTCGGTGTCGAACGACACCTTGACCTCGATCATCTTTTCGAGGCTCGCATGCTCGCGCCGGGCGCGCACGAGGCCTTCGGCGACCTTGCCGGTCAGCTCGGTATAGAGCTGCGGGTTCTTGCCGCTGGTGCAGATGAACCCTTCGGCGACCTGGCCCGCCATCGCCGCGGCGAGCGGGCCGGAGGCGGCGACCCAGACCGGCACCTTGTCCTTGGGCTTGTCGTAGATCGTGGCATTTTCGGTGCGATAGAACTGGCCCTCGAAGGTGACCCGGTCCTCGGTCCACAATTTGTTGATCAGTGCTATCGCCTCACGCAGCCGGTCGCGCCGTTCCTTGGGGCCCGGCCATTTGACGCCGGTCGCCGGCACCTCGTTCAGCGACTCGCCGGTGCCGACGCCGAGCACGACGCGCCCCGGGAACATGGCTCCGAGCGTGCCGAAGACCTGGGCCACGACCGAAGGGTGATAGCGGAAGGTCGGGGTCAGGACGCTCGTGCCGATCACCACCCGCCGCGTGCGGGCGCCGAGCGCGCCGAGCCAGGCGAGCGCCGAGGGCGCGTGGCCGTCGGTGTGCTTCCACGGCTGGAAATGGTCGCTGACAAACACCGAGTCGAACCCGAGCTCCTCGGCGAGGCACGAGAAGTCGAGCAATTCGTGCGGCCCGAACTGTTCGGCCGACGCCTTGTATCCAAGCTTCAGCAACGGCGGCTCCTTTTATCGACTTATCGACGATTCGCGACAATGGCCCGAGAGCTGTCATTGCGAGCGGAGCGAAGCAATCCCGGGCACGATCCCATCTGCGCCCGGGATTTCCGCGTCGGCCGTTGGCCTCGTCGCAATGACAAGTCAGGTCTCCGTGCGTCCTCAGCATCGCAGGCGAACGAGTCAGACCTTCGCCAGCACGTCCTCGCGGAAGCGGCGCATGTTGGCGACCATGGCTTCGGGCGTATTGCCGTCGAAGCTGAAATCGACATGGCCGACGCCGAAATCGCGGAACGCCCTGAGGTCGGCGACGACGTCCGCGGTCTCGCCCGAGAACAGCCGCCGCTCGCCGTCGTCGGCACGCGCCGGCAAGGATTTTCCCCAGCTCGTCACCCGATAGGCGAGCGCAACCTTCGCCGGGTCGCGGCCGGCCTCGCGGGTCAGCCGCCGCAGCCGCTCGACCCCGCCGGCGAACCGCTTCATCGAGTCGAGGCGGTGCTGCGGGTTGGTGCCGATCGGGTACCAGCCGTCGCCAAGCCGCGCGGTGCGGCGCAAGGCCGGCCCGCTCTCGCCGCCCACCCAGATCGGCGGGTGCGGCTTTTGCACCGGCTTCGGCTCGAACAGCACGTTGGCGAACTTGACGTGCTTGCCGTCGAAGCGCGGGTCGTCCTTGGTCCACAATTCACGGCAGGCCATCAGGTACTCGTCGGTGACCGCACCGCGCTCGGCAAACGGCGGCACACCCAATGCCTCGAACTCCTCCTTCATCCAGCCGGCACCGATGCCAAAGGTCAGCCGGCCCTTTGACAGCACATCGATCGTCGCCAGCATCTTGGCTTGCAAGACAGCGGGGCGGTGCGGCACCACGGTCACCGAGGTGACAAACCGCAGCCGCGACGTCTTGCCGGCGACAAACGCGACGGCGACTAGCTGCTCGTGCCGGTCGCCGCGCGAGCGGCCGGGAAACTCGCCGGTGTCGCTGTAGGGATAGCGCGCCTCGATGTCGCGCGGGATCACCACGTGATCGCTGATCGTCGTGTAATCGTATCCCATCGCCTCGCCCTCGACGGCGATGCGCGCAAGATTGTCGGGCGAGGAAAGGGCGCCGCTGACCGGCGCGCCAAAGCCATATTGCATCTTTGCCTCCCGGCAAGGGGGTCCCGCTTGGCGCCTACGCTAGCAGGCTCGGCGCGGTTTGGCTCGCGGGAATCATCCCGAGGGCTTTGCCGCGGGCAGGGAGCGAACCCCGCCGGCGCCGCGTATGGTGGTTGCGTGTCACGCCGCTGTGACAAAATAAGGACAGGGATCGACGCGCCTCCGATGGCGATGTATCAAGGCCTGGAGTTTCGAAGCCTATGTAACAAAAACAAGTTATAGAATAAGTGTCCTGTTACATTGTTTACAAAAAATTACCGTGCTGCTTGCCTCGACGGCGCAGAGTCCGCGTCACAGCCTAAAGCGCAGGGGGGCCGCTTTGGAAAACTTCGACTCGCTCAACACGACTGCGGAGCCTAGCCCTACCGGTGCTTCGTGCGGAACGGCGGCGTTTGCCGAGCCTGCGCGCCGCCATCTGGCGCTCGTCGACCCGAGCGCCTTGCGCCGCGACTGCCTCAAGCTCGCGCTTGCTCAGCAGGCGCGGCGATGGCGGGTCACCGATGTTCCGGCGGCGACCGACCTCGTGCATCTGGTGCGGCAGGGTGCGCGGTTTTCGGTCATTCTGCTCGGCGGCGCGACCTGCCGGCACATCGACCTGATGGAGCTGACCTTGATCGCCGCGGCGGCGCCGCGCACGCCGATCCTCGCGACCGCCCATTGCGACGACCCGGAACGCGCCCGCACGATCCTGCGCTCAGGCGCGAGAGGCTTTCTGCCGATGAGCCTCGGGCTCAAGGTCCTGGTGGGCGCGCTCGAACGGGTGCGCGCCGGCGGGACCTTTGTGCCGCTGGTGCTGAGCCAACCCGACGGCGACGCCGCGAGCCGGGAATCGGCGCAAGCGCCGTTGCACACGCTGACGAGGCGCCAGCGCGACGTACTCGCGCTGATTTCGGAAGGCCAGTCGAACAAGCTGATCGCGGACGCGCTCGGCATGTCCGAAAGCACCGTCAAGGCGCATGTCAAGCAGATCATCCGGCGCCTTCACGTCGTCAACCGGACGCAAGCGGCCTTGCTCGCGACACGCGGGACCGCTCCCGCCCGCGCCGCGATGCCGGCGCCGGTGCTGGAAGGGGCCTTGTAACCGCCGGGCCTGGCCGAATAATCTTGGGCAACGGTGGGCGGCGCTGCCGCCGGCACCGCGTGCCGAGGAGGAACAAACGCCATGTCGAGCCGGACCGTGATCCCGACCTCGGCGCATCCACAGAGCGGAAAAATCACCGAAGCCGACTACCTTCGCCTGTACCAGCATTCGCTCGACGACCCCGACGGCTTCTGGGGCGAGCACGGCAAAAGACTCGACTGGATCAAGCCCTACGCCAAAGTCAGGGACGCGTCGTTCGACGGCGACGTGCGCATCGCCTGGTACGAAGACGGCACGCTCAACGCCTGCTTCAACTGCATCGACCGGCATCTGGCCCGCAAGGCCGACCAGACCGCAATCTTGTGGGAGGGCGACGACCCGAGCGAGGACGGCCGCCTGACGTACCGCGAATTGCACGCGGCGGTGTGCCGGTTTGCCAACGTGCTGAAGGGGCGCGGCGTCAAAAAGGGCGACCGGGTCACGATCTACCTGCCGATGATCCCGGAAATCGCCGTGGCGGTGCTGGCTTGCGCCCGAATCGGTGCGGTTCACTCGGTCGTCTTCGGCGGGTTTTCGCCGGACAGCCTCGCCGGGCGCATCCGCGACTGCCGCTCGACCTTTCTCGTGACCGCCGACGAGGGGCTGCGTGGCGGCCGCACCGTGCCGCTGAAGCGCAACGCGGACGCGGCACTCGAAAGCTGCCCCGACGTGCGCGACGTGGTCGTCGTCCGCCGCACCGGTGCCGCGGTCAACTGGGTCGCCGGGCGCGACATCTGGTACCACGAGGCGTGCGCCGCGGCCGCGCCCGACTGCCCGCCCGAAGAGATGGCGGCCGAGGACCCGCTGTTCATCCTCTACACGTCCGGCTCGACCGGGCAGCCAAAGGGAGTGTTGCACACGACTGGCGGGTATCTCGCCTATGTGTCGATGACGCACGAGTACGTCTTCGACTACCGCGAGGGCGAGGTTTACTGGTGCACCGCCGATGTCGGCTGGGTGACCGGGCACAGCTACATCCTTTACGGGCCGCTGGCCAACGGCGCCACGACCCTGATGTTCGAGGGCGTGCCCAACTACCCCGACCCGTCGCGCTTCTGGCACGTCGTCGACAAGCACAAGGTGTCGATCTTTTACACCGCACCGACCGCGATCCGGGCGCTGATGCGCGAGGGCGAGGACTATGTCCGCCGCACCGACCGGCATTCGCTGCGCCTTCTCGGCACCGTCGGCGAGCCGATCAACCCCGAAGCGTGGCTGTGGTATTACGACATTGTCGGCGAGCGGCGCTGCCCGATCGTCGACACCTGGTGGCAGACCGAGACCGGCGGCATTCTGATCACGCCGCTCCCTGGGGCGACGCCGCTCAAGCCGGGCTCGGCGACGCGCCCGTTTTTCGGGATCGAGCCGCTGCTGGTCGACAGTGACGGCAGGCGCGTCGAAGGCCCGGGCGAAGGCAATCTATGCCTGGCGCGCTCGTGGCCGGGGCAGATGCGCACCGTCTATGGCGACCACCGGCGGTTTGTCGACACTTACTTCTCGACCTTCCCGGGGCTTTATTTTACCGGCGACGGCGCGCGGCGCGACGAGGACGGCTATTACTGGATCACCGGGCGGGTCGACGACGTGATCAACGTCGCCGGCCACCGGCTCGGCACCGCGGAGATCGAAAGCGCGCTCGTCGCCCACCCGAAGGTCGCCGAGGCGGCGGTCGTCGGCTACCCCCACGACATCAAGGGGCAGGGCATTTACGCCTATGTAACCTTGCGGGCCGACGAGGCAACCAGCGAGGAGTTGCGGCGCGAGCTCGTCGCCTGGGTGCGCCGGGAGATCGGCCCGATCGCGGCACCCGACCTCGTCCAGTGGGCGCCGGGGCTGCCCAAGACGCGCTCGGGCAAGATCATGCGCCGCATCCTGCGCAAGATCGCGGCCGACGAGCACGACGCGCTCGGCGACACCTCGACGCTCGCCGACCCGGCGGTGGTGGACGACCTCGTCGGCAACCGCCTCAACCGCGCCTCCTGACGGACGGGCGGCGCTGCCGAGGACCGGTGGGCTGGCCGCTCAGCAGGTCGAAGACGGGCGACGCTCCTCTAATTGGCGGATTAGTCGCAGCTCAACCGATTGACCGATAGCCTGAAAAAGGCACTTCAGGTGATAAATGCTACCGTCTCGAAGCGACCTGTCGCCGCGACAACGTGCCAGCTCTTGCAGTATGCAGCGCAATAATCCTCGAAGGCACGGAACTCGTGTTGTACGTCGCCAAATTCGTCAAAGATAACGATCGAGCCAGGCCCCAGCAGCGGGTCGATCCTGGTCAGCACGTAGAGGGTGGAAGCATAAAGGTCCGCGTCTGCGTGCACCACGAGCTGGCTTCGAGATCGAAATTCCCGGAGGAAGCTCTCGAGCGACTCCTGAAATAGGCCTTTTACAAATTGGACACGGGGATCATCGCAATGCGGCGGACTTCCCCCTGTTCCATAGGCGCCCCTTTTCCGATCACCCCAGGGTTCGGGCAACCCTTCGAAGGAATCAAAGCCGATGAACCGACTCTGCGGATGCTGGTTGAGCAAACTCCAATAGCGGATGCTGTCCCCGGCGCTGACTCCGAATTCCAAATAGTCGATGGGACCGGCGCAGATCTCAAGTTCGAGCCAGTCATATATCTCCTCGCGACGGTCGAACATCGGCGCGTGCTTGTTCGAGCGAGCGAAATCGACGAAGGTCGGCACTCTGTTGAGGCGGTCGATAAAGCTGCTCCTGAACGGATAGACCAGGCGAACAATTTGCTTCTTAAGTGACAGCAGGGGTGGCAATAGGATTACTCCGCGTCCTCAGGTGACTGGGTAATTCGGCAGCGCATACCCTTCGCGTATCGCGTGTTCGTCGCCCACCAGCCAAGCATTGCTCGACATCGATGGTTGGGTCGCGACTATTCCCTTCCCGGCGAGACCTCTCAGTCGGTGTACTCCCCGGACCTTGACGGCAGGCAATGATTGCAAGAGATAGCGTATGGCGCGCGTCGGGTGGCGCATCGCGTAGGACACTGGCCTCGGATAGCGCGTCAAAAGCTCAGCGCAGATCCGCGCTTGTCCGGCGAATTGCGGCCCAAGGATGCTGATCTCACAAGCATAGCCGATGATGAGCGCGTCACCGCCCCAATCAGTCGACAGCGAGTTTAGCAGGATGTCGCTCGTGGTTTCGATCAGCGCCATTGCTTCAGAGCCGGCCTGATCGCCGACGGAAACCCGGGCTATGCGGTTCGCGATGCTAACGTTCAGCCACCCTTGGTCTGCCAGATCGAGCAAACGTACGGAGAACCGGAGGTGCGCGACAGTCCGCTGGGGATAATGCCGCACTTCATTTGCCAAATGGTCCTCAAGAATAGCACCAATCTGGCGCAAGCACATCTGATGGACCGTATTGCGCGAGAACGCGGAAATTGGCTCGGGGTATTGTGCCGCCAGCAATCCCTCCCTGCTGCCCTCGGCGGTCGCGAGCCGATATTGTGACGAAGGCAACAACGTCTTATCGACGATCCGGTCGCCGGGATACATGACTGCAATACGTGGCGAATCGGAATGTTGACCAAAGTATCGTGCGTAATATGAAGAAATCTCCTCCCGTCGAAAGCGTACGGCATTGATCCAGAGTTGCCGTTTTGCCAAAAGAACGAAATCAGCAGCAAAGGGAACCGCAATTGTGGGCGCCAGACGCTCTATAATATTGCAAAAATTCTGCACGTAAAGCTGTTCGCGCAATCGGCCGATAGCGGCATCGTCCTTGCCGCTGCAACGGAAGGCATTCGGGAAATAGCTTGCACTCGCGAAGCTGCAGAATGCCATATCGATCTTCGGCCAACGGTCTTTGATGATCCGGGTGTACAGCTCGATCAGCCGCGAATCGCTGGCATGCAAAGCATCGTTGCAGTTGACCAAGACTTCCCGGCTGTCCTCTAAGACAATGACGCTATCCTGCCCGTTGACTATGAACGTGACACGGGTCTTGGGGCTCAGCCGGTAGGTCTTCCGCGACTTCGCTTCTACCGTGCGACGAAATCCTAGGCTGCTTAGGTACGAGAAGGTACCATCGTACCAGTAATAAGGATAATAAAGCGTCTTATCCTTTCTAATGGACCGCAGCGTTTTGTCGTGAAGATGGTCCTCGTGACCGTGTGAAATCAGGATGAATTGGGCTCGCTCGACCGCGGCGGTATCGACAGGCTTGGGAAATACATTCCACTGGTCAGCATAAGCCGGACCCGCCAACCAGGGGTCGCAGACGAGACAAGCGTCTTCCGTCTCGACCAGAAGACAGGCGTGGCTGATGTAGGTGACTCTCAACCGACATTCCCCGGATTCGGCGTGGTTGTGGGGCCAAGGTTCGCCCGATCGCCCGTGTTAGGCAACGGTAAATCGTGCACCGCGTGCGCAGCAATAGTCGAACCAATCGGTTGACTGCGCTCAGGCGTTGAAACGCACAGGTTTGCCTGCATTGAGGCGCCATCAGATCCCCCTCAGCGGCCGGGGTTACCGACATTCCCTCGCTTCCGGGTCGTTGTGAAGCCAGGATCGCACTGTGGGCATTTCCAGCGCAGTAAATCGCCGCGTTGGGCCGATGGGAGGGACGAACCAGCCGGTTGACTGGGGCTTGCGGCGGCCGCACCCGGATGATCAGCGACGGGACGTCCTGGAACATCTGCCGAGACAGCGCGACGTCAGCCATCTGGAACGTTAAGTAACGGCCGTGACCGACGGCCTTCGCGCCGATCTTGATCAGCTTCTCGCGCGAGTTTCAACCGCGCTCAAAATCCCCGCTTCATCGGGGACTGTGGGCTAATACGTCTCGCGCGGCAGGTTGAGGTGCGGGAAGGCGCTGTGCACGTTGGGCTCGAAGACCTGGCGCGCCGCGCGGATATAGGATTTGTCGAGCTCGTGCCAGCCGGTCACCCCGAGCAATGACAGGCAGATGCGGATCTCGTCCTCGATGATCTCGAAGAGCCGCACGACCCCCTCGGCGCCGGCCGCGGCAAGGCCGTAGACGTAGAGCCTCCCGCAGGCGACCGCGTCGGCGCCTAGGATCAGCGCCTTGACCACGTCGGTGCCGCGGTAGATGCCGCCGTCGACCATGATACGGGCACGCCCGCCGACCGCCTCGACGACCTCCGGCAACACGTCGATCGAGCCGACCCCCTGGTCGAGCTGGCGGCCGCCATGGTTTGAGACGTAGACGCAGTCGACGCCGTGCTCGACCGCCAATCTGGCGTCCTCGGCGGTGGCGATGCCCTTCAGGATCAGCGGGACGTCGAAGCTGCGCTTGATCCGGTCGACGTCATGCCAATTGAACTGGGCCTGGTAGATGCGCGCGTCGCCGGGGCGCACGCGGCGGCGCAGGTGGCGCTTGGCGATGTCGCGCTCGCGCCGGCTGTAGCTGTCGGTGTCGACGGTCAGGCAAAACGCGTCGTAGCCCTTGCCGACGGCGCGGCGGACATGGTCGTCGACCCAGTCGGCGTCGCCGCGTACGTAGAGCTGGAAGATCTTGAAGCCGTCGCCCGAGGCCTTGGCGGTGTCGTCGAGGCCGGGATGCGACACCGAGGACAGGATCATGCCGTTGCCGAACTCGCGGGTCGCCGCGGCGACGGTGGCGCCGCCGCCCGGCTCGAATACTTCGAGCGAGCCGACCGGCGCGCACAGCACCGGGATGCGCAGGGTTTTGCCAAACAGCGCGCGCCTGCAGTCGACATTCGACACGTCGCGCAATACCCGCGGCCGGAACCCGATCGAGTCGAGCGCCAGCCGGTTGCGCGCCAGGGTCGACTCGGTCTCGGAGCCGCCGATCAGGTAGTCCCAATTGTTGCGGTCGAGATTGATGCGCGCCTGGGTGACGAATTCGTGAAGGTTCTGAAAGCGGTCCTGAAGCGACGACTCGGGCATATTTTTCGACCTCACGGGTGCGGCAAAGCAATCAAAGGGACGAGCGTAGGCAAAATTTCGGCCAGCGCGCGGCGGGATCGAGCACGCTAGCCGATGCCGTCAACACCGGCAATCGGTTAGACCGGCGGTGTTTTGCGCTTGGGGATGATCGCCGGGTGTCGCTACGATGACCGGGTCTCGCGCGGTTTGCGGCCGCACCCGCGAACTGCCTTTGTTCAACCGGACGCGACAATCCCGTACAAGAGGAGACGCTGCAATGCCCCGCATCCTGACCCCCGCCACCCATTCCGAGGAGACCTTGCAGATCGCCTACGACCTGCTCTCGCCGGGTTGGGAGCTGGTCATGGCCCCGCACGGCCGGCCCGAGTTTTTCGACCTGCTGAAGGAAACCGAATACTACATCGGCGGCGGCCAGTTTCCGCACGGCCCGGATTTCTATCGGCGTGCGCCAAAGCTGCGCATCGTCCAGACCCTGAGCGCCGGCTACAACACCTATGACCTCGACGCGGCGCGCGAAGCGGGTGTCCCGATCTGCAACAACGGCGGCGCCAACTCGACCGCGGTCGCCGAGCACGCGATGATGCTGATGCTGGCGGTCAGCCGCAAACTGATCTGGCAGCATGAGGGGGTGTCTTCGGGACGCTGGCGCGGCAACGACTTCAACGCGACCAAGCTCTACGAGCTCGAGGACAAGACCCTGGGCATCATCGGGCTCGGCAACATCGGCAAGAAGGTCGCGCGCCGCGCCAAGGCCTTTGACATGCACATCAAGTATTACGACATCAACCGGCTGACGACGGACCAGGAAGACGCGCTCGGCATCCGCTTTGCGCTGTTCACCGAGCTGCTCAAGACCTCGGACATCGTGACCTTGCACGTGCCGCTCGACAAATCGACGCACAACCTGATCGGCGAGCGCGAGCTGGCGATGATGAAGCCGACGGCGATCCTGATCAACACCTGCCGCGGGCCGGTGGTCGACGAAAGGGCGCTCTACAACGCGCTGCGCGACGAGAAGATTCTAGGCGCCGGGCTCGACGTGATGGTCGAGGAGCCGCCCAAGCCCGACCACGAGCTTTTCACGTTGAAGAACATCATCTTCAGCCCGCACGGCGCCGGCCCGACCTGGGACAACCATTGGAAGCGCTGGCGCAACGCCTTCGACAATTTCGAGCGCGTCGCCCGCGGCCAAAAGCCGTTCTGGATCGTCCCCGAGCTGCGCGACTAAGCTAGTCTAGACTAGCGGCTTCCCCCGTTCCTGCCGCCGCGCGCAGCCGCGGCGGCAGCGTTGGCGGGGTCGGAACTCCGATCCTCTGAGGCCGCGGCGTCAGGCGCGCAGCGACGCCTACTTCATCCCGAGCTGCTGGGCGGCGGGGACATCGCAGCTCGTGCAGCTCGCCAAGGTGAACGTAACTTTCCCGCTGTTGTCGTCGACGACGAACATGACCGGGACGCCACGGTTGTCGAGCCAGACACCATAGCGGGTGGCGCCGTCGACCTCGTATTTCCGGGCGCGCACCGGTCTGCCGTCGATGGTGACGACCGTCTCCGCGCCGCCGCTGACGCTGACCCGCTCGAGCCGTCCGCTGTCCGGCCGCATCATCGTGTTGGACGACAGAAAGTTGGGCGACCACGGGTTTGCCGGATGAACCGACGCCGGCGCGGTGACCGTCCCCTGCGGCGAGTTGATGACAAAGCTGTTGCCGCGCGCCTCGCCTCTGACGACCGTGGACTGGCTGCCCTTGCTGGTCACGCCGTTGAACGATACCAGGCGGTTGCCCTGCCACTGCTCGGTGCGCTGGGCGTCTTCGCTGTACATGTTGACGCCGAGCATCTTGACCTGGAAATGCGCCCGGGTCTGAACCGTGGTGCCGTCGGCGTTGGGCTCAATCGTGTTGACGTAGGTGCCGATGTCGCCATAGAGCGAATGCGTCACCCGATAGGTCAGCTGCATCGGAGCCGCGGCGAGCGCTTGGGTCGCGCTGCCCGCGGCGAGCAGCAAGATCGCCGCCACCGCCCATCTCGTGCCAGCGCCCTGCGCCCACTGCCTGACCCGCATGCCGATTGTGTTCTCTGTCATGGCTTTTACTCCCCCCAACCTCTACAGCCATCGATCCGCCGGCAAGCGGACAATTGACAAAAGATATAATCCGATTTCTTCGATGTACAAAGGAAAATCAAGCACGCCACCAGCCCCGCCGTCATGCGAGTCGCAGACACAAAGAACCTTGTTCCTCGCTCTGTTTACACTGCGCGGCGGCTCCCGTCTGACACTTTGATGAATTATGCTCACGAATATTGGCGAATCGCAGCATCACCGTGGCGAGGCTTGGTTTCGCGCGCACCTCCGCGGTTTTTGCGGGCGCCGCCGCCGCTCGGGGAACGCCTCGGCGCTTGGACCTCTTTAACCGGCGCCGTCGCCCGTGCGGTCGCGCAGCGTTCTGGCGGCCGCTTTTTCCCGGTCGAATTCGGCGCGGCGGCGGCTGATCTCGTCCGCCGGCAGCCGGTCCACGTTGCAGTAGTCGAGCTTCCACGAAGGGTCACCGCTCCACCGCAACGGCGACTGGACGGTCGTGCGCGCCGCCGGGGCCGCTTCCAGGACTTTGAGCGCAAGCTCCAGGGTCAAGGACTGGGAGGCCGGGTCGCAGGGCCGGCCGGCCGAATTGCCGAGCGGGAAATCGCTGAACAGGAAGCGCGGCACGCCGACATGCTCGACGATGTCCTTGGCGCAGCCCATGACCACGGTCGGCACGCCATGCGTTTCCAGATAGCGGGCGGCGAGGCTCACGGTCTGGTGGCATACCGGACAGTTGGGCACGAGGATCGCGGCATCGGCCTCGTCGGCGCGGCAGCGCGCCAGCAGCTCGGGGCAGTCCTGGTCAAGGGTCGTGCGCTGGCTGCGGTTGGTCGGCGCGCCGTGAAAATGCCGGGTCAGGCGGATCCGCCCGTCCGCCGCCTTTGCCCGCAGCCGCGGCAGCGGGAACCACGTGCCGCTGTCCTCGGCGCTGGTATGCGCTCGGTCATAGGCGACATGGGAAATCCGCAGATCGTGGTCGACCGCGGTGTCGCCGGAGTAGACTTGGTAGAATTTCGCGGCGCCGTTGTAAGGCACACCCGGGCCTTGGTCGCCCCAGTCGGGCCGATAGGGGGCGGCGGTGGTGATCAGCGCGACCCGGCATTCGGCGAGCGGCTTGCCGAGCGGGTGAAACGGAACCTCGGCGTAATGCGCCCAGCGATAGGCCGCGCCGTAGCCCAACGCCTGATAATAGTCGCGGACCCGCGGCAAATAGGGGATCGGCGCGTCATGGTCGGCGGCAAAGCCTAGATCCGCACCGGCGCCGCTCATCGGCCGTCCCCCTCCGCGCGTCCGATCAATGGTCAAAGCCAAAGAGCCGCTGGGCGTTGTGGTTCAGGATCTTGTCGAGGTCGGCAGAGGGCAGACCGAGCCGGCTGATATAGCCGAAGGTCTCCTTGTACGCCTCGTAATCCTGCAAAACCGGGTAGTCGCTGCCGGTCACCAGATGATCGGCGCCAAATGCCTCGAGGGCGCAGGCGAACGCCGCCTTCGAGCCGTAGCACACAGTGTCGTAATAGAATTTCTTGGCGGTGACGGAGGGCGCCTCGGCGAGGTTGGGGTGGCCGCTCTGGCTCTGCCCCTGCTGGTCGAGCCGGTTCAGCAGCATCGGGATCGGGCCGCCGAGATGGGGCACGATGAATTTGATGTTCGGATAACGGTGCGGGATCTGCTTGGCGATCATGTGCAGGACAAAAGTCGCGTCTTCGAGCGAGGTGCCGACCGCGGCGCGAAACCCGTATTCGGTGATGAACGGCGAACAAATGCCGGTGCCGGCCGGGTGCACAAACAAGACGGCGCCGCGCCGGTTCATCTCGGCGTAGATCGGCTCGAACTCGGTCTCGGCGATCGAACGGTTGAGGCAAATGATGTTCATGTTGACGCCAACGCAGCCCAGCTGGTCGAAGCCGCGCTCCATCTCCTTCAGCGCCGCGTCGATGTGCGGCAATGGCAGCATGACGTAGGAGGCGATGCGCCTTGGGTAGCGGTGCGCGAGGTCGGCGTAGCCGTCGTTCAGCATCCGCACCGCGTGCACGCATTCGGCCTCGTCCGGCAGGTAGGGAGGGTGGTTTGGCGACAGCACCTGCTTTTCGACGCCGGCCGCGTCCATCAGCTCGAAGCGGCCTTGGATGTCCTCCGGCGAATCCGAGAACGGGTGGCGCGCCATCCCGCGCTTGACCGGCAGGTGAACCGGCGACGCAAAGCGGTCGCCCATGAACTCGCTGAAATTCTTTGGCGTGTAGTGCGCGTGGACATCGCAGATCATGATCGGGGACTCTTGCGTGGTTGTTGGCTTGCCAGCGACCCTACTCCGCAGGCCGACACGCTATCAAGGCGGTGCCGCGATGGACAATTGCTAAAAATTAGAATAGGTTTGCTCGATTTAGTGGTATCGGCGGCGGCTTTCCCGGCAAAGCCGCGACAGCGGGCATCAGCGGCAATCGCCAGCCGATAGCGCGGCTCTAAATCATACGAGGCATCGCATGAACGTGTCGCGCATCTCTCTTGACCAGGTTGCAACACGAGCGCGTGTCATCGCCGCCGCGATCGGCCTCGGCGCCGCGACGCTATTGGCGCTGCACGCGCCGGCGCAAGCCGACACGATCCTCTGGGCGAGCGACGGGCGCGGCTCGCCCGGCCCCACCCTCGACGAGTGGGACATCAACGAAGCCGCCGGCACCGGCACCCTCGTGACCTCCTTCGCGGTGCCCAACCCTGCCGCCCAAGGCGGCGGTCCCGGCGGGATTGCAATACTCGGACCTAACATCTACTACGGGGTCGCCGACTCGGGATCTGTCTTTCTGACCAATTCGACCGGCGCAAATCTCGGGGTGGCGTTCAACACCGGGCTGTCCGGCATCAGCGCGATCACGTCCGACGGCAGCTTTCTGTATCTCGCGGCGACCGGCGACAGCGCGCTTACCGAGAATGTCTATCAATATACCCTGAGCGGTGTCTTGGTGAACACGCTCACCCTCGTGCCGACGGCAATCGGCGGACCGTTTACGGTGGGTCGCACCGGCCTCGAAATCGTCGGGGCCGACTTTGTCGCCAATCAAGGCAATGACGAAGGCCCTTACAACCTGTTCGACAGCGCCGGGAACCTGGTTTCGACCGATTTTCTTCAGATGACCGATGATTTCGGCTTCAGCGGCGTGGCTTTCGATGGAACATACTACTTCGTCGGCAATGTCGAAGACGTGCCGTCGCTGTTTCGTGTGTTTGACGCTTCGGGCAACCTGCTGAAGGAGATAGCGCTGACCGGGTGTCCGGGGCCGAACCAACTGTGCGAGTTCGCCGATCTCGCGGTTGCACCCGTGCTGCCGGAGCCAGCGAGCGCCGCGCTGCTTGCGACGTTTCTCGCAGGCTTGGGGCTACTGGCGCGGCGCCGGCGGCGCGGAGCTCAAAACAGGGTCAGCTGATCGCCGTTGCGCGGTGGCGGGCGGAAGCGGGTGGTGTCGAGCGGGTTGGTCGTGCGCGGGTGGAAGCCGAGCTTGCGGCAGGCGCGGTCGAAACGCACTCTCAACATGTCGGCATAAGGACCGGCGCCGGTCATCCGCTTCGACCAGGTCGAATCATAAAGCCGGCCGCCATGGGCTTGGGCGACCAGTGAGAGCACATGCGCCGCCTTGTCCGGGAAATGGGTTTCGAGCCATTCGCGGAACAGCGCCTTCAACTCGTGCGGCAGGCGCAGCAGGGTGTAGCCGGCGGCGGTGGCGCCCGCCTCGCGCGCGCGTTCGAGTATCCGCTCCATCTCGCTGTCGTTGAGGGCCGGGATCATCGGGGCGCTGAGCACGCCGGTCGGGACCCCGGCCGCGGCGAGCGCCGCGACTGTTTCGAGCCGCCGCTCCGGCGTGGCGGCGCGCGGCTCCATGACCCGCGCCAAGGTTCGGTCGAGGGTCGTCACCGAGATCGTCACGATCGCGAGGTTCTCCCGCGCCATCTCGGAGAGGATGTCGAGGTCGCGCCGGATCAGCGCCGATTTGCTGACGATCGTCACCGGATGGCGGAAATCGCGCAGCACCTCGAGAATCGCGCGGGTGACGCCAAGCCGGCGCTCGACCGGCTGGTAAGGGTCGGTGTTGCTGCCGAGCGCGATCGGCCGGCATGTGTAGCCTTTTTTGCGGAGCTCTGCGGCCAGCAGGGCGGCGGCTTGCGGCTTGTAGAAAAGCCGGCTTTCAAAATCGAGCCCGGGCGACAGGCCGAGATAAGCGTGGCTCGGCCGCGCATAGCAATAGATACAGCCATGCTCGCAGCCGCGATAAGGGTTGATCGACCGGTCGAATCCGATGTCGGGCGAGTCGTTGCGGGCGATGATCGTGCGGGTCGCGTCGACCGAAAGGGTGGTCGTCAATGGCAACGGCTCGAGGTCGGCTGTTCCCCAGCCGTCGTCGAACGCAACCCGCGTCTCGGCCTCGAACCGGCCGCTCGCGTTGCTGGCGGCGCCGCGTCCCTTGCGCGCCGCGCCGAGGCTCGGCATATCCATACCAAGCAGGATGGCGGAGGAGCTAGAACGGATCAAGAACTTTCGCGGCTCTCGCTGCTTATTCCGACGCTAAACGACGCGCGCAGCCTGGAAGCGGCCTTGACCGCGCTGCGGCCGGCGACGCCGTTGGAGATCGTGGTGGCGGATGGCGGCTCGGTCGACGACACCCCGGCCGTCGCCGCGGCGGCAGGCGCCAAGCTGGTTGCTGGCGCTCGCGGCCGGGGAAGCCAGCTGGCCGCGGGTGCGGCCGCGGCGACGCGCGAGTGGCTGTTGTTTTTGCACGCCGATTGCACCCCGGAACCGGGGTGGGCCGAAGCGGTCGCCGTGTTCATCGCGCGGCCGAGAGCCGCGGAGCGCGCCGGATATTTTGACTTGGCGCTCGACGACCATGCGGCGGCGGCGCGGCGGCTGGAGCGGGTCGTCGCCTGGCGCTGCCGAATATTGGCGTTGCCTTATGGCGATCAGGGCTTGCTGATCAGCCGCGCGCTTTATGACGCGGTCGGCGGGTTCGCCCCGCTCCCACTGATGGAGGATGTCGACCTCGTGCGCAGGCTCGGCCGCCGGCGGCTCGCGCGGATCGATGCCCGCTGCGTCGCTTCGGCCCGCCGTTACCGGCGCGAGGGGTATTGGCGCCGGCCTCTGCGCAACCTTTTGTGCCTGTCGCTCTATTTCGCCGGGATGCCGCCCGAGCGCATTGCCCGGCTCTACGGCTGATGCGTGGTCACCTGATCCTGTTCCTGCGGGTGCCGGCGTTGGGGCGCGGCAAGCGGCGGTTGGCGCGCGACATCGGCGAGATCGCGGCATTGCGCTTTGAGCGGCAAACCATCGCGCGGCTGCTGCGCCGGCTGGGGCGCGACCGCCGCTGGCGGTTGCGGATCGCGGCGACGCCCGACATGGCGCGGCATCAGGCGCGGCGCTGGCTGCGCGCGGTCGTGGCTGTTCCTCAAGGGCAGGGCGACCTCGGCCGCCGCATGCGGCGCGCCATCGCCGCCGCGCCGCCCGGGCCGGTGGTGCTGATCGGTGGCGACATCCCCTCGGTCGACGGCCGCCACGTCGCCGCCGCCTTTCGGCTGCTCGGCCGCTGCGACCTGGTCTTTGGCCCGGCGGTCGACGGCGGGTTCTGGCTGGTCGGCGCGCGCCGCCGGCCGCGGCTGCAGTCGTTGTTCGAGCGAGAACGAGTGCGCTGGTCGAGCCCGCAGGCGCTCGCCGACACCTTGGCCGGGCTTCCGCGCGGCCTAGCCGTCGGTTTTGTCGAAACCCTCGCCGACGTGGACGACGGCGCCGATTACCGCAAACTGCCGGCGCCGCGCGGGTTCTGAGCCGGGGTCTGCCGATCGCCATTTTGGTGTTGGGCTGAGCCGAGCGCCGGGCAGGCCGAAGCATGGCACGCGGCGGCGGAAGCTCGCTCGATGAGCGACCTCGCCGGGCGAGACTGGAACCCGCTGCGCGAAGATCGGGTTAGCGAGGTGTGCGCACCCCGCACCGAGACATGGAGGTATTGATGAAGAAACTGATCCTGGCCACGGTATCGGCCGTCGCCCTCGGCCTCGCCGGTGCCGGCCCGCTTTACGCCGCCGACAATGGCGCTGCCAACAACCCGGCGCCCACCGCCCCCTATGCGGGGCAGACCCCGACCACCGGCACGATGCAGTCGACCGCACCGTCGGCGGGCGACACGATGCAGACCCCGGGGTCGATGGGCGGGACCAATCAGTCGCCGACGAGCACCGACCAGTCGTCGATGAACGGCAACAACCAGTCCAACAATCCCGCGCAGGCGAGCAACTGGCAGTCGGGCGCGAATTGGGGCCGGATGACCCGCTCCGACCTGCAGCAGATCCAGCAAAAGTTGACCCAAGAAGGGCTTTATCACGGCAGGATCGACGGTCTTGAAGGGCCGCGGACGCAGCAGGCGCTCCGCGTCTACCAGCACCGGAACGGCTTGCCGGTCACCGGAACGCCGGATCAGCAGACCCTCGCCAGCCTCAACGGCGGCGGCGCCGGCATGGGATCGAGCACACCGCCCGCTTCCTCGAACGAGACCAACATGAACCCGTCCACCAACGCCGGGACCAACGGCGCGAACAACCCGGCACCGGCCAACCATCCGTAATCGACCAAATCGACATCGACAACGCCTCGTCACGAACCAGGTGACGAGGCGTTTTTTTGGCGGGGTAGCGCAGGGCGATCCGGCCGGCGGCCCGGCTTTATCGATCCGCAGACGTCGGCTGGGCGGGGTTGTCGCCACGAGCCCCGCGGAGCCTCGCTGTCGATCGCTTCTACACCAGAGGCGGCGGGCGGCGCTGGGGCTGCGTCGTCTCAAAGGCGCGGGCGGCGCGCAGCACGCGGTCGTCGCGGTAAAGCGGCCCGACGATCTGCAAGCCGATGGGCAAGCCGGCGCCGGTCAGCCCGCAGCAGATGCTCGCCGCCGGCTGGCGGGTCATGTTGAACGGGTAGCTGAACGGCGACCAGTCGATCCAATGCCGCTCGTGCGCCGGGTCGTTCAAATCCTGCCCGGCCGGCAATGCCGCGACCGGCATCGTCGGCATCAGCAGCAGGTCGTAGCGCTGGTGAAAGGCGGCCATCCGGCGGCCGAGCGCGGTGCGCACGAGATCGGCCTCGACCCATTCGGCGGCGCCGATCCCCTCACCCGCCGCGGCGGTTGCCAGCAGCCCGGGGTCGACCAGGCGCTTGCGTTCGTCCGGGTAGGCTCGCAGCAATGCCGCGGTGCCCGAGGCCCACAGGGTGAAGAGTGCGTCGCGCGGCGATTCGAAAATCGGCTCGACCTGTTCGACGACGGCGCCCAGGGCTTCGAACCGCCGCGCCGCCGCTGCGGCCGCTGCGGCGATTTCGGGATCGACCCGCGCGTAGCCGAGGTCCGGGCTGAAGCCCACTCGCCAGCCCGCGATCCCATCCTCGATGCCGTAATGCCAGTCACGGTTCTCGGGCGGCAACGCGTAGGGGTCGCGATGGTCGGGGCGTGCGATGACCGTCAGCATCAACGCGGCGTCGGCGACCGTTCGCGCCATCGGTCCGTGATGCGACAACAGGCCGAGCGGCGACGGCGGGTAGGCCGGAACCCGGCCAAAGCTCGGCTTTAGCCCGAACGTGCCGCAAAAGGAGGATGGCGTGCGGATCGACCCGGCGCCGTCGCTGCCGAGATGCAGCACCCCGATGCCGGTGGCGGCCGCGACCGCGGCGCCGGCGCTGCTGCCGCCCGAGCTGCGCGACAAATCCCACGGGTTGCGGGTAATGCCGGTCAACGGGCTGTCGCCCAACGCCTTCCAGCCGAATTCCGGCGTCGTGGTCTTGCCGAGGATCACCGCCCCGGCGTCGCGCAGCCGGGCCACCGCCGGGCTGTCCTCGGACCAGTCCTGGTCGCGGTCGACGAGATGCGAGCCGCGCAGGGTCGGGAACCCGCGCATCAGCATCAAATCCTTGACCGTGACCGGCACGCCGTCGAGCGGCCCCAACGGCGCGCCGCGCCGCCAACGCTCTTCCGAAGCGCGCGCGGCGGCAAACGCGCCGTCGCGGTCGACGATGCAAAAAGCGTTGAGCTTAGGCTGCAACGCATCGAGCCGCTCGAGCAGCAGCCGTGTCGCCTCTGCCGGCGACAAGGTTCCTTTGCGGTAAAGCTCGGTCAGCGTCGCCGCCGCGGCGTAGGCAATCGCGTCGTCGCCGGCCATCGCTCCTCCTTTTGGCCTGCCCCTGCCAGGGTTAGGATCGTTCAGCTAAAACCGCGAGGATCGGATGCGCAACCTGCAAGTCAACGGCGAGCGGCTGTGGGCGAGCCTGATGGAATTGGCGGAGATCGGCGCCACGCCAAAAGGCGGGGTGTGCCGGCTCGCCGCGAGCGACCTCGACGGCGAGGCGCGGCGCCTTTTCATCCGCTGGTGCGAGGAAGCCGGCTGCACGGTCGCGGTCGACAAGATCGGCAACATCTTCGCGCGGCGCCGCGGCCGCAACCCCGACCTGCCGCCGGTCATGACCGGCAGCCATCTCGACACCCAGCCGACCGGCGGCCGCTTTGACGGCGCCTATGGGGTCATGGCCGGGCTCGAAATCGTCCGCACCTTGAACGACCTTGGCTACGAGACCGAGGCGCCCATCGAGATCGTCGCGTGGACCAACGAGGAAGGTTCGCGGTTTTCGCCGGCGATGGTCGGGTCGGGCGTGTTCGCCGGCGTCTTCGACCCGTCCTATGGGCTCGGGCGGCCGGACAACGCGACCGGCGTCAGCCTCGGCGCCGAATTGGACAGGATCGGTTTTGCCGGGCCAGAGCCGGTCGGCGGGCGGCCCGTCGCCGCCTATCTCGAGGCGCATATCGAGCAGGGGCCGATCCTCGAGGCGGCCGGCAAGCCGGTCGGGGTCGTCACCGGCGCGCAGGGGCAACGCTGGTACGAGATCACGGTTACGGGCCAAGAGGCGCATGCCGGGCCGACGCCGATGCCGCGCCGCCGCGACGCGCTCGTCGGTGCCGCGCGGATGATCGACGCCGTCAACCGGATCGGCCACGCCCATGCACCCTATGCCTGCGCCACGGTCGGGTTCGTCCAGGTCAGCCCCAATTCGCGCAACACGATCCCGGGCCGGGTGTTTTTCACGGTCGACTTCCGTCATCCCGACGACCCGGTGCTGACCCAAATGGATCGCGAATTGCGCGCCGCCTGCGCCGAAGCCGCGGCGAGCCAGCGCCTCGAAGCCGCGGTCGAGGAGTTCTGGTATTTCCCGCCGACCCCGTTCGACCCGGCGCTCGTCGATGCGGTGCGCGCGGCGGCGGGGGTGTTGGGCTACCCGCACCAGGACATCGTCAGCGGCGCTGGCCACGACGCGGTCTACATGGCGCGCGTCGCGCCGACCGCGATGGTGTTTGTCCCCTGCGTCGGCGGCATCAGCCACAACGAGATCGAGGATGCCAAACCCGACGACCTGACCGCCGGCTGCGACGTGCTCCTAAACGCCGTGCTCGAATGCGCCGATCTCGCCGGCACGCCTCGATCCGCTAGTGAAACGCCTTGAGCGCGTTGAGCAGGGTCTGGACTACGCCCCACACCAATGGAATGCCGACAAAGCCCCAGGCGAGGAGCAGCTTGAGGCCGTTATGCGTCGCTGTCGTCTCGCCATCGGTTGCTGCCATCGTCAGCGCTCCGCCGCCATGTCGCGTCGCACACCCCGGCGATCGGTCGCCCCGATGTAGTGACGCTCGGCGACCGGCCGGATCAGCGCGTTGGCGACAAAGCCGACGACCAGCAGGCACGCCATCACGTACATCGTCAAGTTATAGGCCTGCGCCGCGGCGACGCCGTGCGTGACGTTGTACTCGCGGATGTAGTTGACCAGCACGGGGCCGAAAATCCCCGCCATCGACCATGCGGTCAACAGCAGCCCGTGTATCGCCCCGACATAGCGGGTGCCGAACAGGTCGCGCAGGTAGGCGGGGACCGTCGCAAAGCCACCGCCGTACATGCTGAAGATCACGGCGTAGCAGAACACGAACAACGCGACGCTGCCGACCGCACCGCTGTGCGGCACCAGCGCGTAGAGCAATGTGCCGAGCGCGAAAAACACGAAATAGGTGTTCTTGCGGCCGATGGAGTCGGAAATCGACGACCAGGCGTAACGCCCGCCCATGTTGAAGAGGCTGAACAAGCCCACGAGCCCCGAGGCGGCGACTGGCGTGATGCGGTGATGAAACATCTCCTGGCTCATCGCCGAGGCCTGGCCCAGGACGCCGATGCCGGCGGTCACGTTGAGGCACAGGACCAGCCACACCAGCCAGAACTGCGGCGTCTTCAGCGCGTCGTAGACATAGACGTCGCGGGTCGTGATCAGACCTTTCGGCTCGACCGGCGCGACATACCCGGCCGGCATCCAGCCCGCCCGCGGGACGCGCACGATCGCCGCACCCACCATCATGAAGCACAGATAAATCAGGCCCATGACGACGAACGTCTCGGCCACGCCGACATGAGTCGGGGTCGAGAACCGGCTCATCAGCCACACCGATAGCGGCGAGGCAATAAAGGCGCCGCCACCGAACCCCATGATCGCCATGCCCGTGGCCATTCCCGGCCGGTCGGGAAACCAGCGGATCAAGGTCGACACCGGCGAGATATAGCCGATCCCGAGCCCGATCCCGCCGAGCACGCCGTAGCCAAAGTAGACGACCCACAAATTGTGCAGCCAGACGCCGATCGCCGCGACGAAAAAGCCGCCTGACCAGCAGAGTGCCGCGGCGAGCATCGCCCGGCGCGGGCCGCCTTCCTCGACCCATCGGCCAAGCACGGCCGCGGAGGCTCCGAGAAAAACGATCGAGATGCTGAAAATCCAGCCGAGCTGGGTCAGCTTCCAATCGTCGGGCGCATGCGCGGTGATGCCGATCAGTTTTGTCATCGGCAGGTTGAAGACGCTGAACGCGTAGACTTGGCCGATGCACAGGTGGACGCACAAGGCAGCTGGTGGGATCAGCCAGCGGCTGTAGCCGGGCGGCGCCACCGTACGATCGCGGTGCACAAAAGACAGGGCCATGTTTCCTCCCGAAGATGCTTGTCTCGGCGGTCGCGCTGGCCGCGCAGGCCGGCTTCGCCGCCGTTTTTTGCCCGATCGGTATACTCTTTCGTGCGGCGGTCGTGTAGCCGCCCGCGGGCTCGGCACTGCCCGCCGCTCTTTATCTAACGTCGATCGACCCAACATATCCGTCGGTGGAGCCGATCAGGCGCGCGCAACGCTGTCGCGGGGAATTGTCGCAACTCGTTCGGCGCGCGGCCGCCTACCTACCCATCGTGGGCGCTCAGCCTTCCGTTGTCGCCTGTTGCCGGATACTCCCGTTTCGATGACCGATCTCACGCTGCCGTTCGGCCTTGCTTTCGCTGACCTCTACGACCGCGACGGTCTCACTCGCGTCGACCGGGCCTTTGTCGCGCATCTGGCGTCGGCCGATGTCGGGCTGCACGACCGGCTGATGACCGCGCGGCGCGACCCCGAGGCGCTCGGCGGCGCCGACGAGTCGGACCTGCTGGTCGAGCTGGCGCCTTATGTCGAGGATTTTTTCGGGGCGCTGTTCGGGATTGCCGCCGAGGTGCGGGCGTTGCAGGCGCGTCACCACGAATTGGCGCCGCTCTATTCGGTGAAGCGGCTGTTCGTGCAGCGCCGTGCAGTCAAGGGCGTCAAGGAGGCGGACGCGGCGGCGATCGACGGGCCGTGCCTCGCCGGCGAGTTCGACGCGCTGATCGGCGGCCCCTTCGGCGGGGTCGCGGCGTGGGAGCGGCACTATGCCGAGCACGTCGCGCGCTGGCTCGACGACGAGGCCGGCAATGCCGCCGCCCTCGACCTGGCGCAGCGCTATGCCGCCTGGGCCACCTTGTCACCAGCGGGTCGGGAGAAGCATCGCCGCGGGGTTTTGTTCAAGGTGCCGCAGCGGTTCGACATGGCCCATCTCGTGCCGGTGAAGACGATCGAGCGCGACGGCGTGACGATGCTGCGCCTGCCTGAGGACGAGTGGCGACGGCGCGAGGGGTTTGCGCTGACCGACCACGGGACCGACCTCGTGGGCGCGCTCGACCAGGCGAATTACTGCATCTGGTGCCACAACCAGGGCAAGGACAGCTGCTCGAAGGGCCTGAAGGAAAAGGACGGCGCGTTCAAGAAAAGCGTGTTCGGGGTCACCCTCGCCGGCTGCCCGCTCGAAGAAAAAATTTCCGAGATGAACCTCGTCAAGGCGCGCGGCTACAGCCTCGGCGCGCTCGCCATTGTCGCGGTCGACAACCCGATTTGTGCCGCGACCGGGCACCGCATCTGCAACGACTGCATGAAGGCGTGCATCTACCAGCGCCAGGAGCCGGTCGACATCCCGCAGGTCGAGACCCGCACCTTAAAGGACGTGCTGGGCCTGCCGTGGGGCTTCGAGGTCTATTCGCTACTGACGCGGTGGAACCCGCTCAACGTCCGGCGCCCGCTGCCCAGGCCCGAGACCGGCAAAAAGGTGCTCGTCGTCGGGCTCGGCCCGGCCGGGTTCACCTTGGCGCACCATCTGGTCAATGACGGGCATTTCGTCGCCGCGGTCGACGGGCTGAAGATCGAGCCGCTGCCGGCCGAAATCTCCGGCGTCGCCGCCGACGGCAGCCGCACGCCGTTCCGGCCGATCCGCGATGTGGCGAGCCTCGTCGACGGGCTCGACGACCGGGTCATGGCGGGTTTTGGCGGGGTCGCCGAATACGGCATCACCGTCCGCTGGGACAAGAATTTCCTCAAGATCGTGCGCCTGCTGCTCGAGCGCCGCGCTGGGTTCGCGATGTATGGCGGGGTGCGCTTTGGCGGCACGATCGGGATCGACAGCGCGTTCGAGCTCGGGTTCGACCATGTGGCGCTGTGCGCCGGGGCCGGCCGGCCGACCGTAATCCCGATGCCGAACAATCTGGCGCCCGGGGTCCGTCAGGCCTCTGATTTTCTGATGGCGCTGCAATTGACGGGTGCGGCCAAGACCCACAGCATCGCCAATCTCAGCGTCCGGCTGCCGGTTGTCGTGATCGGCGGCGGGCTGACCGCAATCGACACCGCGACCGAGTCGCTCGCCTATTACCCGGTGCAGGTCGAGAAGTTTCTGGCACGCTACGAGACGCTCGTCGCCGAGCGCGGCGAGGAGGCGGTGCGCGGCGAGTGGAACGCGGCCGAGCGCGAGGCCGCGACCGAATTCATCGCGCATGGCCGCGCGATCCGCGCCGAGCGCGAGGCCGCGCGCCGCGATGAGCGGACGCCGCGGCTCGCCGAACTGATCGACGGCTGGGGCGGGGTGACGATCGCCTACCGCCGCCGGCTGATCGACTCGCCGAGCTACACCCTCAACCATGAGGAGGTGGCAAAGGCGATGGAGGAAGGCATCCGCTTTGCCGAACTGCTGACGCCGGTCGAGGTCGAGGTCGACGTTTTTGGCCAGGCGGCGGCATTGCGGCTGACGCGGCACCGCGCCGAGGAGGTCGGCGGCAGCGGGCCGGCGCTCGACCAGGGGCCGGGCGAAGACGTCGTCCTGCCGGCGCGCACGATCCTGGTTGCCGCCGGAACCCAGCCCAATACCGTGCTGGCGCGCGAGGACCCCGACAACATCGTGCTCGACGGCCGCTATTTCCGGGCGCTCGACGAGGACGGCAACCCCGCTGTCCCGGAGCGGGTCGCGAAGCCGGGCGCGGTGCGGGTGTTGACACATCTGCGCCCGGACGGCCGCGCCGTCAGCTTTTTCGGCGACCTGCACCCGAGCTTTTCCGGGAACGTCGTCAAGGCGATGGGTGGCGCCACCCTCGGCTACCCGGTGGTCAGCCGGATCCTGGCGCGGCGCGAGCCGTCGGCGCCGTCCCCGGCCGAATTGCGGGCATGTCTCGACGACGAGATGCGCGCGCGGGTGCACGAGGTGATCCGGCTGACGCCGAAAATCCTCGAAATCGTCGTCAAGGCGCCGATGGCGGCGCGCGCCTTCAAACCCGGCCAGTTCTATCGGCTGCAGAATTACGAGACGCTGGCGGCGCGGGTCGACGGCACCACCCTCGCCATGGAGGGGCTGGCACTGACCGGCGCCGCGGTCGACAAGGAGCAGGGCCTCTTGTCGACGATCGTCCTCGAGATGGGCGGCTCGTCCGACCTCTGCGCCTTGTTGAAGCGGGGCGAGCCGGTGATCCTGATGGGGCCGACCGGCACCCCGACCGAGACGCCCTCGGGCGAGACCGTGCTGCTGGCCGGCGGCGGGCTCGGCAACGCGGTGTTGTTCTCGATCGCCGCGGCGTTGCGGGCGCAGGGCTCGCGCGTCCTTTATTTCGCCGGCTACAAGACGATCGCCGACCGCTACAAGGTCGAGGACATCGAGCGCTCGGCCGACGCCGTCGTGTGGTGCTGCGACGAGGCGCCGGGCTTCGCCCCCGGCCGGCCGCGGGACCTCGCCTTTGTCGGCAACATCGTCGAGGCGATCGCGGCCTACGGTGCGGGCGACCTCGGCCCGGTGGCGATCCCGCTCGCCGCGGTCGACCGCATTATCGCGATCGGCTCGGACGGGATGATGAACGCGGTCGCCGAGGCGCGCCGCGCGCGGCTCAAGCGCTATTTCCGACCGGATCACCGGGCGATCGCGTCGATCAACTCGCCGATGCAGTGCATGATGAAGGAGATCTGCGCGCAATGCCTGCAGCGCCACCACGACCCGGTGACCGGCACCGAGACCGTCGTCTTCTCCTGCTTCAACCAGGACCAGGAGATGGACCAGGTCGACTTTGCGGCGTTGCGGCGCCGCCTGTCGCAAAACGGCGCCCAGGAAAAACTGACAAAGCTGTGGATCGACCGCTGCCTGCACCACCTCGGCGAACGCCCGGCGTTGGCGGCGGAATGAGCCGCGCCGGGTCGGGTCCGTCAGACGTCGAGCCCGGACCGGAGCGGACGGTGTGGGTGCAGTGGCGGGTGTCAGGCGACCGACAGCTCCGCCTCCAGCACCTTCCCCTTGGTCTCCGGCCCCGCGAATACCGCCGCGGCGACGCTGATGCAGCCCAAGATCGTGCCGACCGCCATCGGGAACGCAAACCCGGAATGCCAGTTGAGCGCGAAGTAGGTGATGACCGGGGCGGTCAACCCGCCAAAAATCGCACCCTGGTGATAGACAAAGCCGGCCGCGGTGGCGCGGATCTCGGTCGGGAATCGCTCGGCCAGATAGGCCGGGTAGAGGGTGTGCATGCCGCCGCCGCCAAAGGCGCCCTGAATCGTGAAAAACACGACGATCATCAGGTAGTTGTGGGTCATCAGGTAGAGCGGCGTGATCGGGATCGTCAAGAGCGCGGGAAAGATGATCGCCCAGCGCCGGCCGATGCGGTCCGACAGCCAGCCCCAGCACGACCCTGATAAGAAAAACACGATGCTCTGCAGCATGACCGGCAAGGCCACCAGCCCCGGGCTCAGGTGCAAGTCCTTTTGGAGGTAGGTGGGGAACAGCCCGCCGACCGAATAGCCGACGACAAACGCGCTCGCCATCCACCAGCACGCGGTCAACGTGTTGTAAAGCAGGCCGCGCTTGAAGACCTTGAGCAGCGGTACGCGGACCTCGCGGTGCTGCAAGCGCTGCAATCGGCGGTTTTCGACCCAGACCGGCGGTTCTTGCACAAATTTGCGGACATAGACGATCGCCAGCGCCGGCAGGACCCCGAGCATCAACAGACCGCGCCAACCGATCGAACTATAGAGTAGGCCGTAGGCGGCACTCGACAGCAGCGCGCCGATACCCCATGAGGCTTGCAGCACGCCGGCCATAAAGCCGCGTGAGCGAACTGGCCAGGACTCCATTGCCAAGGACGCGCCGCACGGCCATTCGGCACCCATGCCGATGCCGAGCAAGGCGCGAAACAGAAACAAAAACCAAAATGCCGGGGAAAAGCTGGCGATGAAGTTGCACGCCGAATACCAGGCGATCGAGATCATCAGCGGCTTCTTGCGCCCGATCCGGTCGGCAAGCCAGCCCGAGGCGGTGGCGCCGACCAGCCGCATCCACAGGGTTAGAGTGAAGACCGCGGTCACCGCCGTCAGCGGGACGTGGAATTCCTGCGAGATCGGCAGCATGATCAACAGGAAGATCGTGAAATCGAAAGCATCCAACGTCCAGCCGAGCCAGGCGGCGGACCACGCCAGCCATTGGTCTTTTGTCGGCTCCTTCCACCATGGAACGGGCTTTAGCGTGTCGACGGCGATCGCCATGAAAACCTCCCGTTGCGAAATGGCCCATTGAGGCGGGGCCTTACGGCTTGTTGTTGGGCGCGCGCCGCCGCGAGCTCGGGCCGACGCCAAAAAAAAGCCCCGTCCGCTGCCGGACGGGGCCCTGTCTTTGCGGTTGACGGCCGCCTTCAGGCGACGACCAGTTCGGGGACCATCTCGGTTCCTCGCGTCTCCGGTCCGAAGCCGACCGACAAGATGAAGTTCGCGAGCCCGAACAGTGTCCCGATCGCCATCGGGATCGCAAAGCCGAGATGCCAGGTGATCGCGAAATAAGTCAGGATCGGCGGCACCATCGCTCCCGGGATCGCACCGACGTGATAGCAAAAGCCGGTCGCGGTGCCGCGGATCTCGGTCGGGAAGCGCTCGGTCAGGTAGCTCGGCACCTGGCCGTACATGGCGCCGCCGGCGAACAGCCCTTGCGCGACAAAGGCGACCACCACCCAGGTGAAGTTCCCGGAGAACAGGTAGATCGGCACCAATGGGATCGCGCACAGCGCCGGGATGATCATCGCCGGGCGGCGGCCGATCTTGTCGGATACCCAGCCCCACCCCGAGCTGCCGAGAAACACCAGGATGTTGGCGAACGCGATCGGCGTCGCGATCAGCGCCGGACTAAGACCCAGATCTTTTTGCAGATGGGTCGCGAACAGCGCGTTGATCGAATAATAGGTGACAAAGCCCGCCGCCTGGAACCAGCAGGTGGTGATCGTGTTGCCGAGCATGCCGGGCTTGAAGATCTTGAGCAGCGGCACCTTGACCTCGCGCTTCTGGGCGCGCTGGAGCCGGCGGTTTTCGAGCCAGACCTCCGGCTCCTTGACAAAATAGCGGATGTAGACGAGCGCCAACGCGGGCAGGATGCCGACCCACAACATGCCGCGCCAGCCGATGTATTTGTAGGTGAGGCCGTAGACCAGGCTCGACAGCAAAAAGCCGAGGCCCCACGAGCCTTGCAGTACGCCGCTCATAAAGCCGCGCGAGCGGATCGGCCAGGTTTCCATCGCCAGCGACGCGCCGGCCGGCCACTCCGCGCCCATGAACAGACCGAGCAACGCGCGGAAGAACAGCAAGAACAGGAAGGTCGGCGAGAACCCGGCGATGAAGTTACACAAGGAATAGCCGAAGATCGAGAGCATCAACGGCACCTTGCGCCCGGCCCGGTCGGCGAGCCAGCCCGAGGCCGTGGCGCCGACGAGCCGCATCCACAAGGTCAGCGTAAAAACAATTGTGACCGCGGTCAGCGGGACGTGAAACTCCCGCGAGATCGGCAACATGATCAACAGAAAGATCGTGAAGTCGAATGCGTCGAGGGTCCACCCCAACCAAGCCGCGACAAAGGCGTACCATTGGTCCTTTGTCGGCTCCTTCCACCACGCAACGTCCCTCACGATCTCCGCCGCGGCCATCGCACTCTCCTGTTCGAGATGGCTCCTGTGGCGGAGCCTTGCACTGACTGTAGGGCAGCAATGCGAGAATGTCGCTAGTTTTTTTGACTTTGTTTTCTGCCCAGAAACTAGGCGGAACCCGATGCGCCGCCCGGCGATCGGGCAGCAAGGGATGCCCTGGCCGCTGCCGCGCTGCGTCGCGATTCGCGCGGCACGGCCGCGGATCGCCGTCAAATCAATGGGATGGACGCAGCGGCGGGTGGGCGCTTTTCACCTGCATGGCGATCAGCGCTGACCGGCGACCTCCGGTCGCGGCGGAAAGCCGCACAGCGCCGACGCCGACGAAGCCGCTGTCCGCGATCGGGGGTTCCGGTAAAACGGGCGGGCGCGCGGCCCAGAGCTTCGGCCCGAGTCGAGCGCAACCGGACCGACCGAACCGGCGGGGGAAATGGCCGACCAGCGAGCCGAGACGATCGAGGACGGCGGCCCGCCGCAAGCCGCGGTGCAATGGCGCCGCACCCTGTGGGCGATGGTCGGGATCCAGTTCGTGATGACCATGTCGTTTTCGATGCTGACCCCGATCATGCCGCTGTTCCTGCCGGTGCTCGGGGTGCGCTCGGAGCGTGCGATCGACCTGTGGGCGGGCGTCCTCGCCGGCGTCACGTCGTTGGTGGCCGCGTTCGCCTCGCCGCTGTGGGGACGGCTCGCCGACCGCCACGGCCGCAAGCCGATGCTGCTGCGGTCGAGCGTCGCGGTCGGGCTGTTTGCCGGGCTGATGGGTGCCGCGGGCAATGTGTGGCAGCTCTTCGCCTGCCGCGCGCTGATGGGCGTGTTCGCCGGCTTTTCCAGCACCGCCATCGCGCTGGTGGCGGGACAAGCGCCGGAGGAGCGGCTCGGCTTTGCGCTGGGCTGGCTCAGCACCGGCCAACTGGTCGGCTCGCTGGTCGGCCCGTTGCTCGGCGGCGCCCTGGCCGACGCGACCGGCAGCTACCGCATCCCGTTCTACTGCACCTCGGCGACGATCCTGTTGTCGACCGGTTTTGTGTGGTTTGGCGTGCACGAGCGCTTTGTCGCCGCACCGCAAGCGCGCGGCCGGCGCGCGCTTGTCAGCAGCCTGGTCGCGGTGGCGCGCTCGCCGGGGCTGTTGGCGCTGTTTTTTGTGCTGCTGATGGCGCAATTCGGGGTGCGCACGGTACAGCCGGTGGTGACCCTCTACGTCAAGGAGATGCTCGGCCCCCGGCCGGACATCGCGACCTTGAGCGGCATCGCGTTTTCGATCACCGGGCTCGCCAACGTCGTCGCGGCGCCGTTTCTCGGCAACAAGAGCGACGTGATCGGCTATCGCCGGGTGTTGCTGATCGCCCTGTTGGGCGCGACCGTGACCACCCTGCCGCAAGCCTTTGCCGACAACTACGTGGTTTTCACCGCGCTGCGGTTTGCCGTCGGACTGTTCATCGGCGGCATCCTGCCGACGGCGAACGCGCTTGTCGGGCGGCTGGTCCCGCGGGCGCAGCGCGGCACGGTCTACGGCATCACCTCCTCGGCGATGTTTCTCGGCAACTCGCTCGGCCCGCTGACCGGGGGTGCGGTGGCGGCGGCCTTCGGCGTGCGATGGGTATTTCTGGTGACCGGCGCTGTGCTGCTGGCGAACCTCGTCTGGGTTCACCTGCGCGTCCCGGAATACGCCGAGGGCGGGAAGAAGGAAGCGGCCGCCTGAGCAGCGGCGCTGCTGCCGCCGCGACTTTTCGCAGGCCGGCGGCGCCGCGATTGTGCGCGGGCCGGGCTTGCCGAACTTACCGGCGTGGGCCCGATCCCTCGAAACAGATTTTTCGTGGTTAACGAAGTCTGGCGCCACCGCAATCGCGTCCGGCATCGCCGCGGAAAGCATTACGCCCCGCGGCAGCAGCCGCGATCGAATACAACGGGGCACCGCTTTTGCATTGATTCAAACAGAATTAAGTCATAGATTTAACTTTCGCCGTATCGCGCGCCGGCTGGTTTTGCCCCGCTCTCGCGCAGGCTGCGGCAGCCGTACATTAAGGGGAGGCCTGGGTTGGCCGCAGTAAATTGGAAGTCGGCGGTGAGCGGCAACTGGACCGCCGCAGCCGATTGGAGCACCGGCGCCACCCCGGACTCCGCCGACGCCGTCACGATCGGGGCATCGGGCGCCTACACCGTCTCGCTGACGACGCCGATCACGGTCGCTTCGATCACGCTCAGCGACGCCGCCGCCACCTTGGCGATCGACGACCCGTCAAAAATCGAGACCGTGACCGGCAACCTGTCCAACGCCGGGACCCTGGCGATCGACACGAGCGGCAACGGCGGGACCACGCTCGCGGTCGGCGGCACGCTGACCAACAGTGGCGTGCTGTCGATCGGCAGCAGCTTTGCATCGGGCAGCTTCCTGAGCCCGACCATCGTGACCGCCGCCGGCCTCGCCAACACCGGAGAGATCGTGCTGCAGGGCGCGTTCTCGACGGTGCTCGACATCGCGGCCGCCGCGCCGGGCACCCTGACCGGCAACGTGCAGCTTCATGGGAACTCGCTCTTGGAGTTCGCGAGCGGCGGCATTGACGCGATCGGCAGCGGCGCCACCCTATTGGAGGACGGTGCGGCGGCGTTCGTGGCGCTCGCCGGCGACACCGGCGCCAACAGCGCGCTGACCACCCTCGCCGGCAATGCAGGTTCGCTGGTGCTCGAGAATGGCGCGACCCTGTCGACCTCGGTCAACTTCACCAATACAGGTTACCTCAAGGTCGACTATGCCGGCTTTGGCGGCAGCAGCCTCGCGGTCGGCGGAACCCTGACCAACAAGGACGGTCTCTATCTCGGCAACAGCGGGCTCGTCGCGGACACGACGGTGACCGCGGAGGCGCTGACCAATTCCAGCGTCGTCGACCTCGTCAGCGGTGCGGCGGGGGCCGAGCTCGCGGTGACCGGGGCCCTCGGCAATACCGGGACGATCGAGGTCGACGCGTTCGGGAGCGGCGGCAGCACCCTCTCGGTCGGCGGCACGCTGACCAACGGCGGCGCGCTCTACATCGGCAACAAAGCGCTGACGAGCGCGGCCACCGCGATTGCCGGCGCACTCGACAATTCGGACGCGGTCTATGTGGCGAGTGGTGCCGCCGCGGCGACCCTGATCGTGACCGGCCCGCTCGTCAACGCCGGCACGTTCGAAATCGACGAATACGGGACGGGCGGCAGCGGGCTCACGGTGTACGGCGCCCTGACCAACCGGGACTGGCTCTACATCGGCAACACCGCGATCTCGGCGGCGACGACGGTCAACGCCGGCGCCCTGACCAATTCCGGCGACGTCTTTCTGACCAGCGGCAAGGCGCATTCGGCGCTGGCGGTGACCGGCGCATTCGACAACCTCGGCTATGTGGAGGTTGACGACACCGGCTTTGGCGGCAGCAGCCTGACGGTCGGCGGGACGCTGACCAACAGCGGCAGCCTTTATATCGGCAACGGCAGCCTGACCAATGCGACGACGGTCAGCGCCGCGGGTCTCTCCAACACCGACTACATCTTCATTACCGGCGGGACCGCGCAGGCGGCGCTCGATGTCGCCGTGGCGCCAGCGACCTTGACCGGTTACTTCAGCGTTACCGGCAATGCGCTGCTCGAATTCGCCAGCGGCGGCATCACGGCGATCGGCAGCGGCGCCAACCTGACCTTGAACGGAGCCGAGGCGCGGGTCGCGCTCGTGAGTGCGCCGGCCACCAGCAGCGCGCTCAGCGGTCTTGCCGGCAATGCCGGGGCCTTGATCCTGGAGAACAGTGCCGCGGTAGCGACGACGGTGGGCCTGACCAACAGCGCCGCGATCGAGATCGACCTGTTCGGCAAGGGCGGCAGCAGCTTTGCGGTCGGCGGGACCCTCACCAACAAGGGTACCGTCTACGTCGGCAATGCCAGCCTCGCCGCCGCAGCCACGGCGAGCGCGGCTTCCGTGACCAACTCCGGCGGAGTCGTGCTAACCGGCGGCGGCAGTGCCGCGCGGCTGAACGTCACCGGCGCCTTTGGCAACACCGACTATGTCGAGGTCGACGACTACGGGTCGGGCGGCGCCGCCTTGACGGTCGGCGGCACCCTGACCAACGGCGGCGCCCTCTACATCGGCAACAATAGCCTGACCAAGGCTACGACGGTTTCCGCGGCGGCGCTGAGCAACACCGATTTTATCGAGCTGACGAGCGGCACCGCGGCGGCGACGCTCAAGACGACTGGCAATTTCGCGAACAGCAACGGGCTCGACATCGACGTCTACGGCGGTGGCGGGAGCGTGCTCACGGTCGGCGGGACCCTGACCAACAGCGGATATCTCGACATCGGCAACACGAGCCTCACCCGGGCGACAACGGCGGCCGCGGGGACGCTCGCCAACACCGGCACGATCGACCTGGCCGGCGGCACTGCCGCAGCGGCACTGGAGATCGTCGGAGCCGCGCCGGCGACCCTGTCCGGATATGTCAACCTCACTGGCGACGCATTGCTGGAGTTCGGCAGCGGCGGGATCGCTACGATCGCCGCCAGCGCCGAGCTGATCCTCAATGGCGCGAAGTCGCTGGTGGCGCTGAAAAGCGCGCCCACCGGCAACAGCGCGCTCAGCGGGCTGTCCGGCAATTCCGGCCTGCTCGAGCTGGAAAACGGGGCGGCGTTGACGACCACGGCCGGCTTGACCAACGGCGACGGCCTGCTGGTCGACGAAACCGGCGCGGGCGGCAGCAGCCTCGCGATCGGCGGGACCCTGACCAACAACGACTACTTGTATGTCGGCAATACCGCGCTGACCAAACCGACCACCCTCACCGCGTCCGCGGTCACCAATTCGGGTGTCTTCTATGCGTACAGCGGCACGGCCGACGCGGCGCTGAAGATCAGCGGGGCGTTCGGCAACAAGGATTATCTCGAAGTTGACGATTACGGCGCCGGCGGCAGCAATCTCGCAATCGGCGGGACCCTGACCAACAGCGACTTTCTCGACATCGGCAACACCGGCCTCACCAAGGCGACGACGGTAACCGCGGCGAGCCTCGCCAACACCGGCACGATCGACATGACGGGCTCGACAGCGGCCGCGACGTTGGACGTCACCGGTGCCGCACCTTCCACCCTGACCGGGTATTTCTATCTCACCGGCGACGCCTTGCTGGAGTTTGGCAGCGGCGGCGTGACCGGCATCGCCAGCGGCGCCGAGCTGATCCTGAACGGATCCAAATCGCTGGTGGCGCTGACCAGCAAGCCAACCAGCGACAGCGCGCTCGTCGGGCTCGCCAGCAATGCCGGCTTTGTCGAGCTGGAGAACGCCCCGGCGTTGACGACGACGGTCGGGCTGACCAATACCGGCACGATCTATGTCGACGCGTACGGCGCCGGCGGCAGCAGCCTGACGGTCGGCGGGACCTTGGCGAACAAGGGCTCGCTTTACGTCGGCAACACCGCGCTTACCACGGCGACAATGTTGGCCGCGGCCGCGGTCAGCAATTCCGGTGGGCTTTATCTATACAGCGGCACGGCGGCGGCGGCGCTGAAGGTCAGCGGGGCTTTCACGAACACCGGCTATGTCGAGGTGGACGACGCCGGCCCCGGAGGCGGCACCGTTGCGATCGGCGGGACGCTGACCAACAGCGACTATCTTTCCATTGGCAACGCCGGCCTCACCAAGGCGGTGACGATGACCACGGCGAGCCTTGCCAACACCGGCACGGTCGATCTGATCGGCAGCGCCACCGCACCGGCGATTTTGGACATTACCGGCGCGGCGCCGGCGACGCTCAACGGATATTTCTATCTCACCGGCGACGCGTTGCTGGAGTTCGGCAGCGGCGGCGTCACCGCGATCGGCAGCAATGCCGAGGTGACCCTGAACGGCCCCAGGGCGCTCGTGGCGCTGGCGAGCGCGCCGGCCAGCAACAGCGCGCTGACGGGCCTTGCCAGCAATGCCGGATATCTGTTTCTGGAGAACGGCGCGGCGATCGCGACGACGGTCGGCCTGACCAACAGCGGCGCCGTCGAAATCGACGAATCCGGCAGTGGCGGCGGCAATCTGGCGATTGGCGGGACCCTGACCAACAAGGATTATGTCTATATCGGCAACACCGCGCTTTCCGCGGCGACGACCGCCAGCGCTGCCGCGGCGAGCAATTCCGGGGTGGTCTATCTGTACAGCGGCGCCGCCGCGGCAACGCTGAAAGTCGCCGGGGCTTTTGGCAACACCGGCACGGTCGAGGTCGACTATGGCGGCACCGGCGGCAGCAGCCTGACGGTCGGCGGAACCCTGACCAACAATGGCAGCCTCTATATCGGCGACGCCAGCCTCAAGAAGCCCACGACCGTGTCGGCGGGCGGGCTCGCCAACACCGGCACGATCTACATGAACGAGGGCACGGTCGCGGCGACGCTGGACATCACCGGCGCGGCACCGGCAACCCTGAACGGCTACTACTATCTTGCCGGCAACGCGCTGGTCGAGTTCGGCAGCGGCAATCCCAGCAGCATCGGCAGTGGCGCCCAGCTGATCCTGGACGGCCCCAAGGCGCTTGTGGCACTGGCGAGCGCCCCGACCAGCAACAGCGCGCTCAACGGACTTGCCGAGAATGGCGGCACGCTGGTTCTGGAGAACGGCGCCACAATCACGACCACCGCCGCGCTCACCAACAGCGGAGACGTGCAGGTCGACTATGCCGGCAACGGCGGCAGCAGCCTCTCGGTCGGCGGGATGCTGACCAACCAGGGCTCGCTCTATATCGGCAACAGCAGCCTGACGGCGGCGACAACGGTCAGCGCGGCGGCGCTCGGCAATTCCGACGTCGTCTCATTGATCAGCGGCGGCGCGGCGGCAACCCTGAAAGTCGCCGGGGCTTTTGGCAACACCGGCTATGTCGAGGTCGACCTCTACGGGGGCGGCGGCAGCGCATTGACCGCGGGGGGCATGCTGACCAACAGCGGGTATTTCTATCTCGGCAACGCCAGCCTCAGCCGGGCGACGACGGCGACCGTCGCGGGCATTGCCAACACCGGCACGGTCTACCTGACCGGCGGCACGGCGGTCGCGGCGACATTGCAGAGCACCTTGGCGGCGCCCACCACCCTGACCGGCAGCTATTACCTCAGCGGCGACGCGTTGCTGGAGTTCGCGAGCGGCGGCATCACATCCATCGGCAACGGCGCCGTGCTGTCGTTGAACGGGGCCAAAGCGCTGGTTGGGCTCGCCAGCGCGCCCGCCGCCAACAGCGCGCTGACCGCGCTGGCCGGCAATTCGGGCACCTTGATCCTGCAGAACGGCGTGGCGCTGACGACAACAGCCGCCTTCGCCAACAACGGCACCTTCGAGGTCGACTACGGCGGCGCTGGCGGCAGCAATGTGACGGTCGGCGGCGGCCTGACCAACGGCGGCGCCGGCTACATCTACGTCGGCGACAGCGGGCAGAAGGCGGCGACGAGGCTCGCCGCGGCGTCGCTTGGCGACAGCGGCTACATGCTGCTGTCGGGAGGGTCGGGAGCCGACACGGCGACCTTGAGCCTCGCCGGCGCGTCATCCGACAGCGGCCAGTTCTACCTCGATGGCGGCGGCGTGCTGGCGCTCGCCAACACGCTGACCGTTACCGGCGACCTTTGGCTTTACGGCGGGACGGTTTCGGGCGGCACTCTCGCGGGCACGGGCACGATCGAGGCTCTTTCCGCGGCGCCCAGCACACTCGCCAATCTGACGATCGCGGACGGAACCACCGTCGCCGCCGCAGGAACCACGCTCGTCGACGACAATGTCACGGTGGATGGTTTGCTCAAGGGCAGTGGCGCGGCGACGCTCGACTTTGCCAAGCCGGGCATCGACAGCATGACCAATGTCACGGGTTTTGCCACTATCGGCCTCGCCAACGGCGGTCCCAACACGCTGACCCTTGCCGCGGCCAATTTTGGCGGCAACGCCGGCAGCCGGATCACCGTCTATGACGGCAATTCGGGGAACACTGTCGGCGCCTCCCGCCTGCCGTCGATCGACACGATCACGGTCCATGCCGGTGGCGGGGCAGATCTGCTGACCGGCGGCGCCGGCAACGACATCTTTTGCGCTGGCGGCGACACGACGATGACCGGCAACGGCGGCGCCAACCAGTTTGTGTTCAGCGCGCCCGGCGTCGGCAACACAATCACCGATTTCGCCGCCTCGTCGACCAACGAGCTCGTCTTCAGCAATTCCGGCTTCAGCCTCGGCCTCAGCGGCGCCAGCGCGACACCGCAGGCGTTGCCGGCGAGCCTGTTCACGGCCAACCCGACCGGGGCTTTCGGCACGACCGGAGAGCGCTTCGCCTACGACACGAGCAACGGAGAGCTGTTCTACGACGCGCAGGGCAGCACCGCCGGGAGCACGCCGCAGCACGTCGCCACCCTGACCAACCACCCCGGGGTCGGCACCTCGCAGCTGTTTTTCGTCAGCTGATCGCGGCCTCCTGCGCCTTCATGCGACGGGGGTTCATCGCGGGCGGGTTCCGGGGTTATGATCGGCGCTGACCGGACCCGGGCATCCCGACGAGGGCAACATGGACCAGGACGCCAAAAAGACTGCGCTTCGCATGATCCCCTACGGGATCTACGTGCTGACCGCCGACGACGGCCACGGCAACGTCGCCGCCGCCACCGTCAACTGGGTGACGCAGACCGCGTTTGCCCCGCCGCTTGTCGTGGTCGGGGTCAAAACCGACTCGGGCGCCTACCCGATCGTCAAGAATACCAAGAGCTTCACCCTCAACATGCTCGGCAAGGACGCCAAGGGTGTCGCGTTCACCTTTTTCAAACCGACCAAGCTCGAGGACGGCAAGCTCTCCGGCCAGGCGATCCACAAGGGTAAGAACGGCCTGCCGATCCTCGACGCGGCGCTCGCCGCGGTCGAGTGCAAGGTCACAAGCGTCGTCGAGCAGGGCGACCATCACATCGTCGTCGGCGAGGTCGTCGAGGCACATCTGCCAAAACCAGTCACCGGCCGCCCCGACGCCGCAATCCTCGAGATGAAGGATTTGGGCGACAACGTGTTCTACGGCGGCTGAGCGCGCTGCGCCGCACGGCGCCGTGACGCTCGACGCTCCGCCGTGACGCTCGACCCGACCCCGCTCGGCAATGCGGTGAAAAGGCTTCGCGAAGGCCTCGCGCGGCATCGGCGCGAGCCGTCGGACGAGCAGGTTCGCGACGGCTTGATCCAGCGGTTCGAGTTCACCTATGAGCTGAGCCACCGGATGCTGCGGCGCTACCTGAAGGAGACCGCGCCCTCTCCGGACGAGGTCGAGCGCCTGCCGTTCGCCGATCTGGTCCGCGCCGGAAATGCGCAAGGGCTGTTGCGCGGCGGCTGGCCCGACTGGCGCCGCTTTCGGGAAATGCGGGCGCGCACGAGCCATACCTACGACGCCGATGCCGCGGCCACCGTCGTCGCCGCGATACCGGCATTTCTCGAAGAGGTCGAGCACCTCGATGCCGAACTGTGCCGGCGGCTTGCGTGAGAGGCTCCGCGCAGATCGGTTTGGCCGCGGATCACCGGAGGCTGGTTCGGGGCATCGTTGCCGCGCATTTGCCGCGGGGCACGGCGGTCTGGGTGTTCGGCTCGCGCGCGACCGGGCGTGCGAGGCCGCTTTCCGACCTCGACCTGGCAGTCGATGCCGGCCGGCGGTTGACCCTCGACGAAATCGCCGCCCTCTCCGAGGCGTTCAGCGAAAGCGACCTGCCCTACAAGGTCGACATCGTCGACTGGCACGCCGTCGACGAGCGTTTCCGGCGAATCATCATGGCCGACCGTGAAGAATTGGGCGGTGCGGCGTTGTAATCGACGGCATCGATCGACCCGCGCTCTTGTGCTGGCCCGGCGACGCGAAAAGGTCGTATCCTGAGGCAACGGCGCGGCACTGTCGGCGACATTTCGCGTCGGCAAATGCCCGCCAAGGGCGAGGAGGCTCGCGATGACACGGCAACCCCTGCAATGGCCCGCCGAGGGCAACACCCGCGTCCCCTATCGCGTGTTTGCCGACCCCGAGATCTACCGCGAGGAGTTGGACCGGGTGTTTCTCGGCCCGACCTGGCAGTTTCTGACGCTTGCCGGCGAATTGCCGGAAGCGGGCGACTACCTGACCACCTTTCTCGGCGAGACCCCGGTCATCGTCACCCGTGGCGATGACGGTGCATTGCATGCAATGGTCAACCGCTGCGCCCATCGCGGCAACCTCGTGTGCCTGAAGCGGCGCGGCCACGCCGACAACCTGACCTGCGTCTACCATGCGTGGCGCTACGACCTCGAAGGCAATCTGGACAGTGTCGCTTTTCGTCGCGGCATCGCCGGCAAGGGCGGGATGCCGGCGAGCTTCCGGATCGAGGACCACGGCCTGAAAAAGCTGCGCGTCGACCAGTTCGGCGACCTGGTCTTTGGCACCTTGTCGCCCGA
>DATMLF010000046.1:0-11357 GCA_035570595.1 Allostellaceae bacterium
TGGTTTCATTGCGAGAATCCGTATCCGTTTGTGCCGGACGCGGTGCTGGACGCGGCGGATTCGGTGCGCGCCAGCCTGCCCAACCGCTATTGCGACCCGAAGGTCGCGGCGCGGCTCTTTGAGGAGACGCTCGACGAATACCTGCTGTGCGACGAGCTCGGCCTCAACATCACGTCGAGCGAGCATCATTCCGGCATCAACTGCCTCTATGGGGCGAGCCCGGTCGTGCTCGGCATCGTCGCCCGCCAGACCCGCAACATCCGGCTCCTCAGCATGGGGACCTTGGTCACGGTCAGGCAGGACCCGGTGCGGGCCGCCGAAGAATACGCCACCGCCGACGTGATTTCGCGCGGCCGGCTCGAGATCGGCTTTGTCAAGTCGGGCGGCACCGAGATGGCCTCGGGCAACGCCAACCCGATCGGGGTGCGCGAGCGCTTCTGGGAGGCGATCGACCTGATCGGCAAGACGTTGACGACGCATGACGGCCCGTTCAGCTGGGAGGGCAAGCATTTCACCCATCGCCACGTCAACATCTGGCCGCGGCCCTACCAGGACCCGCACCCTCCGATGTGGGCGGCGACGTCCGACCCGGTCGACACCGCCGAGCTCGGCCGCCGCGGCATGGTCAACATCATGGTCATGCGCGGGGTCGAGGTCACCAAACGCGCCTGGGCCTCATATCGCCAGGGGCGCGCCGAGGCCGGCCTGCCCAAGCCGGCGACCGACCGCTTTGGTTATTCGGCGTTTGTCTATGTCGGCGACACCGACGAGGAGGGTGTCAGGGTCGGCTCGAAATTGTTGTGGTTTGTCAACACCAGCATGAAGTCAGCGCCGCAATACGCGAAATTTCTGCCGGGTCAGACACCCGCGGAGTTTGCCCCGCAGCTTTACCGCAGCCCGGCGGGTGCGACCGGGATAGGCCGGCCGGGCCGCGACTCGGCGTTGAACCGGCCGGGGGTGACCGCCGAAATGGCGATGGCCGGCGGCCGCATGTACGCCGGCAACCCCGACACGGTCTACAAGCAGATCATGGAGTTCTACGACAAGGTCGGCGGCTTCGGCCACCTGATCATGGTCGGCAAGACCGGCTTTATCACCCATGACGAGGCGGTCAAGAACATCACGCTGTTCTCAAAGGAAGTCCTGCCGCGACTGCGCGAGATCAAGACCGTCATCGCCGACGCTCCGCCGTGAGAAGACCGCGACGCCGCTCTCCTTCTTGCCAATAGTGCGAACCTTACAAACTTCGATCGCCTCCTATCCCTCACCTCCGCGCAGGAGCGTGCGAAGAAATCCAAGGGGATGTCATTCCGAGGCGCGGGCATTGCCCGCGAGCCCGGAACCCAAGCACACGGCCCTGCGGGATATCGGAAAGGCGCCGTTTTCATAGGTTCCGGGCCTGCCAAGGGGCGTCCCGGAATGACGGGCTCTCAAATTGTCCGATTTCTCCACAGTCTCGCCGCCCCTAGGTTCCCGCTTTCGCCCGCTTTCGCCGGAATGACCAAGAGGTTAAGGGAACGGGTGCTAAACGTCAGAACGGATTCGATAGGAGCGGGGCGACGAACGCAATCGCGCGGCGGCGCCTGGGCGGCCGGATCAGTCGAGCGCGATCGTCGGGCCGGCGGCGCCGTTCAACAGGCGGCGCAGGTGAAATCCGACGAGGTGGTCCTCGCTGTGCAGCCCAAGGAGTGCGGCGAACGCCGGCATCGCCAGCGGGTCGCCGGCCTCGAGCTTGGCGAAGGCTTCGAGATAGGCGCGCGTCGCCGCGTCGTCATGGGCGGCGGCCGCGAGCGGCTCGAACGCGCGCAGCGGCTCCTTGCGGCCGCGCAGCAACAGATCGCCGATCGGCCGGCCCGTAAAGCCCGGGACACGGCTCGCGACGCTGTCGCCGACGCAAATGCGGGTGCCGAGCTGCTTGTTGGCGGCTTCGAGCCGGGCCGCCGTGTTCACCGTGTCGCCGTAGGCGGTGTAGTCGAAATATTTGCCGCCGCCGAAATTGCCGACGATCGCCGGCCCCGCCGACAGGCCGAGCCGCGTCGCGCCGAGTGCTATCCCGCGCCCGAGCCAGCGCACCCGAAACGCCTGGGCGTAGGCGTCGAGATCGAGCGCGCAGGCGACGGCGCGGGCAGCATGGTCGGGCTGGTCCGCCGGGGCCCCAAACAGCACGTGCATCGCGTCGCCGATGATCTTTACGACGGTCCCGCCATTGGCAAAGACGATTTCGGTCATGCCGCCGAGATAGTCGTTCAGCAACGGCGCGATGATCTCGAGGTCGAGGATTTCGACCATCGAGGTGAATTCGGCAATGTCGGTAAAGAGCGAGGTGATTTCGCGGCGCTGGCCGCCCAGGTCGACAGCCTCGGGGTCGCTCGCCAGGCGCTCGGCGAGGTTGGGGGAGAAATAGCGCGACAACAGCGCGTGCACGCGCTCCGCCTCGGCCAGCCGACGCCGCGCCTCGCGCAGCCGCGCGATATGGGCGAGGGTTTTTTTGATCGTGGTTTCGAGGTCGGCGAAATCGATCGGCTTGGTCAGAAAATCGAAGGCGCCGCGGTTCATCGCGGTGCGAATGTTGGCCATGTCGCCATAGGCCGAGACGATGACGGTGGACAGCGGGTCGGCGGTCTCCTGGATTTTTTCGAGCAGGGTCAGCCCGTCCATGCGCGGCATGTTGATGTCGCTCAGCACCATGTCCACGTCGCCGTCGCTCGCCAGCATGTCGAGCGCCTCGACACCGTCGCGGGCAAAGCGAAAGCCGAACTCGCCGCCGCGGATCTGGCGGCGGAAGCGCTGCTGGACCAAGGTCTCCAGATCGGGCTCGTCGTCGACCACGAGGATCGTGGCGCTCATGCCGTCCCTCCTTTGGCGTCGACGGCGGTGGCCATCGCGCGCGGCAAGCTCACGATGAACTCGGTGAATGCACCCGGCTCGGTCTCGACAGCGAAACCGCCGCCATGCTGTTTGACGATGATGTCGTAGCTTAGCGACAGGCCGAGCCCGGTGCCTTCGCCGGCGGGCTTTGTCGTAAAGAACGGGTCGAAGATTCTGGCGCGCGCGGCTTCGGGGATGCCGGTGCCGTTGTCGCGCACCCGGATCTCGACCCGGTCGGGGTGGGCGCGCGTCGCGACCGACACGGTCGGGGCGTAGTTTTTGTCGCGTTCGCGGCGCTGGCGTTCGCGCACCGCGTAAAAACCGTTCGCGAACAAATTCAGCAAGACCCGGGTCAGCTCCTGCGGGTAAAGCTCAAGGGCGCCGGCGGCCGGGTCGAGATCGCGGCGCAGGGTCACGTTAAAGTCGGGGTTTTCGGCGCGCGCGCCGTGATAGGCGAGGTTCAGGCTTTCCTCGACGAGCGCGTTCAAATCGGCGCGGCGGCGCTCGCCAGCCCCGGTGCGGGAGTGCATCAGCATGTTCTTGACGATGCTGTCGGCGCGCCTGCCGTGCTCGACGATCTTGGCGAGATTGCCGCTCAAGGTGCTCGTCAGCTCGGCGATCTCGGCGCGCGCCGCCTCGGGCAACACGGGGTTCTTGTCGGACAGCGCGGCGTTCAGCTCGTCGACCAGCTCGGTCGACAGCTCGGCGAAATTGTTGACGAAGTTCAGCGGGTTCTTGATCTCGTGGGCGATCCCGGCGGTCAGCTGGCCGAGGGCCGCGAGCTTTTGCGTTTCAACGAGCCGGTCCTGGGCTTGGCGCAGGTCGGCGAGCGCCTGCTCGGCGGCGTGCCGGGCCTCCCGCGCGATGTGCTCGCTCGCCTGCAAGGCCTCGGTGCGCGCGTCCACCTTGGCTTCGAGCGTCTCGTAGGCCTCGCGAACCTTTGCCGCCATCTGGTTGAAGCGTTGCGCCAGGGTCTCGATCTCGTCGCCGGTGCGAATTTCGATCGGCGCGCCGCGCTCGCCCGAGCCAAGCCGGTCGGCGCCGTCCTGCAACTGGCGGATCGGCACCACCATGCGCCGCGCCAGCACCGTGCCCAGGCTCGCCGCCAGCAATAGACCGAGCGCCAGCAGCCCCGCCATGCGGTAGAGCGACGCGTAGACCGGCGCCATTGCCTCGCCGAACGGCAGCTCGACAAAGACAACCCAACCGAGCCGCGGCACCGGCCGGTAGACGGTCATGACCTTGGCGCCGTCCGGCGTCTCGGCGACGTGCGAGCCCAACGCCGGCGCCCCGCCGTGCAAGGCCGCCAGCGCCGCCGCCACTTGCGGCTTTTTCGACCAGTCGGTGCCGCGCAGCACCAAGCTCGAATCCGGGTCGGCGATCAGCCGGCCGCGCCGGTCGACGACATAGGCATAGCCGGTGTGCCCGATCTGGATCGCGTTCACCAGGTCCCAGATGAACTTCAGGTTGACCTCGGCGACGGTGACGCCGGCGTGAGACCCGGCATGCGCCACCGCGATCGTCATATAGGGCTCGGACTGGTGACGGAAATAGACCGGGCTGAACCACCCGCCTTTCGCCTCGGCCTCGACAAAGCGCGGGGCGGCGGCAAAGTCGGCCCCGCTCGCCACCGCATCGGGCATGGTGCGCGACAGCTTCAACTGCTCCCTGCCGGCGCCGTCGATTTCGGCGATCTCGGAGATTGCCGGCACCTCGCGCAGCATCCGGACAAAGTCATAGCGGCGCTGCTCCAGCGGCAGCGCATCCCAGCCCGGCGGCGTCGTCCAGCCGAGCTGGCGCTCGATGTCGGACACAAACTCCTCGATCTGGCCGACCGTGTCGCGCGCCTTTTCCTGTTGGATCATCACCGCCTGGCGTTCGGCCTGGCGATAGCCAAGCCAGCAGGAGAGCGCCGCGCTGACCAGCAGGACGAGAGCAACAAGCCCGATAAAGGCGAGCGTCAGCTTGGGTGCGAGCCCCAGCCGGAAATGCCGGCCCGAGGGCTTGCCCGCGGCCCCTTCTAGGAATGCGGCGGCACGGTTGGCGACCACGAAACGGCAGCTCCCGTCATTCGATCACGTCGTCGGCGCGGGCGAGCAGCGACGGCGGGATCGTCAGGCCGATTTTCTTCGCGGTCGCGAGATTGATCGCCAGCACAAAGCGGCTCGGCTCCTCGAGCGGCAGTTCGGCGGGATTGGCGCCCTGCAAAATCCGGACGGCGAGGTCGGCGGCGCGATCGTACATCTCGACAACATCGGGACCGTACGACATGAGGCCCCCGTCGCGCACCAGAAAGTCGTATTCGAAGATCGCCGGCAGCTTGTGCTCGGCGGCAAAATCGATGACTCGCTTGCGGTTCAACGTCGTCAGCACGTCGCTGACCATCAGGATGGCGTCGGGAGGCCGGCGCATCATCGCCGCGAACGCCGCGTCAAAGCCTTCGGGCGCGGTCACGCCGAGCGATTCGACTTCGAGCCCGAGGCTTTTCGCCTGCGCCTCGGCCGCCTTGTAGCGCAACGACATGCCGAGATCCTCGGCGTTCCACAGCATCGCCACCCGGTGCACATTCGGCACTGCTGCTTTCAGCAAGGACAAGCGCTTCGCCGAAAGCTCAGCGGCAATTTCCGACAGACCGGTGACGTGCCCCCCGGGGCGCACGAAGCTTTTGACCAGCCCGTCCTCGACCGGGTCGCCGGCCTGGACGACCACCACCGGCAAGCTCGAACCGTCCTTCGCCGCAACGGCGGCCGGGTAGCCCATCGTGACGATAACCGCGACCTTGCTCGCGACCAGCTCGTCGAGGAGCTGCGGCAGCCGCTCGAGGTGCCCATGCGCCGCGCGCCGCTCGAATTCGAGGTTTTGCCCCAGCACCAACCCATGCCGGGCGAAGCCGCGGCTCAGCCCGACGCCGAACGGGGTTTGTTCGCTCGGATCGGCGGCGACCGACAACAGCCCGACGCGATAAACTTGCGGTGCCGAGCGTGCCACCGGGCCCGCCAACCCGACGGCGAGGCCCGCCGCCACAACCACCACGGCCATGCCCGGAACGGCAACGCGAACGAGCGATTTCATTAAACGACCCGGCAGCCTCGGCGCGCCGCGACCATACGACCGGCGGGCCGCGCGACCAAGCAGCGTGTTGGACAAGATGACGTGATCGAAGCCAGCGCCAGCCGACAGCGGCCCGAGGGCGGCCCGCGCTCAGGCCCGACGCGCGGCGCGCTCCTTCGCCGGTTCCGGAGCGGCGGCCGCGGCAGGTTCGGGCGGTGCGGCGCGGGCGAGCTTGACGAGCGCCTGCAGCAGGCGGGTGACGCCCTTCAGGCGCTCTTTTTCGTCGTCCCAGTTGCGCAGGTAGACGATCTTCTGGTCGGTGCGGATCTTCAATGTGCCCGAATTGCGCTGGATCAGGTCGACGAGCCCGGCTGGGTTGGCAAAACGGTTGCCGCGCAGGGTGATGACCGCACCCTTGGGCCCGGCCTCGACGCGCTCGACCCCGGCCTCGCGGCAGGCGCGCTTGATCGCGATGATCTGTAAGAGGTTGTCGACCTCGACCGGCAATGGGCCGAAGCGGTCGATCAGCTCGGCGGCAAAGGCGTCGATCTCGCGCCGGTCGCCGAGTGCCGCGATCCGCCGGTAGAGGCCGAGCCGCACGCCCAAATCGGCGACGTAGCCTTCCGGGATCAGCACCGGGGTGCCGATCGTGATGACCGGGCTCCAGTCCTCGGCCGGTGCCGCACCGTCGTCGCTGCGGGCGGCGGCCACCGCCTCCTCCAGCATGTGCTGGTAGAGCTCGATCCCGACCTCGCGGATATGCCCCGACTGTTCGTCGCCCAACAAATTGCCGGCGCCGCGGATGTCGAGGTCGTGGCTCGCCAACTGGAACCCGGCGCCAAGGTTGTCCAGGGTCTGCATGACGTCGAGCCGACGCTGCGCCGTGGCCGACAATTTCTTGCGCTCGGGCAGGGTCAGGTAGGCGTAGCCGCGCACCTTGCTGCGCCCGATACGGCCGCGCAATTGATAGAGCTGGGCCAGCCCGAACATGTCGGAGCGATGCACGATCAAGGTGTTCGCCGACGGGATGTCGAGGCCCGACTCGATGATGTTGGTCGACAGCAACAGGTCGAAGGCGCGGTCGTCGAATGCGGTCATCGCCGCTTCCAATTGGGACGGCGCCATGCGGCCGTGCGCCATCGCGAACTTGATCTCGGGCACGGTTTGGCGCAGCCCTTGGGCCACCTCGTCGAGGTCGGCGATCCGCGGCACGACGTAGAACACCTGGCCGCCGCGGTCGCGCTCGCGCATGATGGCTTCGCGGAGCGTGACCGGGTCGTAGGGCATCACAAACGTGCGCACCGCCAGCCGGTCGATCGGCGGCGAGGCGATCAGGCTCATCTCGCGCACCCCCGACAACGCCAATTGCAAGGTGCGCGGAATCGGCGTCGCGGTCAGCGTCAAAACGTGCACGTCGGCCTTGAGCTGCTTCAGCTTCTCCTTTTGCGAGACGCCGAAATGCTGCTCCTCGTCGACGACCAAGAGGCCGAGATGCGCAAACCGCACGTCCTTCGCCAGGAGCGCATGGGTCCCGACGACGATGTCGAGGCGGCCCTCGGCCAATTCCTTCTTGACCTCGCGCGCGTCCTTGGCGGCGACGAGCCGCGAGAGCTGTCCGATCCGGATCGGCAACCCGGCAAAGCGCTCGGTGAAGCTGCGGTAGTGCTGGCGCGCGAGCAAGGTCGTCGGCACGACGACCGCGACCTGGCCGCCCGACATGGCCGCGATAAAGGCGGCGCGCAACGCGATCTCGGTCTTGCCAAACCCGACATCGCCGCAGATCAGCCGGTCCATCGGCTTGCCCGCCGCCATGTCGGCCAAGGTGTCGGCGATCGCGTTCAGCTGGTCCTCGGTTTCGGGATAGGGAAAGCGGGCGGCAAACTCCTCGTAGACCCCCTCGGGCGGCGTCACCACCTCGCCGGGGCGCAGTTGGCGTTCGGCCGCGACCCGGATCAGCTCGCCGGCGATGTCGCGGATGCGCTGCTTGACGCGCGCGCGTCGCGACTGCCAGGCAACGCCGCCCAGCCGGTCGAGCTGCACCCCGGCATCCTCGGACCCGAAGCGCGACAAGACCTCGATGTTTTCGACCGGCACAAACAGTTTGTCGTCGCCGGCGTAGAGGACGCGCACGCAGTCGTGCGGCGCCCCGCCGACATCGATCGTCTCCAGCGCCTCGTAGCGCCCGATGCCGTGGTCGGCGTGGACGACAAGGTCGCCCGGCGCCAGGTTCGTCGCCTCGGCGATGAACTGGTCGAGGTTGCGCCGCCGCCGCGGCGTGCGCGCCAGCCGGTCGCCGAGGATATCCTGCTCGCCGAGCACGACCAGCGCGTCGGTCGCGAACCCCTGCTCGAGCGGCAGCAACGCGAGCCCGACAGCGGTCTGCGGCAATGCCGCGAGCGCGTCGCCGTCAGCCACGCGGCGCAGGTCGGAGACGCCGCGCTCGCGCAGCACGGTCGCGAGCCGCTCGGCCGAACCCTCGCTGAACGCCGCGATCGCGGTCTTGTGCCCGGCCTCGCGCTCAGCCTTCAAATAGTCGCGCACCGCCTCGAACAGCACGATGCTGGGGTCGGCGCGCTCGGCGGCGAAATTGCGCGCCGGGCGCGCGCCGGCGTCAAACCGGTCGCTCGCTTTCTCCGAGCTGGCGAACGGCGACAGCTGCACGACCGGGCGCCCCGCCAAGGCACGCCGCCATTCGCCGTCGTCGAGATAAAGCCGGTCGGGGGGCAACGCGCGGTACACCGGGGCGGCGCCGCGGGCGACGCCGCCGACACTGCGCCGCGCGGCGTAGAACTCGGCGATCTGGTCGATCCGGTGGGCGCGCGCCTCCTCGGCCTGGTGATCGAACGACAGCCCGGCGCCCGGCAGGTAGTCGAACACGGTTTCGAGCTGCTCGTAATAAAGCGGCAGCCAATGCTCCATGCCGGAATAGCGGCGCCCGGCACTGACCGATTCGTAAAGCGGGTCGTCGGTGCCGGTGGCGCCGAACGCCTCGCGATAGCGCTGGCGAAAGCGATGGACGGCGGGCTCGTCGAGCAGGACTTCGCTGACCGGGCGCAACATCGCCTCGGGTTCGGAACCGGTCGAGCGCTGGGTCAAGGGATCGAAGCTGCGGATGCTTTCGATCGTGTCGCCAAAAAAATCGAGGCGCAGCGGCTGCGCCGCGCCGGACGGGTAGAGGTCGACGATGCCGCCGCGCACGGCGAATTCGCCGGGCTCGCGCACCGTGTCGGTGCGGACATAGCCGTTGTTGCGAAAGAAGCTCTGCAGCCGGTCGCCGCCGATCCGCCCGCCGGGGCGCAGCGCCAGCACCCGGCCGTCGAACAGCCGGCGCGGCGGCACCCGTTGGACCAGCGCGTTGACTGTCGTCAGCACGACCAATCGAGAATCGGCGGTGGCCGAGGCGAGGCGGGTCAGCGCGTCGATGCGGCGGCTGACGATCTCGCCATTGGGCGACACCCGGTCATAGGGCAGGCAGTCCCACGCCGGAAAAGTCAGCGCCTCGATCTCGGGATGAAAAAAGCCAAGAGCAGCGGCAAAGCGCGCCATGCGGCCGTCGTCGCGGCAGACATGCAGCCAACGCCCGGCCCCCGCTTCGCTGGCAAGCCGGCCGATCGCCGCCGCGTCGTAGCCCTCGGGCGCGCCGCACAATGTCACCGGCCGCGGCCGCGCCTTTAGCGAGCGGGCGAGTTCGTCGAGCGCGGCCCATTCGCCCCCTCCCCACCCCTCCCCCGCTCGCGGGGAAGGGTTAGGGTTGTCGGCCAAGCGAGAGGTAGGTGAAGCTGAGCGGCTCATCCCGTGGGCGGCGCGCAGCGGAAGGCAAGCAGCAGCCGCGTCACGTCGTGGTCGAGCGCCGCCGGCGGCGCCGTGCGGCCGCTGACCCAGTCGAACAGGTCGGCGTCATTGCATTCGAGCAACGCCTCGTAGCGGTCGAGCTGGCCGGCGTCGAAGCCGCCGAGGTGAGCCTCGGCGAACCGGCCGAGAATGAGGTCGCTCTCTCGCGTGCCGCGATGCCAGGACCGGAACAGGAGGCGCTTGCGGCGAATGTCGGTTGGGGCTGGCACGGGAGGCTCTTGGCGGTGTCGGGACAGGGATATAGACATCCTTGGTCCCGCTGTCAGCCCGAACTTCGGTCGATCGAACCAGTCTTGCGCCCCGCCATCCTCGACAGGCTGTTTGCGCCGGTGACGGCGCTGCCCGGCATCGGGCCGCAGCTCGGGCGGCTGTTCGAGCGGCTGGCGGGGCCGCTCGTCGTCGACCTGTTGTGGCATCTGCCGTCGGCGATCGTCGACCGGCGCAACGCGCCGCCGGTCGCCGGCCTCGAAGCAGACCGCGTCGCGACGTTGCAGGTCAAGGTCGAGGCCCACGAGCCGGGTCGGGGCCGCCGCCCCTACCGGGTGTTCTGCGCGGACGAAACCGGCCCCTTGGCGCTCGTTTACTTCAATGTCAAAGGCGACTATCTCGCCCGCCTCTTTCCGATCGGCGAGGCGCGCGTCGTCAGCGGCCGGGTCGAGTTCTACAACGGCGTGGCACAGATGGCGCACCCCGACCTCGTATTGCGCCCCGACGAGCTCGACCGGCTGAAGCCGATCGAGCCGGTCTATCCCTTGACCGCGGGGCTGGCGCCGAGGGTCGTGCAGCGTGCAGCCGCGGCAGCGCTCGAGCGCATGCCCGAACTGCCGGAATGGGTCGACCCCGGCCTGAAGCGGGAGCGCCAGTGGCCGGGATGGGGCGAGGCATTGCGCCAGGCGCACGCTCCCTCGGGCGAGGCCGACCTCCTGCCTCCGGCGCCGGCGCGCCAGCGGCTCGCCTATGACGAAGTCCTCGCGAGCCAGCTCGCCGTGGCGCTGGTCCGCGCCCGCCGCCAGCGCCGCCGCGGTCGCGCGACCGCCGGCTCGGGGGCGCTCGCCGCCAAGATCGAGGCCGGGCTCGGCTTTTCTCTGACCGGCGCCCAGCGCATGGCCCTCGCGGAGATCAGCGCCGACATGGCGCAGCCGCGGCATATGATGCGCCTCTTGCAAGGCGATGTCGGCAGCGGCAAGACCCTCGTCGCGCTGATGGCGATGCTGGCCGCGGTCGAAAGCGGCGCGCAGGCGGCGCTAATGGCGCCGACCGAAATCCTCGCCCGCCAGCACCAGGCGAATTTGCGCCGGCTCGTGCGCCCGGCCGGGCTCGAGATCGGCCTCTTGACCGGGCGCGAGAAAGGGCGCGCGCGCGACGCAGCCCTGGCCGGCCTCGCCTCGGGCCTGACCCCGGTCGTCGTCGGGACCCATGCGCTGTTGCAGCCCGATGTCGGGTTTCGCGACCTCGCGCTGGTGGTGATCGACGAGCAGCACCGGTTTGGGGTCGAGCAGCGCCTGGCGCTCACTGAAAAAGGCCGTGACGCCGACACCCTGCTGATGAGTGCCACGCCGATCCCGCGCACCCTGATGATGACCGCC
>DATMLF010000047.1:0-27811 GCA_035570595.1 Allostellaceae bacterium
CGGCCGACAAATTCGGGTATCAGCCCGAATTTCAAAAGATCCTCGGGTTCGAGATCCTTCAAGATTTCCCCGGTCTTGCGCTCCTCGGGCCCGCGGACCTCGGCGCCGAAGCCGATCGAGGTGCCCTGCCGGCGCTGCGCAATGATTTTCTCCAGCCCGGCAAACGCGCCGCCGCACACGAAGAGAATGTTGGTCGTGTCGACTTGGAGAAATTCCTGCTGAGGGTGCTTGCGGCCGCCCTGCGGCGGGACCGAGGCGATGGTCCCCTCCATGATCTTCAGAAGCGCCTGCTGGACGCCTTCGCCCGAGACGTCGCGCGTGATCGACGGGTTGTCGGATTTGCGGGAGATCTTGTCGACCTCGTCGATATAGACGATCCCCCGCTGCGCGCGCTCGACGTTATAGTCGGCCGCCTGCAGCAGCTTCAAAATGATGTTCTCGACGTCCTCGCCGACATAGCCGGCCTCGGTCAAGGTCGTCGCGTCGGCCATCGTGAACGGCACGTCGATGATCCGCGCCAAGGTCTGCGCCAGCAGCGTCTTGCCGGACCCGGTCGGCCCGACCAGCAGGATGTTCGACTTGGCGAGCTCGACGTCGTTCGACTTGGCGCCGTGCGCCAGCCGCTTGTAGTGGTTGTGCACCGCGACCGACAGCACCCGCTTGGCGTGGTCCTGGCCGATCACGTAATCGTCCAGCACCTTGCAGATGTCGCGCGGTCCGGGCACCCCGTCGCGCGACTTGACGAGGGTTGTCTTGTGCTCCTCACGGATGATGTCCATGCAGAGCTCGACGCACTCGTCGCAAATAAAAACGGTCGGCCCGGCGATCAGCTTTCTGACTTCGTGCTGGCTCTTGCCGCAGAACGAACAGTAGAGCGTGTTCTTCGAGTCGCTACCGCTGGATTTGGTCATCGCCACTCCGTAGTCGGCGGCACCGGCCGGTTAGCCGCTGCTGCCCATTCCTCCCGGCGCGTCGGCCGAGCCTTGCCCGTCGCCGCCGCTCGCCCGCCCGGGGCGCGGACAACGACGGGGTTCTCCGCCGCTGCCGTCGAGTATATGTGCTCGCCGGGGATCAACAACTACTTAATCATATTGGACCCGGTTGATCATGGACCGGCCCGCGGTCCGCCGGGTCACGCGCGAGCGCGTTCCTCGAACCCGCCAGGACGGCTCTCGACGACCTCGTCGACGAGGCCGAACTCCATCGCCTCGAACGGCGACAGGAACTTGTCGCGCTCGACCGCGGAGGAGATGACTTCAAGCGGTTGGCCCGTATGGCGCACGTAGATTTCGTTGAGCCGCGCGCGCAGCGACAGGATCTCCCGCGCCTGGATCTCGATGTCGGTGGCCTGCCCTTGCGCGCCGCCCGACGGCTGGTGGATCATGATCCGCGAGTTCGGCAGCGAGAAGCGTTTGCCCTTGGCCCCGGCGCACAGCAACAGCGAGCCCATCGAGGCCGCCTGGCCGATGCATACCGTCGAAACCGGCGAGCGGATGTACTGCATCGTGTCGTAGATCGCCAGGCCTGAGGTCACGACCCCGCCCGGCGAGTAGATATAGAACGCGATGTCCTTCGCCGGGTTCTCCGACTCAAGAAACAGCAGCTGCGCGCAGATCAGGCTCGCCACCGCGTCGTGCACCGGCCCGACCAGAAAGATGATCCGCTCCTTCAGCAGGCGCGAATAGATGTCGTAGGCGCGCTCGCCGCGGTTGGTCTGCTCGACCACCATCGGCACCAGGTTGTTCATATATTGCTCGAAATATTCGGACATCGGCGCTCTCCTCGAAGACGCCGCACTCGCGGCGCACGGATCTTGCGGTTCAGGCCGTCGGCTCGCCGCCAGGCTCGGCCGCCTTGTCGGCGTCGCCGTCGGCGTCGGGATCGGGCAGGCTCAGCAGCTCTTGCGGCGTCACCCGGCGTTCCGGGACCTTCGCCATTTCAACAATGAAGTCGATCACCTTGTCCTCGAAGATCGGCGCCCGCAGGCTCGCCACCGCCTCGGGGTTCTGGCGGTAGAAATCCAGCGCCTGGCGCTCGTAGCCCGGATGCCGGCGCACCTCGCGGGTGATCGCTTGGTTCAGCTCGTCCTGGGTGACGGTAATGTTGTTGCTGCGGCCGACTTCGGCAAGCAGCAGCCCGAGCCGCACCCGGCGCTCGGATATCCTGCGGTACTCGGCCTTCACCGCCCCCTCGCCCTCCTCGGCGTCCGCCGCGCGCTCGGCATCCTGCGGCTCGCCCGCGGCCGCCGCGGCGTTCTCGCCCCCGGCCTGCGCCGCTGCGCCTTCCTCGGCCGACGCCTGCGCCGGCGTCGTTTCGCTCGGGCCCGCCTCTTCGGAAGCGGCCGGTTCCGGAGCGGCGGGCGCGGCTTCGTCGGGCGACGCGCCTTCGGTCGCGCCAGCGCTGGCGCCGGCACCCTCTTGCTCCTGCTGCCGCTCGGCCTGGTGCTGCGCCCAGATGTTGTCGAATTCCACGTCGACCATGCCGAGCGGCACCGGGAAGTCGTAGCGCTCGGCCAGCTTGTCGAGGAGTGCGCGTTTCAGCCGCAGCCGCGAGGCGGTCGCGTAGTCGCGCTCCATCTGCTGACGGACCTCCTGGCGCAGCTCGGCGAGGTTTTCGAGACCGACCGCGACGGCCAGCTCGTCGTCGACCACCGCCGGCAGCCGCTGCCGGACCTCCTTCACGTCCACCTCAAAAACCGCTTCCTTGCCGGCGAGGTGCGTGGCCGCGTAATCCGCCGGGAACGTGACATGGACGGCGCGGTGCTCGCCCGCCATCGCCCCGAGAAGCTGCTCCTCCAGCCCCGGGATCAGGCCGCCCGAGCCGAGCGCGATCTGGCGGTCCTTGCCGGCCGCACCCGGTATCTCCTCCTCGCCGGTCTTGCCTTCGATGTCGACGACCAGGATGTCGCCGTCCTCGGCCGGCCGTTCGACCGCTTCGGTCTTGCGCTGCTGCTCGGCGATGCGCTGCACCGCCGCCTCGACATTCTCTTCCGGCACCTCGACGATCAGGCGCTCGATGTCGAGCTCGCCAAACTCGGGGTCGGGGATGTCCGGGAGCACCTCGACCATCATCTTGTATTCGAGGTCGGCGCCCTCGCTGAACGAGACGATGTCGAATTTCGGCGGCAATGCCGGGCGCAGGTTGCGCTCGCGGATGGTGTCGGCCGAGCTGCCCTGGACCGTGCTCTCGAGCACCTCGCCCAGCACCGAGGGGCCATAGCGCCGGCGCAGGATCTGCATCGGCACCTTGCCGGGGCGGAACCCCGGCAGCCGGATCGTGCGGCCGAGCTCGTCGAGCCGGGTGACCACCTTGTCTTCGAGCTCGCCGGCCGGCACGACGATGCGAAACTCGTGCTTCAGCCCGTCGGCGCTGGTTTCGGTCACCTCCATGACGCGACGCCCGCCCGAGGCCCTCTGTCGCCGACGCCCGCAACCCGTCGACCAACCGCGCACCCACCCGTCATCGGCATCAGCCCTCTCATAACCGCTCCCGGCGCCCTGGTGCGGGCGGGGGGACTCGAACCCCCACGATTTTCATCGCTGGAACCTAAATCCAGTGCGTCTGCCAGTTCCGCCACGCCCGCCGCGACGCGCCGCCGGCGCAGCGCACCGGCCCGGCCGAGCCGCCTTCTTACCACAGACATCCCCACCTGACCTAGCTGCCTGACCCCGCCTCACCAGCGCCGCGGCCGAAGCCGGGCTATTGACTTGGCCCGCGAGCGCCCGCGGTCAAGCCGCGGCGCGCCGAAAAACGCCCGCCGAAAAACGCCCAGAGTATGTCGTCAATCATCGGGCAACAGGGGCAGCTTCGCGTCGGGGCCGCTCAATACCCCCGCACCCGCCATCCCGGCCTTCGGTGTGGCGCCGAATGTCCTTATTCGGGCCAGGGCAGCTCTGGGTGTCGGCGTTTCGCGGGCATGACGAAAAAAGCAGCGGGTGCCGGGCGTCGACTTCGAACGACTAGCGCGCGGCGGCGCCCAGCGGGTCGGGCTCGACAAGCGCGCTCTTGCGGTATTGCGCGACATTGCGGTTGTGCTCGGCAAGCGTCTTGGCAAAGACGTGGCCGCCGTTGCGGTCGGCGACAAAGTAGAGGTCGTCGGTCGGCGCCGGCCGCGCCGCGGCGCGCAACGCCGCGATCCCCGGGCTGTCGATCGGCCCCGGCGGCAGCCCGTATTCGACATAGGTGTTGTAGGGCGACGGCGTCGCGAGGTCGGCGCGGGTTAGCGGCCGGTCGAGCTTTTTGGCGCCGCCGCCGCTCAGCGCGTAGATCACCGTCGGGTCCGATTCGAGCCGCATGCCGAGGCGCAGCCGGTTGACGAAGACCGCGGCGATGCGCGCCCGCTCGTCGGCGCGCGCAGCCTCCCGCTCGACCATCGAGGCGAGGGTCAGAAGCTGCTCGGGGCTGGCGAGCGGCAGGCCTGGCCGCCGCTTGGCCCAGGCGGCGACGAGCGCCTGGTTCATCTCGAGTTCCATGCGCTGAAGCAGTGCGTGGCGCTCCTCGCCATAGCTGTAGATGTAGGTGTCGGGCATCAGGCTGCCGTCCGGCGGCGGCGGCCCGGTGTTGCCGGCGAGCGCCGGTGCTCCCTCGACCAGCGCCACGATCTCGGCGCTCGTCAGCCCCTCGGGAATGGTCAGCTTGTGCTTGACGGTCTTGCCGCCGGCGATGATCGCGACGGCTTCGAGCGGGCTCGCGCCGGCCGGAAACGCGTATTCGCCGGCGAGCAGCGCCGCACCGTTGCCTGACGCCACGGCGCCGGCCTCGAACGGCAGGCGATGCCGGATCACGCCCTTCTGCGCCAGCAGCAGCGCGATGCCGGCAAGACCGGTGCGCGGCGGGATCACGACCGTGCGGGTTTCTTTAAGGGGTCCCGCCCCGGTCACCTCGCGGTATGCCCACCATCCCGCACCCCCGACGACGCCGGCGACGACCGCGACGGTCAGCAGGGCCCAGCCGAAAAGGCGAAGCGAACCGTGCACCGACCGCTGCTCTCAACCGGAGGGGGACGACCGAGGCCGGGCGGGTCAGCCGCTCAAGGCGGACCGGTAAAGACCAGCGAGGCGTTGGTGCCGCCAAACCCGAACGAGTTGGTCAGCACCACCTCGACCCGCCGCTTTTTTGCTTGCTTCGGCACGAGGTCGAGGTCGCAGGACGGCGACGGGTGGTCGAGGTTCAGGGTCGGAGGCACCGCGCCGTCGCGGATCGCGAGAATCGAAAAGATCGCCTCGACGCTGCCGGCCGCACCCAGAAGATGCCCGATCGCCGACTTTGTCGACGACATCGACAGCTCGTAGGCGTGCCGGCCGAACAGCCGCTTGACCGCACCGAGCTCGATCTCGTCGCCGAGCGGGGTCGAGGTCCCGTGGGCGTTGATGTAGTCGATCGCTTCGGGCGGCAGCCCGGCGCGCCGCAAGGCGTTGCGCATCGAGCGAAAGGCGCCGTTGCCGTCCTCGGCGGGTGCGGTCAGGTGGTGCGCGTCGCCCGACATGCCGTAGCCGATGATCTCGGCATAGATGTTGGCGCCGCGCCGGCGGGCGTGCTCGAGCTCCTCGAGCACCAGGATGCCGGCGCCCTCGCCCATGACAAAACCGTCGCGCTCTTCGTCCCACGGCCGCGAGGCGCGCGGCGGGTCGTCGTTGAACCCGGTCGACAGGGCGCGCGCCGCGGCAAACCCGGCGAGCCCGAGCCGGCAGATCGCCGCTTCGGTGCCGCCGCACACCATGACGTCGGCGTCGTCGAGCATGATCAGCCGCGCTGCGTCGCCGATCGCGTGCGCCCCGCTCGAGCAGGCGGTGACCACGGCATGGTTGGGCCCGCTGAAACCATAGCGGATCGAGACATGGCCGGAGGCGAGGTTGATCAGGTTGGCGGGAATGAAAAACGGCGAGACGCGGCGCGGGCCGCGCTCGTGCAGGGTCAAGGCGCCCTCGGTGATCCCGCTGAGGCCGCCGATCCCCGACCCGATCAGGACGCCGGTGCGCTCGCGCTCCGCCTGGTCCTGCGGCAGCCAGCCGGCGTCGTCGACCGCCTGGGCGGCGGCGGCCAACGCGAAGACGATAAACCCGTCCATCTTGCGCTGGTCCTTGGGCGGGACCCAGTCGTCCGGGTTGAACAGCCCCGAGGCGGTGTCGCCCCGCGGCACTTGCGCGGCGATGCGCGCCGGCAGGTCGGACACGTCGAAGGACTGGATCGCGCTGACGCCGGACGCCCCCGCCAAGAGGCGCTGCCAGTTGCGCTCGAGCCCGATGCCGAGGGGCGTCACCAGCCCCATGCCGGTTACGACGACGCGGCGCATTGCCGTCCCATCCACAACGCAAGGGGTTGCCCGGCGCGCCGGCGCCGGTCCGCGGCCCGGTTCGCGGTCATGGGCGAGATCGAGCGGCTCAGCTGTGCGACTCGATAAAGCTGACCGCGTCCTTGACGGTCACGATTTTTTCGGCGGCGTCGTCCGGGATCTCGCAGCCGAACTCCTCCTCGAAGGCCATCACGAGCTCGACCGTGTCGAGGCTGTCGGCGCCGAGATCGTCGATGAAGCTGGCGTTCTCGGTCACCTTAGATTCGTCGACACCCAAATGCTCGACGACGATCTTTTTGACCCGCTCGGCGACATCGCTCATCGGTATTTCCCCTCAGTGGCTGGCGTGAACTTGGTTTGCACACATGAAGCCGGGCGCCATCCGCCGTCATCTTGCCGTCGTCGGGGCCGCGAACAAGGCGCCGGTCACATAACATGATTTCCCCGACGGTGCCAATTCGCCTGAATCGGTCTGCCGTGCGCGGGCCTATACCATGGCCATACCGCCGTTGACGTGCAAGGTATGGCCGGTGACGTAGGCGGCCTCGGCGCTCGCCAGGTAGACAACCGCGGCGGCGACATCCGCCGGGGCGCCAAACCGCCCGCACGGAATCGCCGAGCCGAGCCGGGCGCGCCGCTCCGCCGACAGCTTGTCGGTCATCGCCGTCTCGACGAACCCCGGGGCAACGCAGTTGACGGTAACGCCGCGGCTCGCGACCTCGGCGGCGATCGACTTGGACATCGCGATCATGGCGGCCTTCGCCGCGGCATAGTTCGCCTGGCCGGGATTGCCGGTCACCGCGACGATCGAGGTCACCCCGACGACCCTGCCGTGGCGCCGCCGCACCATGCCGCGCAACGCCGCGCGGGTCAGGCGAAAGGCGGCGGTGAGGTCGAGGTCGAGCACCGCTTGCCAGTCCTCGTCCGTCATCCGCAGCGCCAGCCCGTCGCGGGTGAAGCCGGCATTGTTGACGAGAATGTCGACGCGGCCCATCGCGTCCTCGGCCATCCTGAAGAGGCGGTCGGCCGCATCGGCCGCGGCAAGATCGGCAACCCCGACGTGCACGCGCTCGCCGAACTCCGCCGCCAGCGCTTCGAGCGCCGGCCTGCGGGTGCCGGCCAGCATGACCTCGCTTCCTTGTGCGTGCAGCGCCCTCGCGACCGCCCCGCCGATGCCGCCGGACGCCCCGGTCACCAGCGCCGTCTGGCCGGTCAGGTCGAACATCGCCGGCCCGCGCCGGTTGTGAACCGTCTCACGAGAGCCTGCACCAGACCCGTAGCGGAAGTCGCCGCCGCGTCAAAGCGCGCCGATCAGCAGGCCGACCTCCTCGGGGCCGCCGACCGATCGCGTGGCGAGAGCGGGTGCGATCCGCTTGGCAAGGCCGGCGAGCACGCGTCCGGCGCCGACCTCGACGACCTCCCCCACCCCCGACGCGGCGAGGAACAGCACGCTCTCGCGCCATCGCACCATTGCCGTGACCTGCCTGACCAGCAGGCGTTTGATCTCGGCCGGGTCGTCGACCGGCCGCGCTGTGACGTTCGCGACCAGCGGCGCGCACGGCGGGCGCAGCAAGATGTTGCCGAGCGCCGCGGCCATCGCGTCGGCCGCCGGCGCCAGCAGCGGCGAGTGAAACGGGGCGCTGACCGGCAGCATGACCGAGCGGCGCGCGCCGTGCTCGCGCGCGACCGCGATCGCCCGCTCGACGGCGCAGCGATGACCGCTGACGACGGCCTGGCCCGGGGCGTTGTCGTTGGCCACGGCACAAACTTCGTCGCGGTCGATCCCGGCGCGCGTCGCCTCGGCGGCAACCATCCGCGCGTCCTCGGCATCAAGCCCGAGCAGCGCCGCCATCGCTCCCTCGCCGACCGGCACCGCCCGCTGCATCGCCCGCCCGCGCAGCTTCAACAGCCGCGCCGCATCGCCGACCGCAAGCGCCCGCGCCGCCGCAAGCGCCGAATACTCTCCAAGGGAATGACCCGCGACAAAAGCGACGTGCCGCCCGATTTCGAGGCCGCCTTCGACTTCGAGCACGCGGATGACCGCGAGGCTCGCCGCCATCAGCGCCGGCTGGGCGTTCTCGGTCAGGGTCAGCTCGCTCTCCGGCCCGTCGAACATCAGCCTCGACAGCGGCTGCGACAGGGCGTCGTCGACCTCCTCGAACAGGCGTCGCGCCGCGCCAAACCGGCCGGCAAGGCTCCGACCCATCCCGACCGCCTGGGACCCCTGGCCCGGGAACACAAAGGCACGCTTCATTGCGATCATACCCCCCTTGAACCCCAACCGGCCGTACTTGTCCCCCGAACCGGCGGCGCATCTTGTCGTGCGCCAGGGTTCCTGTATAGTGCCTCGCTTCCCTTGCCGGCCGCGGCCGGCTCCGCCCGGACAGCGCGAGCGCTCCGGGCTTTGTGAAATCCGAAAGGGACTTGTTCGGTATGCCTCTCTACGAAAACGTGTTTATTGCGCGGCAGGATATCTCGGGCGCGCAGGTCGACGCCCTCGCCGACGGCTTTACCCAGCTGATCGCGGATAACGGCGGCGAGGTCAAGAAGCGCGAGTATTGGGGTCTGCGCAACCTCGCCTACCGCATGCGCAAGAATCGCAAGGGCCATTACGTGCTGATGAACCTCGAGGCGCCGCCGCCGGCGGTCGCCGAGCTCGAGCGCACGATGCGCATCAACGAGGACGTGCTGCGCTATCTGACGATCCGCGTCGAGGCCCACGAGGAAGGGCCGTCGGCGGTCATGCAAAACCGCGGCAGCCGCGACGACCGCGGCCGGCGCGGCGACCGCGACCGTTACGGCGACGGGCGTGAGGGGCGCGACGGCGGCGGACGCGACGGCGGCGAACGCGGGGAGCGCGGCGGCGGGGAGCGTGGCGAACGGGTCGAGCGCCCGGCGCCGCCGGTGGCGGTCCCCGAAGCAGTCGAGCCCTGAGGAGCCCTAAATGGAAAGCCAGTCAGCAGGCGAACGGGGGCGCGGCGCGGCGGCGGCGCGGCGGCCGTTCTTTCGCCGGCGCAAATCCTGCCCGTTCTCGGGCCCGAACGCGCCCAAGATCGACTACAAGGACATCAAGCTGCTGCAGCGCTTTGTCTCCGAGCGCGGCAAGATCGTGCCGAGCCGCATCACCGCGGTCTCGACCAAACGGCAGCGCGAGCTCGCTCAGGCGATCAAGCGGGCGCGGTTTCTCGGCCTCCTGCCCTACATGGTGAGATAGGAGCGCGGCGGTCTTGGCCGCCGGCAGGCGAGCATCGCCATGGGCCGGTTTGCAGCCCTCGGCGCGGGCGCGGCATTGGGCGCGCTCGGCGCCGCCCTCTACCTGGCGGTGCTGACCGGCTCGCCCGGTGCGTTGATCCTCGCCTATTTGGCCCAGCTGCCGCTGTTCGCCGCCGGCTTGTGGCTCGGCGTCGGCGCCGCCGCTACGGCCGCGGTCACCGCCTCGATCGCTTTGCTGGCGGCGGGCGGCCTGATCGCGGCGGCACTCTTCGCCGCGCTTTACGCGGTGCCGGTGGTGCTGCTGGTGCGCCAATCGCTGCTCGCACGCGCGAGTGCCGACGGCACGCTCGAATGGTACCCGCCGGGGCTGCTGGCGGCGTGGTTGAGCGGGCTCGGCCTCGTGGCACTTGCCGGCGCTGTTATGATTTTGGGCGGCCCCGACGCGATCGAGGCGCTGTTGCGCGAGACGCTGGCGCCGGCCGTCGACCGCTTTGTCGATGAGAGCGACGCCGGCCGCGCGGCGCTCACCGGTTTGCTGGCGCTCATCCTTCCCGGCGCGATCGCCGCCTCCTGGATGGTGATGACGGCCAGCAACGCGGTTCTCGCACAGGGTGTCCTGGCGCGGTTCGGGGCGGCGTGGCGGCCGTCTCCCGACCTCGCGGCGCTCAGCCTGCCGATGTGGTTCTCGGCGCTTCTCGCCGTCGCGGCCGTGCTGGCGGCGGTCGGCGGCGCCGCCCGGTTTGTCGGGGTCAACATGCTGATCGTGCTGTCGGTCCCGTTCTGCCTCGCCGGCCTCGCGGTATTGCACACGGCGGTGCGCCGCCTGCCGCGGCCGCAGGTCCCGCTTGTCGCCTTCTACGTGTTGGCCGGTTTGTTCGGATGGCCGCTCTTGGCGGTCGCGGTTTTGGGGGTGCTCGACGCCCCGCTCGGGTTGCGGCGGCGGTTTGCGCCGCCGGCGCCCGTCCGATCCAGTGGAGAAAAGATCGATGATTGAGCTGATCCTGCTCGAACGGGTCGAAAAGCTCGGCCAGATGGGCCAGCGCGTCAAAGTCAAACCCGGCTTCGCCCGTAACTATCTCTTGCCGCAAAAAAAGGCGCTGCGCGCGACCAAGGAGAACCTGGCTTATTTCGAAACCCAGCGCGCCCAGCTCGAAGCCAACAACCTGCAGCGCCGCGCCGAGGCGAGCGAGGTCGGCGCCAAGCTCGAAGGGCTGAGCGTGGTGCTGGTGCGCCAGGCCGGCGAAAGCGGCCAGCTCTACGGCTCGGTCTCGGCCCGCGACATCGCCGACGCGGTCACCAACGCCGGATTTACGATCGAGCGGCATCAGGTTGTGCTCGACCGGCCGATCAAGAATCTCGGCCTGCACCCGCTGCGCGTCGTGCTGCATCCGGAGGTGTCGGTCACCGTCACCGCCAATGTCGCGCAGTCCGCCGAGGAGGCGGCGATGCAGGCGCGCGGCATCGACCCGCTGCGGCTCGGGGACGAGGACGAGTTCGAGGAGGAGCGCCTGGCGCCGACCCCCGCCCCGACCCCCGCCGAGGCGAGCCCGAAATAACATCGAACCCCTTGTTTGTGCGGCGCAACGTAACCGATATTAGGGGAAGCCTATCTGTTCGGTCTCGTCGCGATGCTACTTGCGCGTTTGTTCGAGAGGATTGTCACCAAGGGCCGGCTGCGCGTCGTCGACGCCAGCGGCACGCCCCATGATTTCGCCGGCGCGCCGGGGCCGAGCGCCGCGATCCGCCTCAACGACGCGGCGCTGCACCGCAAGCTGCTCGTCCGGCCGCGGCTCTATTTGCCGGAGGCCTTTGTCGACGGCACTTTGACGATCGAGGAGGGCAGTCTTTACGACCTGATCGACCTGCTGCAGCTCAATATCGAGGCGATGCCCGAGAGCGTGCTGTCGCGGCTGCTGAACGGGTCGTACACGTTTTTGCGCCGCCTTCATCAGTACAACCCGCTGGCGCGCGCCCGCCGCAACGTCGCCCACCACTACGATTTGTCGGATCAGCTCTACGAGCTGTTTCTCGATCGCGACCGGCAATATTCCTGCGCCTATTTTCGCGGCGAGGACGACGACCTCGACCAGGCGCAGCTCGACAAAAAGCGGCACATCGCCGCCAAGCTGGTGATCGAGCCCGGGCACAAGGTGCTCGACATCGGCTCGGGCTGGGGCGGGTTGGCGCTCTATCTCGCCGGCGAGTGCGGCGCCGAGGTGACCGGGCTCACCCTGTCGGTCGAGCAGCACAAGGTGGCGACCCGCCGCGCCGTTGCCGCCGGGCTCTCCGACCGGGTCCGCTTTTTCCTGCGCGACTACCGCGAGGAAGCGGGGCAGTACGACCGCATCGTCTCGGTTGGCATGTTCGAGCATGTCGGCCTCAACCACTACTCCGAGTTTTTCGCCAAGGTGAAGTCGCTGCTGGCGGCTGACGGGGTAGCGCTGTTGCATGCGATCGGGCGCATGGACGGGCCCGGTTCGACCGCGCCCTGGATCCGCAAGTACATCTTTCCGGGCGGCTATGTGCCGGCCCTGTCGGAAGTCGTGCCGGTCGTCGAGCGGCAGCGGCTGTGGATTACCGACGTCGAGATCCTGCGGCTGCATTACGCCCGCACCCTGCGCGCCTGGCGGCGGCGTTTCGAGCAGAACCGCGACCGCATCAAGGCGATCTACGACGAGCGGTTCTGCCGGATGTGGGAAATGTACCTCGTCGGCTCGGAGATCGCGTTCCGGCACGGCGGGCACATGGTGTTCCAGATGCAGCTCGCCAAGACGCTCGACGCGGTGCCGCTCGTCCGCGACTACATGGTCGACCGGGAGCGCGAGCGCGACACCGCCGCCGAACGCGCCGCCTGAGGAGTCCCACCTTCCACAGGGTGTGCATCCTTCCGCGCGGGCCGGCCGGGCCGGCGGGTGATACCCTCGGGGGATGGAGACAACTGCTTCCCGTGTGACGCCGCTCTACGGCGCCGACCCCGAGCTGATCCGCACCCCGCCCTACAATACCGACGCCGAGCAGGCATTGCTCGGCGCCATCCTGATCAACAACGGCGCCTATTCGCGGGTCTCGGAGTTCCTGCTGCCCGAGCATTTCGGCAATGCCGTCCACGGCCGCATCTACGCCGCGATCGGCAAGCTCGTCGAGCGCGGGCAGATCGCCAACCCGGTGACCTTGAAGAACCTTTTCGACCAGGACGGGGCGCTCGCCGAGATCGGCGGCGCGCAGTATCTGGCGCGGCTCGCCGGGGCCGCCGTCACCGTCATCAACTCCGAGGATTACGGCCGCCACATCCACGACCTCCACCTGCGCCGCCAGCTGATCGTCGTCGGCGAGGACGTGGTCAACGACGCCTACCGGCACGACCTCGACGACCGCGCGACCGAGCAGATCGAGCGCGCCGAGAAAAAGCTGTTCGACCTCGCGACGGCGGGCCAGAGCGAGGGCGGCTTTCGCGCCTTCGCGGTGCCGTTGACCAACGCCATCACGATGGCCGAGGCGGCGTTCAAGAAAAGCGGCAAGACCGTCGGCGTCGCCACCGGCTTTGTCGACCTCGACAACAAGCTCGGCGGCCTGCACCCGTCCGACCTCGTGATCCTCGCCGGCCGACCGTCGATGGGCAAGACCGCCCTCGCCACCAACATCGCCTTCAACGCGGTGCGCGCCTACAAGCCTGTCCAGACCGCCGATGGCCGCACCCAAGCCGAGGACGGCGCCGTCGTCGGCTTCTTCTCGCTCGAAATGTCGGCGGAGCAGCTCGCCGCCCGCATCCTCGCCGAGGAATCGGGGGTCAGCTCCGACCGCATTCGCCGCGGCGATGTCAGCCGCGAGGATTTCGACCGTTTTCTGCAGGCGAGCCACCGTCTGCAGGCGCTGAAGTTGTTCATCGACGACACCCCGGCGCTCAGCGTCTCGGCGTTGCGCACCCGCGCGCGGCGCCTGATGCGCCAGCAGGGGTTGGGGCTGATCGTCATCGACTACCTGCAATTGCTGCGCCCGTCGGTGCAGGTGCGGACGCTCGAAAACCGGGTGCAGGAGATTTCCAACATCACCCGCGGCCTCAAGGCGCTCGCCAAGGAATTGAACGTCCCGGTGCTGGCGCTGTCGCAGCTCTCGCGCGCGGTCGAGGCCCGCGAGGACAAGCGGCCGATGCTCGCCGACCTGCGCGAATCGGGGTCGATCGAGCAGGATTCCGACGTCGTGATGTTCATCTTCCGCGAGGAGTACTATCTGTCGCGCGGGCAGCCGATGCGCCGCCCCGACGAGAGCGACGACAAGTACAACGACCGCTACGAGCGCTGGCAGAACCGCTACAACGAGGTCTACGGCACGGCGGAGATCCTGATCGCCAAGCAGCGCCACGGGCCGATCGGCACGGTCAAGCTGCACTTCGAGGCCGAGACCACGAAATTCGACAATTTCATCGGCCCCGACTACGTGCCCGACACGATGTGACCAACGAGCCTGCGGCGGGCGCCTTTATCCGTCGATCTCGGCGGCGGCGGCGCGGGCGCGCTCGGCGGCGTCGCCTGCGATCTCGGCGCACAGCCCGGTGTAGGCGGTCGGGTCGAGCAGCCGGTCGATCGCCGCCCGGTCGAGATGGGCCGCGACGCGCGGGTCGGCGGCGAGCAATTCGCCAAACGGCCGGTTCTCGACAAACGCCGCCTGGGCGGCGTCGTAGACGACATCGTGCGCGTGCTGGCGCCCGATCGCGGCGCCGAGGTTCAGCATGACCGCCTCGGCCATGATCAACCCGCCGCCCAAGTCGAGGTTTTTCCGCATGCGCGCCGGATCGAGCCGCAGCCCGCCGAGCACCTCGACGAGCCGGGCCAGCATGTCGCCCATCGCGATCGCGGCGCGCGCCTCGGCCGCCTCCATGACGAGGCTCGTCGTGCGGTCGGCCTCGTGCTCGGTTTGCATCGCCTCGAGCGCCAGCGGCACGCAGGCGCGCACCTCGGCGGCGGCGGCGATGATGTCCTGGCACAGCTTCGGGTTGCGCTTTTGCGGCATCGTCGAGCTGCCGACCGTGCCCGGCGGCACCGGCTCCTCGACCTCGCCAAACTCGGTCTTCATCAGGGTGTAGATCTCGCGCGCGATCTTGCCGCAGGTCGCGGCGACAAGGCCGAAGATGCAGATGTTTTCGGCGAGGTGGTCGCCGATCGTGCGCGCCGGGACCCGCATCGAGCCCATGCCGAGCCGGCGGGCGATGCCGTCCTGCACCTTTGGCCCGTTGGCGCCGAGCGAGGCAAAGGTGCCCGCACCGCCGCCCAGCATCGCGACAAAAATGCGCGGCGCCGCCTTGCGCAGCCGCTCGACATGCCGGGTCATCTCGTCGATCCACACCGCGGGCTTGTAGCCAAAGGTCGCCGGCAGCGCGTGCTGCCCATGGGTGCGCCCGGCGATCGGCATGTCGGCGCCGCGCTCGGCGAGGTCGGCCATCGCCTTCAGCGCCTCGCCGATCAGCCGCAAAAACACCTGGTGAGCCTGGCGCAGGACCAACAAGTCGCCGGTCTGGGTGATGTTCTGCGTCGTCGCTCCCCAATGCACCCAGCCGCCGTGCGGCTCGCCGACCACCCGGCTCAATTCCCAGACGAGCGGCACGATCGTGTGGCCGGTGCGCGCAAACCCTTCGTCGATCCGGGCGCGGTCGAGGAGCTCGAAACGCGCCTGTCGCGCGATCGCGTCGGCCGCTTCGGCCGGGATGATGCCGAGCTCGGCTTCGGCCTCGGCCAGCGCCGCCTCGACATCGAGCCAGGCCTGCCAGCGGTTCTCCAGGGCGTAGAGCGCCCGGATCCCCGGATCCGATACGCGGGCGGCGGTCGGCAGTTCATCGGTCATGGCTATCCCGTGGTCGCAGTCGCGCAATCGCTGCAAGTAGCCCATCGCGGCGGCACCGTTCAACCGCTACCGCCGCCTCGCCGTCTGATCGGTAGCGGCGACACGGCGCCGCGTGCGGCCGGCCCGGCTAGTCTAATCGCCGCTACTCGCCTTCCGGCGGGCGGCGGGCTATGGTCCGCCGTGCGACAGCGCAGCGGGAGGGAATGCCGTGAGAGTTGACATGAGAAAGGCCGTGATCGCCGCCGGGATCGGTCTGGGGATGGCGTGGGCCGGCCATGCCGCGCTCGCCGCCGAGCCGTTCAAGCTGACCTCGCCGGCCTACGCCGACAACGCCGTCATCGCGGCCAAGAACGCCGGCAACAACAAGGCGAGCCCGAACTGTGTCGGCGACAACGTCTCGCCGCCGCTCGCCTGGTCGAACCCGCCGGCGGGGACCAACAGCTTTGCCTTGATCATGGTCGACCCGGAGGCCCGCGGCGGCCTGGGCGTCGTGCACATGGTCACCTACGACATCCCGGCCTCGGTCAGCGGGTTTGCCGAGGGCGAGCTCAGCAAGCCTTCCGACAAATATGTCGGCGGCAAGAGCACGATGGGAAAGGCGACGTATTTCGGGCCGTGCACGCCGGTCGGCGACTACCATCACTACACCCTGACCCTGATCGCGACCGATCTCGACCCCAAGGCCTTGCAGCCGGGCATGACCCGCGACGAGCTGTTCGCAGCACTCAAGGGCCACGCCAAGGGAGCGGCCGGCCTGATCCTGCGCTTTACCCACCCGCAAGGGTGAGGCCGCGACCGCGCGCGACGCGGCTCCAAAACGACAAGCGCCGCCCACCGGGGCGGCGCTGCCGTGTCGGGAGAATGGGGTGCGCTTATTCGGCGGCGGCGCGGGTCGGGGTTTGCGCCGCGGCGAGCACGGCGGCGGCTTCCTTGGCGACGCGCGTCCCCTCGAAGAATTTCGGGTTCTGCGTGCCCCACAGCTTGACCGCGTTCTCAAACGTGAAGGCGCGGAAATTGTCCGCCGTGATGTGGCCGTCCTCGACCAGCTCGTAGGCCTCGGGCAATGGGTGGCGCATGTCGATCACGTCGAAATGCCCGATGTCCGAGCTGAAGATCGCGTTCAGCTTTGACCCGAACGGGTTCGAGCGGCCAAACGCGGTCGCGTTCATGCGGTCGTCGGCCTCGCAGCCGAAATAATACGGCTTGGCGTAGAGGTCGACCCAGTCCTCCTTGCGGGTGATCTTGCACGCCGAGAAGTCGTCGACGTTCTCGACCCCCCCGGTCAAAAACGCCTGCTCCGGGTCGGGCAGCCCGCCGCGCTCGCGCAATGCGGCGGCGATGTCGCCGTAACCGTATTTTTCGACGAGGCCCATCAGCTGGGCGCGGTCGAGCTTGTCCGGGTGCATGCGCTCCAAGGCCCTGGCGCTGCGCCGTTCCCAATGCTCGATCAGGTCGCCGAAGAGCTGGCTCGCCCAGCCGACACCGCCTTCGAGAAAGGCGAAGCGCAGTTGCGGGAAGCGCCGGGTGACGCCGCCCAAAAAGATCGCCTTGGCAGTCGCATGGCCGGCGGCGGCGAAATGGCCGATGTGGTTGTAGCAGAAATTGGTCGGCGACAGGCGCAGGCCCTGGTTGCTGGCGGCGCTGTGGAATGTCGGAGCGATGCCCAGCTCCACGCACTTCGCCCAGACCGGATCGTAGTCGTATTCGCTGTCGAGGCCGAGCACGTCGTACCACACCGCAAACCGCGCGGTGTCGGGGTCGTTGGCGGCCGCGGCCGGCACCTTGCGCGCCATGTTGCTGCCGAACATCCCGACCTTCGAGCCCAATTCCCTGGTGACGAACTCGAGCTCGGCGATCGCCTCGTCGGGGGTGTGCATCGGGATGATCGCCGCCGGGGTCAGGCGATCGCCGAGGCCGCCGAAATAGTCCGCCGAGACGACGTTGTAGGCGCGGATCACGGCGCGGCGGGTGGCGTCGTCCTGGATGCGCGGAAGGCGCAGGCCGGCGGTCGGGTAGACGACGACAAAATCGAGGCCGAGCTCGTCGAGCCGGTCGTAAAGCAGCCGCGGCATCATCGCGGTCGCGCGGTCAAGCGTGTTCTCCGCCTGGCGCGCCCAAAACGCCTGCTGGCCGACGCGCTTGTGCCGCCGCTCGGCAGGCGTTGTCGACAACGCCTCGCGGGTCGTCCCCATCGCCCTCAGAAAGCCGTCCGCGGCAAGCTCGCCGCCGACCTTGCGCATCTTGTCGCTGAACACCGGGTCGTATTCGACCCAATGCCCGTCGCCGTCGACGATCGGGTGGTCGATTTTCGACCGGACCTGTTCCGGGGTCATGTGCGCGCTCATGGTCTCTCCAAAGAAAAATGGCGATTGTGCAGCACCCCGCATCGTGAGCCCGCCCTGTGGGGACGCCAACCCTGATTTGGCTCCGAGGCCTGCGCCGGGTGCATGCGTGCCCGTAGAAAACCAGCCCCGGCGCAGGCTGCATCGACCCCAAACCGGCCGGGCGGCGCCGCGGGCGTCCTCGCGCGGCTCAGTTGGGCCCGGCCGGCGGCTGCCCGCGCAGCTTGAAGCGCTGGATCTTCCCGGTCGCGGTTTTTGGCAATTCGTCGAGAAAGGCGATCCAACGCGGACATTTGAAGGCCGGCAGTCGGCTCTCGGCGTGCTGCTGCAAGCTGCGCGCGAGCGCGTCGCCGGTGTCGACGCCGGGCTTGGCGACGACAAACGCCTTGGGCCTGGTCAGCCCGTCGCCGTCGGCGGCGCCGACGACCGCGGTTTCGAGCACGTCGTCATGCGCGATCAGCACCGCCTCGACCTCGGCCGGCGAGACAAACATGCCGTGCACTTTCAGCATGTCGTCGCTGCGCCCGCAATAGACGTAATAGCCGTCCTCGTCCTCGAAATACTTGTCGCCGGTTCGCGTCCACTCGCCAAGGAAAGTCGTCCGGCTGCGCTCGCGGTTGTTCCAATAGCCGGCCGCGGCGGTCGGCCCGCTGACCACCAGGTCGCCAATTTCGCCGCGCCGCACCGGCTGCCCCGCCTCGTCGGCGATTTTGAGCGCATAGCCCGGGACCGGCTTGCCGGTGGTGCCGTAGCGGACGTCGCCCGGCCGGTTGCTGAGAAAAATGTGCAGCATCTCGGTCGAGCCGATGCCGTCCAGAATGTCGACGCCGACGCGCGACGCCCAGCGCCGTCCGATTTCCGCCGGCAGCGGCTCGCCCGCCGAAATGCAGCAGCGCAGCGCCAGCTCGCCCGGCCGCGGCAGGTCGGGGCTGGCGAGCATCGCGTTGTAGAGGGTGGGGACGCCGCAAAAGATCGTCGGGTGCCGCTCGCGCAAGACACGGGCGACAAGCGCCGGGCTCGGGCGCTCGGCGGTCAGGACACTGGTCGCGCCGACCGCCATCGGAAACGTCAGCGCGTTGCCGAGGCCATAGGCGAAGAACAGCTTCGCCGCCGAAAAGACGATGTCGGCCTGGGTGATCCCGAGCACCGGGACCGCGTAGCAGTCCGCGGTCTCGATCAAGCTCGCATGGACGTGGACGGTGCCCTTTGGCGGCCCGGTCGAGCCCGACGAATAGAGCCAGAAGCAGGGCTCGTCGGGATGGGTCCGCACCGTGTCGCCGGCGGCTGCCGCAGCCAGCAGCGCGGCGAACGGGTCGGCATCGCCGGCCGGGTCCGAGGCGATGATCTGCGGCCGCGGCTCGGGCAGCATGGCCACCGCCGCCCGCATCGCCGGCAGGACCGGCGCCGAGACTATGACCGCGCGGGCCCGGCTGTCGGCCAGCATGAACGCGAACTCGTCGCGGGCGAGCAACGTGTTGACCGCGACCGGCACGATCCCGGCCGCGATCGCGCCGAGAAACGCGGTCGGAAAGTCGATGCCGTCATGCAGGCAGAGCAGGATACGCTGCTCGCGCTCGATGCCGCGGGCATGCATCGCACCGGAGAAATGCCCGACCCGCTCGGCGAGGTCGGCATAGCTGTAATGGCCTTGATCGTCGACAAACGCGGTCTTCCCGGCGCGGCCGGCCGCGAGGTTGCGCCCGATCAGATCTACGGCGGCGTTGTAGTCCATCGGCCGTGCCTCCCGACAGGTGGACAAGCATCATGTTTCTCATATGCTTCGGTCAAGGATGACCGGCCCACCCCGCTTTCCGGACAGGGACGACTATCTCGCCCGGCTCGGCGAGCGGGTGCGGGAGGAGCGCGCGCGGCGCGGCATGACCCGCAAGATCCTGGCTCGCGACACCGGCCTCTCGGAGCGCTATCTCGCCCAGCTCGAGGCCGGCCGCGGCAACATCTCGATCGCGCTCTTGCAGCGGGTTGCCGCGGCGCTGAACCAGCCGCTGGCGCGGCTGGTCGAGGACGACAGCGTCGAGCCCGCCGAATTGCGGCAGATCGTCGACCTGCTGCGCCGGCTGTCGCCGGAGCAGCTGGCCGAGGTGCAGACGCTGGTCGGCACGCATTTCGCGTTGGCCAACCGGGTCGCGCGTGACCGGCGGATTGCGCTGATCGGGTTGCGCGGCGCCGGCAAGTCGACCCTCGGCGGCCGCCTGGCAGGGCATCTCGAGGTGCCGTTCATCGAGCTCGACGCCGAGATCGAACGCGATTTCGGCCTGTCGCTGGCCGAAATCTTCGCGCTTTACGACCAGCCGGCGTACCGGCGCTGCGAGCGCCGCGTCCTCGGCGAGATCGTCGAGCGGGAGCCCCGATTCGTGCTCGCCGCCGGTGGCAGCATCGTTGCCGAGCCCGCGACCTACCAGGATTTGCTCGGCCATTGCTTTACGGTCTGGCTGCGGGCGGCACCGGCGGAGCATATGAGCCGCGTCCAGCTGCAAGGCGATTTGCGCCCGATGGCCGACAACAAAGAGGCGATGGCCGACCTGCACCGAATCCTCGCCGCCCGCGAGCCGCTTTACGCCCAGGCCGACGCAGCAATCGACACCTCCGGGCAGGAGGTCGAGGCGAGCTTTCGCGCCTTGCTCGCCGCATTGCCGTCGGGTCTGATGAACGATATTGCATCTGCCGCGAGATCATGGTGAATTAAAGTTCCTATGATCACGTTCGACACCGATCCCGCGCGTTATCGGCATTGGCGGCTGTCGTACGACGGGCCGGTCGCGACTTTGGCGCTCGACGTTGCCGAGGCGGGCGGGCTCGACCCCGGCTACCGGCTGAAGCTCAACTCCTACGATCTCGGCGTCGACATCGAGCTCGCCGACGCGCTCGACCGCATCCGCTTCGAGCACCCGGCGGTGCGCGTCGTCGTACTGACGAGCGCCAGGGAGCGGGTCTTCTCCTCGGGCGCCAACATCTACATGCTGGCCCAGGCGAGCCACGCGCAAAAGGTCAATTTCTGCAAGTTCACCAACGAGACGCGCAACGGCATCGAGGATTCGAGCGCCCGTTCGGGGCTCAAGTTTATTGCTGCGGTCAACGGCGCCTGCGCCGGCGGCGGCTATGAGCTGGCGCTCGCCTGCGACGAGATCGTCATGGTTGACGACCGCTCGAGCACGGTCAGCCTGCCCGAAGTGGCGTTGCTCGGCGTCTTGCCCGGAACCGGCGGCCTGACCCGGCTCGTCGACAAGCGCAAGGTGCGCCGCGACCTCGCCGATGTCTTCTGCACCACCGCTGAGGGTGTGCGCGCCGACCGCGCCCTGGCGTGGGGGCTAGTCGATCGGACGGCGCCGCCGGCCGGGTTTCGCCAGCTCGTCGGCGAGCGCGCGGCGGCGCTGGCGGCGCTGAGCGGCCGCCCGGCGGACGGTCAAGGCGTCGCATTGCCGGCCCTCGAGCGCAGCGCCGACACGCACGGCTGGCGTTACCGCCGCGTCGCGGTCGAAATTCCCCGCCGCGATCGGACGGCGACCCTGACCGTGGCCGGCCCGGGCGTCGACGACGTGCCCGGCGACCTCGCCGGCATCCTCGCCGCGGGTGCCGACTGGTGGCCGCTCGCGATGGCGCGCGAGCTCGACGACGCACTCTTGCTGCTGCGGACGAACGAGCCCGAGATCGGCACGCTGGTGCTGAAGACGCAGGGCGACATCGAGCGGGCGCTCGCGTGCGACGCCGCGCTGGCGCGCCATCGCGGCCACTGGTTCGTGCGCGAGACGATCGGGTTTCTGCGCCGCGCCTTGCAGCGGCTCGACGTCGCCTCGCGCAGCCTCTTCGCGGTCGTCGACGAGGGCTCGTGCTTTGGCGGCAGCCTCTGTGAATTGGCGCTAGCCGCCGACCGCAGCTACATGCTCGCCGAGGGGCCGCGGATCGCGCTCGGGCCGCTCAATTTCGCCGGCCTCGAAATGGTCAACGGCCGCACCCGGCTCGCGGCGCGCTTCAATGACGACGCCGTGGCGCTCGCGCCGGGCGTGCGCGATGCCGCGGCGGCGCTCGCTGAAGGGCTCGTGACGTTCGCGCCGGACGAGCTTGACTGGGGCGACGAAATTCGCCTGGCGCTCGAGGAGCGCGCGAGCCTCTCGCCCGACGCGCTGACCGGCATGGAGGCCAATCTGCGCTTTGCCGGGCCGGAGACCGTCGCGAGCAAGATCTTCGCGCGCCTCTCGGCCTGGCAGAACTGGGTGTTTTCGCGGCCCAACGCGACCGGCGAGAACGGCGCGCTGAAGCGCTACGGCAGCGGCGCCAAGGCGAGGTTCGATTGGGAGCGGGTTTAGCGCTGCCTTTACAAACTTTGGGTCAACAGCACTGCCGGCGGCGGGCGGGGGCCTCCAGCCGGCGACGCGCTCGGCGCCTCGAATTTCTAAGGGCGTCTGGGATTTTCAAGGCCGGGGATTTCCAAGAAAGACAGGGGTGACATGGCCATCGACTATCGGCAGACGATCCCGAACAATGTCGGGCTCGACGACAACCGCGCCCTGCAGCGCGCGCTCGAACACTGGCAGCCGCGGTTTCTCGACTGGTGGCGCGAGATGGGGCCGAGCGGGTCGCACCGCCACGAGGTCTACCTGCGCACCGCAACCGCGGTCGACGGCGACGGCTGGGCCAGATACGGCATGGTGCGGATGCCCGAATACCGCTGGGGCATTTTCCTCGCCGACCAGGTGCCCGATCGCCGCATTGGCTTTGGCGATGCGCTTGGCGAGCCGGTGTGGCAGCAGGTGCCGGGCGAGCACCGCGCCAGCCTGCGCCGGCTGATCGTCACGCAAGGGGACACCGAGCCCGCCTCGGTCGAGCAGCAGCGGCTGTTGGGGCTGACCTGCCCGTCGCTCTACGATCTGCGCAACCTGTTCCAGGTCAATGTCGAGGAAGGCCGCCATCTGTGGGCGATGGTGTACTTGCTGCACGCCCATTTCGGCCGCGACGGCCGCGAGGAAGCCGAGGAATTGCTGGCGCGCCATTCGGGCGACCCCGACAAGCCGCGCATCCTCGGCACCTTTAACGAGCCGATCGCGGATTGGCTGAGCTTTTTCATGTTCACCTATTTCACCGACCGCGACGGCCGCTACCAGCTGAAAAGCCTCGCCGAAAGCGCGTTCGACCCGCTGTCGCGGACCTGCCGCTTTATGCTGACCGAAGAGGCCTACCACATGTTCGTCGGCCGCACCGGGATCACCCGGGTCGTCAGGCGGACGCTCGAAATGATGAAGGCGTTTGCCAGCGAGGACCCGGCCGATGTCCGCGCCGGGGGCGCGATCGACCTGCCGACCTTGCAGCGCTACGTCAATTTCTGGTTCAGCTCGTCGCTCGACCTGTTCGGCGCCGAGATTTCGTCAAACGCCGCCCAGTATTTTACGACCGGCATCAAGGGCCGGCCCGACGAAGCGCGATACCCCGACCATGTGGCGCTCGGCGAGCGTCTGCGCATCGACGTCCCCGACCGCAGGCTCGGCGTTTTCCCCGAAGACGTGGCGATGCGCAACGCGATGAACGAGGTCACACGCCGCGCCTACATCGCCGACTGCGAGATCGGGATCCGGGCATGGAACCGGCTGATCGCCGAGGCCGGCTACGACTTCCGCCTGGCGCTGCCGAGCCCGCGCTTTTGCCGCGCGGTCGGGGTGTGGGCCGAAATCCGCACCGACCCGCACGGCAACCCGATCGGCGAGGGCGACTGGGCGGCGCGCCAGCGCGAGTGGCTGCCCGATGCCGGCGACCGCGCCTTTGTCGGCTCGCTGATGCGGCGCGTCGGCGAGCCCGGCAAGATCGCGGGCTGGCTCGCACCCCCCGAAATCGGCATCGACAGCCGCCCGGCCGACTACGAATACGTCCGGCTCAACTAAGCCCCGGCGCGGCGGGGGGCGGCCCGTCGCCGGTTGACGGCGAGTTCGCAATTCTGCTAAGACGGGGTTAGCAGATTTGCGAAGAGGCGCTGATGGACCCGGTTTCCGATCGAGGTGCGGCCAACGACAGCGCGGCGCTCGCCGCCCGATGCGCGCGCCAGCTGCTGGCGCTGCGTGCCCACCGCCGCGAGACGCAGCGGCAATTGGCGCAGCGCCTCGGCATGACCGAGTCGATGATCTCGCGGCTCGAGCGCGGCGACCACACGCCGAGCCTCCGGACCCTGTGCCGGATCGCCGACGCCTTTGGCCGGCGGCTCGAGATCGTCTTTCACGAGCACGAGCACACCCATGCCGACGGCACCCGGCATTCGCACCCGCACGGTCACATCGACCCCGGCCACCGCCACCCGCACGAGGGCGAACCATGAGCTGGGCGCCTCCGCTGCTGTTGGTTGGCGCGGTCGGCGCGGTCGGCGTGCTGCACACGATGGTCCCCGACCATTGGGCCCCGATCGCGCTCGTCGCCCGCGAGCGCGGCTGGACAACGACCGAAACGGCGCGCGCCGCCTTGCAGGCCGGGGCCGGGCATGTCGCCTCGACCTTGGTGATCGGGCTCGCGGTGTGGGTCGCCGGGGTCGCGTTCGCCGACCGCTTCGGCCATCTCGTCGATCTCGTCTCGAGCGCGGCGCTGGTCGCGTTTGGCGGCTGGGTCGCGGTCTCGGCCTGGCGCGAGCTGGGCGCCGCAACGGATCGCGGCCCTCGCCACAACCACGGTCATCGGCATGCTCACGCCCACACCGACAACCACGGCAACCACCACGCCCATCGCGACGACACCCGCGCTCACCGGGATGAAGACGCGTCGGATCGCGTCGCGGGCGAACCGGACATGCCCGCCTACAGGCGTGCGCCGGCGCTCGCCGACGACCGGCTCTACGCTCCGTTGCGCGGCGAGGCCGCGGTGTTGACGAGGCACGCGCATGTCCACCGCCACGGGCGTGGTGCGGCGCACCTGCATTGGCACGACCACACGCCGCGGACGGCGCACGCGGTCTCGGCCGGATTCGCGAGCGCGCCGCCGTTGCACCGCCATCGCCACAAGACGAGCGGGCGCACCGCGTTGCTGCTGGTCCTCGGCTCCTCGCCGATGGTCGAAGGCATCCCGGCGTTTTTCGCCGCCGCCAAATACGGCGCCGCGCTGATTTCGGTCATGGCCGCGGTCTTCGCGCTCGCGACGATCGCGACCTATACGATCCTCTGCGTCTATTCCGCCGCCGGGCTGCAGCGGCTGCGGCTCGGCGCGGTCGAGCGCTACGGCGAAGTCGCGAGCGGCGTCGTCATCATGCTCGTCGGCGTCGCGTTCGGGCTCCGGCCCGCCCTCTAGCCCGCGGCCGTCCCTACGCGAAACGGAGCACGTTTCCGCAGCGGTTGTCGTCAAGCGCCACCGGGAATCGTCTTGCCCGGACTTGTTCCGGGCATCCACGGACGCACAACGGCGCCTCGGGGGTGTCGCGAAGGCGTGGATGGCCGGGTCGAGCCCGGCCAAGACGAAATCGGTCCGGCGGCGCTACTCGGCGGCGGCGAGGGTGGGGCGCTGGCGGCGCAATTCGGCGACCCGGCTGCGGGTGTAGAGCTCGGTCCAGTTGCTGAGCGCGAAATCGGTGACCTTGCGCGGGTCATAGCCGCGTTCCTCGACCTCAAACTTCTCGCCGGCGATGTGGACGGCGCGGATCCGGCTGCGCTCCTGCAACAGGCCGATGTCGCTCAGCGGCGAGAAGTCGACCGCGATAAAATCGGCGAACCGCCCCGGCTCCAATGCCCCGATCCGGTCGCCTTCGGTCATAAAGCGGGCGTTGACCTCGGTCGCCGCGCGCATCGCCGCGGCCGGGCTGAAGCCGAGGTCGTCGACGAACAATTCGAGCTCGCGCGCATTCCACTCGCCATAGGGTGTGACCGCGAACCCGGTGTCGGTCCCGGTCATAAACGGGATGCCGGCGGCGCGCGCCTTTTTCCAGTTGACGCAGCCGATCTCGTACTCGCGCAGCGCCGCGGCGGGCCGGCCCTTCTGCCCGGCGGGCTCGTGCGGCTGGGTAAAGTCGATGACGTTTTTCGGCTGGGTCAGGGTCGGGCACAACGCGCTGCCGGTTTCGAGCATCGCGGCGATGCACTCGTCGTCGAGATGGTTGGCGTGAAAGATCAAATCGACCCCGCTGCGCGCGGCATAGAGCGTCGCCTCGCGGCCGCGGGCATGCACGACGACCTTTTTGCCGAGGCGATGGCTCTCGCGCACCATCGCGTCGGTTTCGTCCTGGTTGAACGCGGCGACGAGCTCGCCGTTGTCGCGGCGCTGAATCCCGTCGAGCGCGATCTTGATGCAGTCGACGCCGTTCTTGACCTGGCGGCGGACTTCCTGGACCGCCTCCGCGGTATTTGTCACGAGCTTGCCGATCGAGGTTTCGGGGGCGCCGATCCACGTCGGATACCAGTCGGTCAGGCCTTGATGGCTGGTGATGTAAGGCCCGGCCGCCATGACCCGCGGGCCGTCGAACAGCCCGGCGCGGATCGCGTTGCGGATCGACAGGCTGATCTGGCCGGCGTCCCCCGGCGAGCACAGCGCGGTAAAACCGGCGGCGGCGCATTTCTGCGCGAAGAACAGACCGCGCAGCGCGCGAAACTCGAGCGGGCTGTAGAGGTCGATGTCCTCCTCGCTCTTGGCGTTGCCGTAGGCGAGGTGGGTGTGCACGTCGATCAGCCCGGGCATCACGAAGAGCTGCGAATAATCGAATGCCCGGTCGCCGCGCGCCCGCTGCGGCGCATCCGCGTCGGCGCCGACATAAAGGATCACGCCCGCTTCATCGAAGACCAGCGTCCGCCCGGCTTCGGCATCGTCGTCGCGCCCGGTGAACAGCTGGCCGCAGCGCACAAAGGTCTTCATTGGAGGCGCTCCCGTCAAAAAGCTCGCGCGACTCTAGCGGCAAGCGCCAGGCCCGGCAATCCCGCCGCCGGGACTTGGCCCAACCCGGTACGACCTCGGTCGAGCGAGCTGCCAGCCGACCGCGTTGCGGCGCAAAGCAGATGCCATTCCCGTGTTGATTAGGTTGACAGAGTCAACAATCTTGTTGACGATAGCATCTTTAATCGGGTGCGCCCATGCAGGACACGGGTTTTCAGCGGCGGGTCGCCGAACTGCGCCGGTTCAACCGTTTCTACACGCAAAAAATCGGCGTGCTGGAAGACGGGTTGCTGGCGAGCCCGTTCTCGCTGACCGAGGCGCGCGTGTTGTACGAAATCGCCGCCGCCGACGAGCAGACGGCGGCCGGGCTCGGCAAGCAACTAGGGCTCGACCGCGGTTATCTGAGCCGCATCTTGCGCGGCCTCGAGCGTCGCGGGCTGGTCCATCGCACCCGCTCGGCCGCCGACCGGCGCCTCGGCCTATTGGCCCTGACCGAGCCGGGGCATGCTGCCTTTGCCGAGCTCGACGCGCGCTCGCAGGCCGAGGTCGGGGCGCTGCTGCGCACCCTGCCGGAAGACGCGCAGACTCGGCTTTCCGCCGCCGCCGGCGCGATCGAGCGGATTCTCGGTGGCCCCGGCAGCGGCGGCTCCGGCTATGTGCTGCGCCCGCACCGGGCGGGCGACATCGGCTGGATCACCGCGCGCCACGGCGTGCTCTATGCGCGCGAATACGGCTGGGACTTGCAGTTCGAGGCGCTGGTCGCCGAGGTCGCGGCAAAATTCCTGCGCGAGTTCAAGCGAGAGCGCGAATGCTGCTGGATTGCCGAACAGGACGGCGAAACCGTCGGCTCGGCAATGCTGGTCGAAGACAGTGCCGCCGTCGCCAAGCTGCGCCTGTTGCTGGTCGAGCCCGAGGCGCGCGGCCACGGCATCGGCGCCCGGCTGGTTCAGGAATGCCTGCGCTTTGCCCGCGACGCCCGCTATCAAAAGGTGTCGCTGTGGACCAACAGCGTCCTCGTCGCGGCGCGGCGGATTTACGAGAACGCCGGGTTTCGCATGGTCGACGCGCAGCCGCACCACAGCTTTGGCCACGACCTCGTCGGCGAGACCTGGGAACTCACCCTGTAGCCCCTTCGCGAGTTCAACAGCATCATCCCCAGGACGAAATCGCAAGCCGCCGCCGCGGTGGATATCGGGCGAAGCTCCCGCTCCGCCCGCCCCGAGGGCAGGCGCCGCCGCAATAGCCAACCAGGCGTCGTTTCGCCCTCGCCCTTCTGCTATTTTCCACT
>DATMLF010000048.1:0-23646 GCA_035570595.1 Allostellaceae bacterium
TGGTGCCCGCCTGACCGCCGCGACCGGCTGCGCCAAGCACGTTACCGGTTCAGGCGGGCACTGGTACGGGCGGGCGCCGTTGCCGCGCACAGACGAGTGCACACCTTGCGGGCCACAAAAAAAGCAGGCACTGAGCCAGGACGAGAACGGCGGATGGGGTCGCCGGCGAGTGCCGAAATCGCAACGGCACCCGCCCGATTCAGCCGCGAACTTCACACACCCTCAGGCTCCATTCGGCTCCCGCGTTTGGAAGCCAGAATAACCGATCGCCGCGTAGCGCGGTGCCGCCGAACCACACCACGGGTTTGAAGGCTCATGGGACGGCACGGCGACAACGGCCAACGGCTTCGTGCCCGGTCGGCCACCGCCTCACACGGCTTCAATGACGTAGAACTGGTCGCCATCGTCGACCGGCAGGCCCTCGCCGCCCTTGAAGCGGATCAGCCGCGGTGCGACCGGGTGGTGGACCCATTGGTCCCACACGAGAAGGCCCGACGGGTTCTGCTGATGGAACACCGCAGCGTGCGACCGGCCCGGGGTGTTGCCGTAAGCGCCATCGGTTCGAACGTCGCGATGGCAGTGCCCTGAGCCACGTTGCTGCCCTTGACCAAATCGCCGCGCTTCCATTGCGAGGTATGCGGGGCACCGCACGCCCGCTCGACATACGCGACGCATTGGCCGCTTCCGACCACCTGCCCGTCATAGCTTTCCGGATTCGTAGCAATCCAACGCATCGAAACCTCCTTTTCCCGATGTCGTCGTACCACCCGACCGGCGATGCCTCTTCACCTGAAACAGCGCCGAAACAATCGCCACAATTGCATGACATGACGGCCCCGTTGGATTGGGACCCAAGAAATGCGAGCAGATTTGCATGCCGGCGTCGCAAACGGTCGAATACGTGCTGCCACGCGCCGGGGTGTCGGGCGCTGCGGTCAATTCCCGGCTCCGTGGCATCAATTCCCGCTTCGCCGGCGCAAATTCCCGATTGTGCCCGTCACGGGAATGCGCCCGCAATCCGTTGTTGCCGCAGAAGAATTTGCCGTCACATCCGGCTGACGGGCGGCAAATTCCCGACATTTCCCGTCGAACCGGGAATTCGCCTGGTGCGCTCCTACAGACGCCCTGCGGCGCGCCGGGGTCAGCCGGTGGTGTGCTTGCGGATGAACGCTTTCATGCGCTCGATCGCGCGGGCGGCGTAGGGCGCGTCGGGCTCGCCGGTCATAAAGCCGTGGTTGGCGCCCTCATAGAGCTGCAATTCGACCTCGCCGCCGGCTTTCTGGTAGTCGGCGACGAATTTCTTCATCAGCGCGACCGGGACCCATTCGTCCTTGTCGCCGCCAAAGACGAGCGCCGGCGGCAGCGCCACCTTCTCGCCGCGGTCGAGCATGCGGGGCGGGTTGCCTTCTTCCATCGTCGCCGCGTCGCCCCAGAAATTGTGATGGTTTTCGAGAAGCTCGGCGTTGCCGGCCTTCTTCGCAAGCTCGTAGCGCAACAGCGGGTCGAGGACACCCCAGCCGGAGATCACAAACGCGAGCCGGGCGTCGAGCGCCGGGGCGTCGGCCAGCCACAATGCCGAATAGCGCGGGTCCTCGGGCCGCATCGCCGCCAGCAGCACCTGGTGGCCGCCGCTCGACGTGCCAAAGCTGCCGACCCAGTCGGCGCGGGTTCTGAATTCCGCGGCATTCGCCTTCAGCCAGCGGGTGGCGAGGTTGATGTCGGCGAGCGAGGCCGGGTAGGGCGCCTCGGGCGGCATGCGGAAGTCGACCGAGGCGACGAGGATGCCGCTCTCGGCCAAGGCCTTGGCGATAAAGTCGTTGTCGGTGCGGTCCTTGTTGACCCAGGCGCCGCCGTGGACCTGCACCACCGCCGCGAACGGGCCGGCGCCGCTCGGCCGGTAGAGCCGCGCCAGCATCGGCCGGCCGCCCTGGCGCTGGTATTCGACATCCTCGATCCGGACGTCGCGGCGGGCATCGCCTTCAAGCGTGATCGACATCTGCGGTTCCTCGTTTCGTGGTTCTGGGTCTCGTCGTTCTCGGTCGATCCTAGCGGATTGGGCGGGGGCAATCCATCCGGCTCAGCGGCGCAGCCGGTCGAGCGCCAGCGGCACCATCGGATGGTTGCGATGGAGCTCGCGAACCCGACGTTCGAGGAGGTCGCGCAGCGCCGGCGCCTGCGGGAACGCGCGATCGGTCCAGAAGCGCTTGGCGCGCTCGAAAAACCCGACGGTGTCGAGAAACGCAATCGTAAAATAGTAGCTCTCCGGCAACGCCTCGCCGACCGCGCGCTTGACGACGGTTCCGTCGGCGGCGACCGCCGTGTCGAGGCACCAGCCGACCAGCCGCTCCAGCTCGCGGCGCGCGCGAACCTGCTGGTCGGCGCGCATCCGCGCCCAGCCGAGGCTGAACAGGATCGCCACGTCGTAATTGTTGTGGCTGGTCATCCCGTCGTCGTCGAGCCAGCCGTTCGGGTAGCGGTCGTCGCGGATCTCGATCAGCGTGTCGATCAGTTGCGGCCAATGGCTGATCCCGCCCGCGAGGTAGCGCGCCATGTGGAACGTCAGGCTGAGGTCGGCGGTGCGCCAGCGCTCGCCGTCGACCTCGTAGTCCGCGCCAAAAAAGCCGCTCCTAGCGTCCTGCCAGTCGACGATGAACCGCCGGACCACGGTTTCGAGCCCTGGGTGCCAGGGATAGCCCGGCGGCCGGTGGCGCAGGATCAGCCGGACGAGGCCCCCGGTCGCGAAGTTCAGCTCCTTGCGACGGTCGACGCCGTCCTCGTCGAGATGGGAGACGAGAAGGCTGTCGAGGTAGGCCTTGAGCCGGTCGGGATCGTTGACCCGGTCGAGAAAGCGCGGCGCGGGGCCGGCCGCGTCATACTCCTCGGCGAGCATCGGGTCGATCGAGGCGTCGAGCCGCAGAAACCACACCGCGGTCCCGACCCCGAAGCTGCCATGCTCGTCCCGAGTCGGGGTGCCCGGCGGCGGGGAGGTGGCGAGGGCGCGGACCCGTGCCAGCGCCGCGGCCGCCGCCGCCGCGTCGCCGGTATATTGCAGCCGCCACATCAGTTCGCCAATCGCCTGGCGTAGCCGGACGGTGTCGCGGCCGGCCGCCTCCTCGCCGTCGAGACGGCGCTCCAGCGCGCGGATTTCAGGGAGGGCCGCGCGGCACAACCGGCCGATCGCCGGGTAGCGCGCCGCCAGCGCGGCCTGTGGGCTCCACCCGCGCGGCGGGCGGAGTATCCGCGCTTCGCCGGGCGGCGGCGCCACCGCCGGTCAGACGGGGGCGCGGGCGTCCGCTTTCGCCGGCCCCCGCTGGGATTGGATCAACGAGCTGAACGAGGTCACGCAAAACAGCCCGGCACAGGCGACGACCAGCGAGAGGATCAGCGGGCTGCCGCTCGGGCCGAGCGCCAATGCCGCGGTGGCACCCGCCGCCGCGGTCATCTGGATAAAGCTGCCGAGGCCGGAGGCGGCGCCGACGGTCCGCGGGTTGACCCCGAGGCTGCCGGCGGTGGCGTTGGGCGTGATCAGCCCGCTGCCGCAGCACACGAAGATCATCGGGCCAATCACGGCGAAGGGGCCGGAGACGTGGAACATCGCCAGCCCCAGCATGACGAGCCCGGCGGGGATCAGCACCATCGCCCCGATCCTGATCATGCCGTTGACGCCGAGCCGAAGGGTCAGCCGGCTCGAGAAAAAGCTGCCGACCAGAAACCCGAACGGCGGCAGCGCCGCATAGTAGCCGTAGTGCTCGGGCGTCACCCCGAACCTGGCGATCAGCACGGCCGGGGCGCCGGCGGCGAAGATGTGAAAGCCGGCATGAGCGCCGGCCGCGGCGAAGGCATAGGCGATAAACTGGCGGGTCGCGATCAGGGTTCGGTAGCTCGCGAGGCTGCGCTGCGCGCCGGCGCCGCGCGGTGCCGCCGGCCCCCGGTCGGGGACGTAGCGGATCATCAATATCGTGGCGAAGCCGGCCATGACCGCGACGGCGAGGAAATTCGCCCGCCAGCCGAACGACGCCTGCAGATACCCCCCCAGCACCGGCGCGCAGGCCTGCATCAGCGTCGCCGCGATCGCCCGTCCGGCGATGACCTGTGCGGCTGCCGCCGGCCCCCAGATCTCGCGGGTCAAGGCGCGGCCGACGACCAGCCCGGCGCACGCGCCGACCCCTTGCAGGGCGCGGGCGGCGATCAGCAGCTCGATCGTCGGGCTGACCGCGCAGAGAATGCTTGCAACAGCGCTGAGCGCGAGGCCGCACAAGACCGTCCGTCGCCGCCCGAGGCGATCCGACAACGGCCCCAGCACCAGCATGCTCAGCGCGAACGCCAACAGGTAGGCGACAAACGTCAATTGGACGCGGGCGACTGGCGTGTGCAGGGCGTGCGCGATCGCCGGGACCGACGGCACGTAGATCGTCGAGGCGACGAGCCCGAGCGACGAGGACGCGGTCAGGCTCAGCAGCACGATGCGGCGGCGGACCGTGGTAAATCCATCGGCGGCGGGCGACCGCTCCGCGGACGGCTCAGCCATGGTCGGGTCGGGCGCGCGCGACCGTCCGCTGCCGCCGGGCGCCCGATTTCACGGGTGCCGCGGCGACCATGCAAGCCGTGGCGCGCAGCCCGCGCGCGCGGCAGCCGCGGCGGGGGACGCCGGTCAGCCGCACCGGCCGCCGCGCCAGCCAGTGGTCGAGCGGAGCCACCGGGAGCGCCAATTCGCCGGCGTCGCAATCCGGCAGCAGCAGCACCGTCAGCCGCGGGGTGCCCGCCGGCAGCACTATCTGCAGGCGGCGGATCGGTGCGCCGGCGGCGCGTCCTGCGGCGTCATCGACCTGCCGCGGCAGCTCCGATACCATGCGGGCGCCGTCGAGCGCGCGGCCATGCAGCCGCTCTACGTCGGCCGGCGCAAACGAGCGTGGCGGCGGCGGCGGCGACAGCACGAAACCGGCACCTGCGGGCTCCAGAATGCGCGCGACGAAGCTGTCTTCGCCAATGCGAAAGCGAGCGGTCGACCCCGCCGACCCCACCGGCTCGGCGGCGGTGTGCATCGTCCACACGATGTCAACGCCGAGTGCCGGATCGACCTCGTCCTGGATCACAATCTGCCGGCCGATCAAGGCGGCGCCGCGCCGCACCGAGCCATTCGGCTGGCCGTAGGCCGCCGACAGGTCCAGCACGGCCCATTTGGCGTCGCCCTCGGTGCAGCTGCCGACGATTGTCGCCGGCGCGTTGGGGATCTGGTCGCGCCCGCCGATCATGAGGGTGTTGTGGCCGGCCCCTTGCGAGCGATAGTAGCGCCATCGGCGCCCGGACCGGCCGTCCGCGCCGTGCTCGAAATATCCCGGCAGGTCGTAATCGTCGGCGCCGAGGTCGACCACCCAGCGATGCCGCGCCCCGTCGACGACGAATGTGCCGGCGTCGGCCTGAGCGTGCAAATAAACATTCTCGGGCTTCAGCGCGCAATCGCCGAACCGCGCCGCAACATTGCCGCCCTTGATCGCCAGATAGACCGGCCGCGCCGCGGGGGCGGCCGACCAGGTGCTGCGAAAACAGGCGAGGTCGACGCTGCGAAAAACCTTGCCGGTCGGCAGCCGCAGCGTCATCGGCGAGGCCTGGCTGCGCCGCGGCCAGATCGCGCGGAACGGGAGAGACCAGCCCTCGCCGTCCCCCGCCAGCCACCCGTCGATCGGCCGGCCGAAGCGGTGCGCGAACCAAGCCAGCGGCGACCGGTCATAACGCTGTTCCGAGTCCCCAAAATTGAAGGCGGCACCGGACGGGCCCGCGGCGTGCAAGGCGAAGTCGCCAGTTTGGGCGAACCCCGGCCGCTCGGCAAGGCCAAAGCTGTCGCCCAAGGTGCTCTCCAGCGCGGCCACGGTCAACCCGGCGTAGCGCATCGCCAGCGACCAGTAGCTCAAGCCCTCGCGCCAGCCGCCGTCCGGCGCCATCGCTGAAAACACGTCCCAGGCGGCAACCACGCAGCGGCGCGCGAGTGCCGCCGAAAGTGCGCGATAACACGGCAACACCGCCAACGCGGCGACGAGGATGCCGCAGTGCGAGACGAGCGCGCAATTGTCGCGCAGCCGCGGCCACAGCAGCGTGCGGTCCTCGTATGCCGAGAGTGCCGGTTCAAGCACAATCCGGCGGATGGCGTCCTCGATTGCCAGCCGTTCTTTTATGCTCAGCTGAGGGTGGAGCCAGTCATAGGCAAGGGCGACGGCCACCGCGGTTTCGGCGCAATCGAGAAACGAGCGGATCACCGGCCGCTCCTTCCAGGTCTCCGCCGCGGCAAATTCGACAAGAGCCCGTCGCGTGGCGGCAAATGCCGGGACGGCGAGCGACGGGTCGGCGGTCAGGGCGACAAAGGCGGTGTTGATCAGCCGCCGGGCCCGCCGCTTGAGGGCTGTCCGCCGCTCCGGCGCCGGCGGCGGCGCGGTTTGCGCCAGCTCAGACGCGGATCGCGCCCGCAGCTTGGCGTCGCTGCCGGCGAGGCGACGGATCTCGGCGAGCGCCGTCGCAGAAAAGAGGAGATAGGGATGGGCCGATTCGAAGCGCGCTGTGGCGCGCTCGATCCCGGCGCAGTCCGGGCCGGCGGCCAATCCGAAGTCGAGTGATTGCGCGTTGTCGAACGGCAATCGAACACCTCAGGGTACGCGAGGCCCCGCGCCGAGCCACAGGATCTACTATCATGGCGCAAGGTTAATGACCGGTTTCCCGCATCGTTTAGGGATTAGCATTTTATTGAAATGAGTTTCTACAAATTCTTCGCAACAGTAGCGGCAAAAAGCCGTCAGCGGCGACGGCGGCGCACCGAGGCTGTCGCGCGACGCGAGTAGGGAACAGGGTTGGCGGCTGGCCACCGTGACGCCAAAGTGAGATTGCACCGCGCTCACCCCTCCCCATCATGGGGAGCGCCTCTGTCAGCGCTCCTTTTGTATTTCTCCCGCGCGATGGGTCGGGGCGGTTGGGGGGCGCGCCGAGCGCATCGACCCGGTCGAAAACTGCTCTAGAAATCGAGGTCGACGTAATGCGGCGGCGGCGCCACCCCCGGCAGGTGGTCGGCGAGGATCGGGCGAAAGCTCGGGCGGGACTTGATCCGCGCGTACCATTCCTTGGCCGGCTCATGGTCGTCCCACGGCACGTCGCCCAAATAGTCGAGGCTCGACAGCTGGGCCGCGGCGGTGATGTCGGCGACCGAGAAATGGTCGCCGGCAAGCCAGCGCCGGCGCTCGACGAGATACCCGATATAGTCGAGATGGTGCGGCAGGTTGGCGTGGCCCGCGCGAATCGCCTGCGAGTTGGGCTGGCCGTGGCCGAGATAGCGCTTCATCATCTTTTCGCCGAGCAGGTTCTCGGTCACTTCGAGGTTCATCTTGACGTCGAACCAGGCGGTCAGCCGGCGCACCTCGGCGCGGTCGACCGGGTTGATGCCGATCAGCATCTTCTCGCGGTAGACCTCGTCGAGATATTCGACGATTGCCGCCGCGTCGGCGAGCACGGTGCCGTCGGGCTCGATCAGCACCGGCACCTCGCCCGCCGGGTTGAGGGCGAGAAATTCCGGCCGCCGCTCCCAGGTCCTCTCGGCCTTCAAGGTAAAATCGAGGTTCTTCTCGCGCAGCACGATCCGCACCTTGCGCGCGGCCGGGGAGAGCAATGTGTGATAGAGGACGCGCATCCGCCGAGTGTAACAACCAGCCCGCGCCCGGAACAACGGCCGAGCGCAGGATCGGCGACATCGAGCACTCGTTCGCGCGAGGCGGCGGTCAGCGTTTTTCGAAGACCGCACAGGTGATACGGTATTCGGCCGCGAGCCAATAAAGCTTGGCCATCGACCGCCGCCACTTCTCCCACGACAGAAACGGCGCCGGAAAGCGGGCGAGGTGGCGCAACAAAATCCACGGTCGCCGGCGGACGTCGTCGCGGTATGAGAGGCCGGCTCCGATGATCGTGCCGTCGAGCAGTCGCGCGTCGGCAAAGAGCGCCGCCAACTCGCGCGGGCTCGGCCGGTACATCGTGTCGATCGGGTCGCGGTGATAGGGGTAGCTGTACGGCACCGTCACAAAGGCGAGCCCCGATTTGGGCAGAATTTCGAGGCAGTGGCGGGCGAGCCGCTCCGGCTCTCCGACGTGCTCCAAGAGATTGCAGCACAACAGCGCCCGCGGCCGCAGCGCGCACAATCGCGGCAGGTCGGCGGGATCGGTCAGGTCGGCGCGCAGGTCGACGCCCGGCTCGACCCGCCGGTCGACATGCACGATCTCCACACCTCTGGCGCGCAGCGGGCGAAACAACCCCTGCTCGGCCCAGGGCTGCACCTGTTCGCGAAACTCCGCCGTGCTGCTGCCGAGGTTGACCAGCGGCGACAGCCGCTCGAGGGCGTACCCTTCGAGTGCTGTGCGCAGCCAGCGGGCTTCGGCTTCGAACATCGCGGTCTCGCACCGGCTCGCAAAGGCCGCACCATGCCCGTTTGCGCTATCTCGCGAAAGCGCGACCGCTCGACTTTGAAAGCCGCCGCGCCGCAGCGCTCACCGGCATCGACGGTGCGGTCGGCCCCTCAAAAGCGCTCGACCCAGGGCCGCAGCTCGACCTCCCAGGTCCAGGCCGAGCGCGGCTGGTTGAGCACCGCGAGATAGGTCGCCGCGATCGCGTCGGGATCGAGCATGCTGTCGGGCTTGTCGGCGGGCTCGACTCGGCCGGGATTGCGGATCGCGCCGTCGATCACGAAGTGGGCGACGTGGATGCCCTGCGGCGCAAGCTCGCGCGCCATGCTTTGCGCCAGCCCGCGCAACGCGAACTTGCCCATCGCGAACGCCGCCGACAGCGGATAGCCCTTGACGCTGGCCGAGGCTCCGGTGAACAGCACCGCGCCGTGGCCCTTCGGCTGCATCCGGGCGACCGCCTCGCGCGCCACGAGAAAGCCGCCATAGGCGCTGACCATGATCGCGCGCTCGACCTCGGCCGGCACCAGCTCGGCGACCGGACCGCGGGCGCGGGCGCTCGCATTGTAGACGACGACCTCGGGCGCGCCGATCGCACCCTCGACCGCGGCAAACATCCGTGCCACCTGGCTCGGGTCGACGGCATCGCAGGCAAACGCCTTGGCGCCGGTCTCGGCGCATAGCGGTGCCAATTTTTCGGCGTCGCGCGCGGCGAGCGCCAAGCGCATCCCCTCGCCGGCAAAGAGCCGCGCGAGCGAGGCGCTGAGGCCCCGCCCGGCGCCGACGATCAGCGCTGATTGGTAGCTCGGCCTTGGCATTTCGAATCTCCTCGGATGACGGATCGGGCCGGTCCCTGCGCCACAATACCGCCGATCGTCGAGATTTAAGAGAGCGGTGTGACCGCGCCGTGCCTCATTCGGCCGCGTTGCCCTCGTTGCGGGCGTGCCCGAGATCCTCTGCGCCTTAGCCGCATCGGGCGAATGTGGCGGCTCGTGCCGAGGCGCGGCAGTGCCGGTTTGGCCGGTTTCGCGCTGTTGCCGCTCTATGATCGCGGGCGTGTCGAAGGAGTTTCGGCCGGTATCGCAAGGCTACGCGTGCGAGCGTAAGTCCTCGTCCGCCGCGCAACCGCGGTGACAAAAGTCGTTAACCACAATCACTTGAATATTAACCATCAATTTTGAAGCGAATTTTCGACACTCCGGCTAAGTTCGGTCATCGACAAAATGGCTTGACGGTCTGGGAAGCGGGAACATGTCGCACAGTGAATACGAGGCGGCGGTTGCGGCCTTTATCCGCGCCAACGGGATTACTCGGTGTCCGACCGCTTGTGTCGTGCGCACCCAAGGGACCGTCAGCCCGGACGATCAGGAAGCGCTGCGGCGCCGCGCGGCGGAAGGCGAAATGCGGCGCAGCCGCCGCCGCGCCCCGACACCGTTCCAGTTCGGAAAAAAGTCGTTCGCACCACGCTAAACGGTGACGACCGCGGCTGTCGGACGAATGATCTGGTCGAGGTGGCGGCAACCGTCTGACTTCGCGGCGCGCTGAAAGCGGTCTCCGACCAAGTTGCTGCGGTGTCATTGCGCGGGGCACGGCGACAGAGCAATCCCGAAGAGACGACACCCAGCGGCCAGAGATTGCTTCGCCGCGCTCGAATTGACGGCCCCCAGACGGGGGTGCGACCTGATCGGAAACCGCGCTTAGCCGCCCGCCTGCGGCACCGAATTTCTTGTCCGGTCAGCTTCTCGGCGGCGCGGAAACGGTCGGCCCCGCAACCGGCGAGGCCGCATGATCGACCGGCGCCTCGGCGGCAACCGGCGTTGGCGGCAACGCGGGCAGGCATTTGGCCACCAGCACCGTCAGATCGAGCATGCCCAGGCCGATTGCGACCGCGAGCAGCCAGGCGTTCATTTCACTGGCGATACGATCGAGCCGGATCATTCGCTCTTTCATTCCGAGGCACCGTATGGACTTTTCGACCTGACGTCAGAGATATAATCACACTTGCTGCATTGCAACATCATATATTGCAATCGGTTATGCAAAAATGTGAGAGCTATTGCTGCATTGCAAGATAATAGTGCGGTTTTGCCGCGCTTGATGCCGCCGGTATCCGCGGACGAGCCCGAGCCGCCTAATTCCGCCGTGCGCAGCCTCCCCGACCGCGAGCTCGAACCGGTCACGAGGCGCCGTAGACCGGGATCACCGCGCCGCGGGTCACCTGGTTTTCGGGGGAGGCGAGAAAGGCGATGACGCGGGCGAGGTCGGCGGGCGCCACCCAGCGGCTGTAATCGGCGCCGCTGATCGCCGCCCGGTTCGCCGGTGTGTCGAGGATCGACGGCGCCACCGCGTTGACCCAGATCCCGTCGTCGACGGTTTCCTGCGCCAGCGCCTGGGTCAGCGCCGCGACTGCGGCCTTGGCCGCGGTATAGGCGACCATGCCGGCGCCAAGCCGCGGCTCCAGCGCCGGCCGTGCCGCGACGTTCACGATCCGCCCGCCGCGGGCGCCGCCCGGGCCTGCCTGCGCGCGCGCGCGGATCGCCGAGACCGCCGCCGCCGAGCATAAAAAGCAGGTGACCGCGTTCATGCGCAATTGGGCGGTGAAATCCGCTGCCGTGGTCTCGGCGACCGGCGCCATCGCAAAGCCGCCGGCGAGGTGGACCGAGGCCCACAATGGCGGGAGCGCCTGGTAGAAGCGATGCACCGCCGCCTCGTCGGCGACGTCGACGTCGCGCACGACCTGCACCGCGGCATCCTTGGCGTAAGGGAAGTCGACCAGCTCCGCGGGCAACATGTTGGGGACGTGGCAGATGGCGCCGCCGGCGCGCAATGCCGCGATGACCGCACGCCCAAGAGCCCCGGTCCCGCCGGTCACGACGACATGAGCACCCGCGAAATCGACCATTACAAGGTCTCCCGCCCGCCTTCCGGCGATCATAGTCTTGCCCGGAACGTTTGCCGCGAGATTTGGTGGTATGGCGGGTTTGCGGATTCCGGGGGCCGCGCCCACCGGCCGGGAACGACGCCGCAACCATTTTTGATGGCGGGCGTTTGGCGATTATGACCATGCGAAGGCAATGGCGGTGGGTCCGCCGCCAGAACTGGTGCTCCCGATGATCACCGCCGCGCAATGCCGCTCTGCCCGCGCGCTGCTAGGGTGGTCGGTGGCGAAGCTTGCCGCGGCGGCTCTGGTCAGCGAGGCCAGCATCGACGATTTCGAATTGGAACGCCGCCCGCCCGACGACGCCACCGTCGCCGCGGTCGAGCGCGCTTTTACCGCTGTCGGGGTCGCCTTTTCCGCTGGTGACGAGCTCCGGCTGCTCACTCCGAGCGAGGTAAACGGCTGAGGTTCGACTTCAGCCGTTTCCCGGGGCACCATTCTCGACCGACAAGCCGACAAATTCGCTGGCACCCCGCCGGTTTATCAGCAGTAGGACGTTGCCGCTTTTGGCCGCACTCGTCAGCGCCTCGGCCGCCTCCTGCGGCGTCGTGACCGGCTTTTGGTCGACCGACTGAACAACGTCGCCCGCTTGAACGCCCATTGCCGCGACCGGGCTGTTGGCGGCGACGCGCGTCACGACGACGCCGCTCACGTCCTTTGCGATGTGCAGCTGCTGGCGCACCTCGGGTCCGAGCGGCGCCAGCTCCATGCCGAGAGCCGAGCTCGGGGTTGCGTTCGGCTGCGCTTCGCCGGGCCCGGTTGAGGCGAGCTTGACAGGCATCGCACCGATCGTTGCGGCAACGGTCTGGGTTTTCCCGTCGCGGACCACGCTGAGATCTAGCTTGTCGCCGACCGGGGTTTCCGCCACGACGCGCGGCAGGTCGTGCGCGGCGCGGATTGGGTGATCGCCTGCCGCGACGATCACGTCGCCCGACTTTAGCCCCGCCTTTGCTGCCGGGCTGTCGCGTAGGACCGAAGCGACGAGCGCCCCTTTGAGGTGCTGCGTGTCGAGGCCGAGGCTTTTGCCGATCGCAGGCGAGATGTTCTGGATCGAGACGCCGAGCCAACCCCAGGTCACCGAGCCATGCGCTTCGAGCTCGCCGACCACATACTTCGCGAGGTTCGAGGGGATCGCGAATCCGATCCCGACCGAGCCGCCGGACGGCGAATAGATCGCGGTGTTGATGCCGACCACCTGGCCCGCGAGGTCGAACGTCGGCCCGCCCGAATTGCCGCGGTTGATCGGCGCGTCGATCTGCAGGAAGTCGTCGTACGGGCCTTCGTTGATGTTGCGGCCGAGCGCCGAGATGATGCCGGCGGTGACGGTCCCGCCAAGGCCGAACGGGTTGCCGACGGCGACCACCCAGTCGCCGACCTTGGCGTCGTCGCTGTTGCCCCAGGTGACATAGGGCAGCGGCTTGTCGGTGTTGATCTTCAATAGGGCGAGGTCGGTTCGTTGGTCCCGCCCGACGACCTTGGCCGGATGCTGGCTTTGGTCCTGGAAGATCACCGTGACCTTTTCAGCGTTGGCGACGACGTGGTTGTTCGTAACAATGTAACCTTGCGGATCGATGATAAAGCCCGAACCAAGCGCCACGATCTGTTGCCCGGGCGTCGGCGTGGCAAACGGCTTTTGAAAGAATCGCCGCAAGAACTGGTCAAACGGGGTGGCGCCGGGTTGCGGAAGAATGCCGCTGCTGTCGCCCTGGTCTTCGTCGCTGCTCTGCGCGCCGACCGCCGCTTGCTGGTTCAGCTCTACCGAGATGTTGACGACGGCGGGCAGCACGTGCTGAGCCAAGGGTGCGAGGCTCGGCAGGGCGATGGCGCCCGCCTGTTGCTGCTCCTGCGTCAGGTTGCGGGCACCGGCGGTGGCGCCGCTGTCGGCAGCACCGGCGGCGACCGGGGCGAGCATTAGGGTGGCGCAGGCGGTGCCGGTCAAAGCGGCCCGAAATCTGCTTCGTGTCATCTCGGCGGACCCTGATAAGGCTGCAACAGGGGTGCGGCTTGCCTCCGCGCCCCACATCTGTTGGAGAAATCGTGCCGCGGTGGCAAAAAGTTCCGGAGCGTCGAGCCGCCCGGCAGGGCGAGGCCAGACGGCGAAATCGGCGTTTGCAGGGTCGGCTCGGCGGAAAGCTGCCGCCGCTTTGGCGATTGGAGAGGCGTAGATGCGATTTTTGCGGGGCGTGGTCTCGGGGATTGGAGCGAGGCTGCCTCTGGCGGCGCTGACGCGCAGGCTGCTGCCGCGGGCCCAAACCGACGGGCTCGAGCCCTCGGTCTACGGCTTCATCCTGCGCTACAGCTGGCGCGAGCAGATCTACGTCGTCGCGATGACCCTGCTGTCGTTCCCGTTTTTGTATTGGTCGCTCGACCTGCCGAAACAGATCATCAACCGAGCCATTTCCGGCAAGCACTTCCCGGCATCCTATTTTGGCCTGGAGCTCAACCAAATCCCGTACCTGCTTGTCCTGTGCACGGTTTTCCTGGTGCTGATCCTGGTGAACGGGTGGTTCAAGCTGCACGTCAACGTCAGGAAAGGCCAGCTCGGCGAGCGCATGCTGCGCCGCCTGCGCTACGAGCTTTACGAGCGGGTGCTGCGCTTTCCGCTCCACCATTTCGATCGCGTCGCCTCGGGGCAGATCGTCGCAATGATCACCGCCGAGCTGGAGCCGGTCGGCGGCTTTGTCGGCGAGGCCTTCGCCGTGCCGATCTCACAGGCCGGCACGTTGCTGACGATCCTGATTTTTATGTTTATGCAAAACCCGGTGCTGGGTGCCGCGGCCCTGGCGTTCTACCCGTTGCAGGGCTACCTGATCCCCAAGATGCAGCGCGTCATCCGCGCTCTCGGCCGCATGCGCGTGCGCAAGATCAGGGGCCTGTCCGACCGTATCGGCGAAACCATTGCTGCCCGCGTCGAGATCCGGGTCAATGACGGCGCCCAGTATCAGCTGGCCGAGATTGCCCAGCGCCTTGGCGAAATTTACGACATCCGTCTCGAAGTCTACAATCGCAAGTTCTTTGTCAAATTCCTGAACAATTTGATCGGCAATTTGACCCCGTTCTTCTTTTTTGTGATTGGTGGCTATTTCGTCATAAAGCACAGCCTGTCGTTCGGCGCGCTGGTCGCGGTGCTCGCCGCGTTTAAGGACATGTCGTCGCCGTGGAAGGAATTGCTTGACTATTACCAGAACCAGCAGGACGTGGCGATCAAATACGAGCAGGTTGTCGAGCAGTTTCACGTCGCGGACATGGTCGACCGGCGCCTGCTGCTCGAAACCCCTGAGCATGTCGAGCCGTTTTCCGGCGAGGTTGCCGCGGTCAATGTCGATGTCGTCGACCCCGACGGCATTCACCTCCTCGAAGGCGTCAACTTCGCGTTCCCGATCGGCGCCGATGTCGGCATCGTCGGCCACAGCAACAGCGGTCGCAACATGCTGCCGCAGCTGTTCGCGCGGCTGGAAACCCCGACGACCGGGCGGGTGACGATCGGCGGCGCCGACCTCTCGACGCTGCCGTTCGCGGTCTCCGGTCGGCGCGTCGGCTATGTCGGGCCGACGACCTATCTCTTATCGGTGAGCGTGCGCGACAATTTGCTGATCGGCCTGCGCCACCAGCCGCGCAGCATGCCGGACGACGGCGACGGCGCTACCGATGCCGAGCGGACGCGTCAGCTCGAGGAGGCGCGGCAATCGGCGAACAGCGAATACGACGTTGCCGCCGATTGGATCGACTACGAGCAGGCCGGCGTCCCCGACAGGGCGGCGCTCGACGCCCGCATTCTCGACGTGCTGCGTCTCGTCGACCTCGACGACGACGTCTATCTTCTCGGCCTGCGCGGGCGGGTCGACCCCGAGGCCGCGCCCGATATCGCGCAGCGCATCGTCGAGGCGCGGCATGTGTTGGCCAACCGGCTCGCCGACAGCGGCCAGTCCCATCTCGTCGAGCGCTTTGACGCCGATCGCTACAACGTCAATTCGTCGATTGGCGCCAACCTGCTGTTCGGCACCCCGATCGGCCCCGATTTTGAAGGGGAGGGGCTCGCGCGCAGCGATTATGTCCTTGGTGTGCTCGACGAATTGAAGCTGCCGCCCGACCTGATCGCGATCGGCGAAAAGCTGGCGCGCACCAGCGTCGAATTGTTCGCCGGCATGGAGCCCGAGCACCAGTTCTTCGAGGAGTTCAGCTTTCTCGGCGCCGACGAGCTGCCGGATTTCGAGCGCATCCTCGGCCGCGTCGACAAGATCGGGGTCGACGGCCTCTTGCCGGCAGAGCGGTTGCGGCTGCTCGGCCTCGGGCTGAAGCTGGTCGCGGCGCGCGACCCACTCGGCCTCGTCGACGAGGCGATGCAGCAGCGCATTCTGCAGGCCCGGCGGAATTTCGCCGAGGGCTTGCCCAAGGAGTTGCGCGGCTCGGTCGAGTTTTTTGATCCCGAGCGCTACAATGCGGCCGCCTCGATCCAGGAGAACATGTTGTTCGGGACGATCCTGCGCGGCGAGGCCGGCAGCCGCGAACGGATCAACGGGGCGATGAGCGAGCTCTTGAGCGAGCTTGGCCTGCGCGAGACGATCATCGGCGTCGGGCTCGACTACCCGGTCGGCACCGGCGGGCTGCGCCTCTCGGAAACCCAACGCCAAAAGGTCGCGATCGCGATCGCGATCCTGAAGCGGCCCGACCTTGTCGTGTTCAACGACGCAACCGCGGTGCTCGACGGCGCCACCGAAACCGCGATCATCGACCGGGTCAAGCACGAGCTCGACGGCCGCAGCCTGGTATGCAGCCTGCACCGCCCGCGGCTCGCCTCGGCTTTCGACGAAATCGCGGTCATGGACCAGGGCCGCCTCGTCCAGCAAGGGCGCTTCGAGGATTTGCAAAAGTCCGGCAGCCCGCTCGAGCCGTTAATGGCCGCGGAGTAGGCGCTGGCCGCGAGCTCGCTACAGCAATCCGATGGCCTCGCCCCGGCGCTGCGTGACCGGGTCGAGCTGCTCTTTGCCGCACCCCCCGCGGAGGGGCTCGGCCTTTCCCGTCACTCGCGCTATTGCCTGGGGACATGGCGGGAACATTACCCTCGGCGCTCGGAAGGGCGGTGGCTTGAGCGCGCGGGTGGAACCCCATGGCGCACCAACCTCGTTATGCGGACGACGAGGTTGGAGGAATCTTCCGTTCCGGTGACGGCGGTCTCGCCGCGCAGGCGCGGACGCGCATCCGCACCGGCAAAGCCCGAGAGCGCGCCTCGACGTCTGGGTGAACCTGTTGCTCGGTGGAGACCAAGCTCGAGGGCTTGTTTGCGGGCGTCGATTCGACGCGGCAACCCACAGCGCTTCGAACTCGGTGTTGACCATGTCGACCACGCCAAAAGTGCCAACGGCCCCTCGCGCGGCCATCGTCGTAACTAACCGGTTTCCAAAAGGGAATTTGGAGCGGGCGAAGGGATTCGAACCTTCGACCCCAACCTTGGCATGGGCCTACGCCAGGGTATCCGGCAGTCCGCCACGGCATGATACTCTACGAAAAATCAATGGCCTAACGCTCACTCGACCTGCCGTCGATATCCGATCCTATCCGGCGACTTGCTACCAAATCCTTGGAATCAGCGTCGATGAGGGTATGATAGCCTCATTCTAAGCAAATGTCCAGCAGGTGGTTGATATACCTGGGGAAAAGCTCACCAAGCGACCGCGACCTTCAGCGCCGCGCCGGAGTCAGCCAAATCGGCGTAGTCGGGGTGTTCGTGAAGGCTTGCCAAAACACCAATGCCTGCGTCCGAAATGACGATCTCAAAGCCGTCCACAGTTGCGGCATAGGCAGCCAGGCCCGAGTCGGCATTGCGCTGTGACGGAACACATTTTCCCGGAGTTCGCCCATTGCCCCGATGATCCCTGCTGCAAGTGGCCTAGGAAAGCCGACTGCGAAAGCCGCCTGCTCAGCACGACTACGCCACAAGGCCCAGCGATCGGCGCCATCACCTTCGTCGGCGTAGCATCGCAACGGAAACACGCCAGCCCGCGACCGGAACGCAGTGCCGCCAATACGACCGGCGCTTATTGCGTATTCGATAGTCCCCGCGAACGGGGCTTCGAACTTCACCGTTGTGGGACAATTATCCCGTTGAGAAAGCCGGCCGATGAGTGTAGATTGCTCTGGCGAACGCCACGGCTTCCAAAGTCCGAGGTCATTGGATGTGGAACATTCCAATGACCCCGCAAGCACATTCCGCGCTACCCACTGGTGAGCGCCACCTTGATCGGCCGCTTGGCCGTCGCAAAGGACAGGCAGGGACAGCGTCTGGGCGCGCTCCTTTTGGCCGACGCGCTCCAGCGCTCTTTCGAGAGCGCCAGCACGGTGGGATCCTCGATGGTGATCGTCGATGCTCTGGACGAGGCGGCAGCCGGTTTCTGTGCGGCGCATGGATTCGTGCGGTTGCCGGAGTCACTGCGGCTCGTGCTGCCGATGCGCCTAGCGGGCGGGAGCGCTGAACGATGAGCTTCGCACCCGCTTCGCAGCAGGCGCCCTAGAAGCAAAATCAACCTCGCTGCGGCCTGCGGAGCAGCACAGAGGCGCCCACAGCGCGCCCTCTCGATAACATTGGATCTCTCGCGTTGCGGCCCGTCATCCAGGCGACCGACGGCAGTTTGGCGGGGCCTTCTATGCCTAAGGCGGCCCAAGTCCCGCCACTTTACACTTTCCGCTGCTTCCCCCCTACGTCCCCGATGCAGGCTTCATGGACGGGGAAGCAAAAAACGGTCGCGAAGGACCGTTCTAAGTCGCTGATTTCCTTCAGAAAATTTGGAGCGGGCGAAGGGATTCGAACCCTCGACCCCAACCTTGGCAAGGTTGTGCTCTACCCCTGAGCTACGCCCGCGCCCCACTGTGCCGGCCGCTGCTGCCGGCTGCGGCCATGATAGCCCGGACGGAGCGGTTTGCAAGGTCGCAGTCCGCCGGCTGCAGCGTTGCTGCCACAGGCTTGCCCCCGGGAGTTTTGTCGGCTGCAGCCTTGCCGGCGCCGCTCGCCGGCGCCATGGTGCGACGATGGATGCCGCGCCTTTGACCCCGGAGGGGTTGTTCCGCCGGCTCGACGCGCTGGGGATCGCGCATCGCACCGCACGCCACCCGCCGGTCTTCACCGTCGCCGAGGCGGCGGCGTTGCGCGGCAGCCTGCCCGGCGGGCATTGCAAGAGCCTGTTTCTCAAGGACAGGAAGGGCGGGTTCTGGCTCGCGGTCATGCTCGAGGAGCGGCGCCCCGACCTGAAGGAGCTGGCGGCCCGTCTCGGCGCCGCGCGGTTTTCGTTCGGCAGTGCCGCGGAGCTTTTTGATTTGCTGGGAGTGCGGCCGGGCAGCGTCACCCCGTTCGCGCTGGCGAACGACCGCGGCCAGCGGGTTGTCCCGGTGCTCGACCGCGACATGCTCAACCGCGATCCGCTCAATTATCATCCGCTGGCGAACGACCGCACCACCGCGATCGCACCCGCCGACCTGCTGCGCTTTGTCGCCGCCTGCGGGCACGAGCCGCGGATTGTCGACCTCGCCGACATCGACCGCTGCGCGCTCGCGTGAGCCGCCGGCGCGACGGCGCCCGCCCGCGGACGGGCTTTGCCGTCCGGGCGCTTGTGTTCGGCCGCGCGCGCGGCCATGTTGAGAAGGAATTCGGAAGAGGAGAGCGATGCCGAGCGAACCTTTGATCGGCGGCGCTGCTGCCGCCCCCGTCAAGGACGTCACCACCACGACCTTTATGGCCGAGGTCGTCGACGGCTCGTTCGAGACCCCGGTCATTGTCGATTTCTGGGCGCCGTGGTGCGGCCCGTGCCGGCAGCTCGGGCCGCTGCTCGAAAAGACCGTCCGCGCCGCCAACGGCGCGGTGCGCATGGTGAAGCTCAACATCGACGAGAACCCGGAGATCGCGCAGCAGATGCGCATCCAGTCGATCCCGGCGGTCTACGCGTTCAAGGACGGCCGGCCGGTCGACGGCTTTGTCGGCGCGGTGCCGGAAAGCCAGGTCAAGCAGTTCGTGCAGCGCGTTACGGGCGGCACGGGCGGCCCGTCGCCGGTCGACGAGGCATTGGCGATGGCGAAGGAGGCGCTGCAGCAAGGCGACCACGCCAGCGCCGGCGCCGTCTTCTCGCAGATCCTGCAGCGCGAGCCGGGGCATGTCGAAGCCCAGGCGGGCCTCGCCCGTGCCTTGATCGCCGGCGGCGAGACCGCAAAGGCGCGCCAATTGCTCGACCGGGTGGCGACGGAGAACGCCGCCAACCCCGAGATCGCGGCGGCGCGCGCGGCGCTCGAGCTTGCCGAGCAGGCGAAGACCGCGATGGCGTCGGCGGGCAAGCTGCGCCGCCGGCTGGCCGACAACCCGGACGACCACGAGGCGCGGCTCGAGCTCGCGACGGCACTCTTCGGCACCGGCGACCGCGAGGCCGCGATCGACGAATTGCTGAGCTTATACAAGCGCGACCGCGAATGGAACGAGCAGGCGGCGCGCAAGCAGCTCGTCAAGTTTTTCGAAGTCATGGGCGGCTCCGATCCGCTGACGTTGAACGCGCGGCGGCGGTTGTCGGCCCTGATGTTTTCTTAAGGGAGGACCCCGATGAGCGAGCGGCCCGGCGCCACCGCGCTATGCGAGACCCTGCCGATCTTCCCGCTCGCCGGGGTTCTGCTGCTGCCGCGCGGGCAGCTCCCGCTCAACATCTTCGAGCCGCGCTATCTGGCGATGACGCGCGACGCGCTGGCCGGCGACCGGCTGATCGGCATGGTTCAGCCGAGCGACCCGAACCAGCCGGCGGCGGGCAACCCGCCGGTCTACCCGACCGGCTGCGCCGGCCGGATCACCTCGTTCTCGGAGACTGACGACGGCCGCTACCTGATCACCTTGACCGGGCTGTGCCGGTTCCGCATTCATCAGGAGCTGCCGCTCCTGAGCGGCTACCGGCGGGTGGTGCCGCGGTGGGACGAGTTCGCCAGCGACCTGCGAAACCCGCGTCAGCCCGGGTTTGACCGCGAGCGCCTGATGCAGGGCCTGCGCGCCTATTTCGACCGGCATCAGATCAAGGCCGAATGGGACGCGATCGGCTCGGTGCCGGGCGAGCGCCTCGTCACGTCGATCGCTATGGTGTGCCCGTTCGAGCCGAGCGAAAAGCAGGCGCTGCTCGAGGCGCCTGACATCGACGAGCGCGCCAAGCTCTTGACCGCGATCGTCGAGATGGCGGTCATGGACCGGCCGAGCGGGGGCGGTGCGGCCCGGCACTGAGGCTCGGCGACAGTCGACACGGAGGCGCGAATGGAAGGGGCGTCGGAAATCGACCCGAAATTGCTCGAGATCCTGGTCTGCCCGCTGACCAAGGCGCCGTTGCGCTATGACCGGGAGGCCCACGAACTGGTCAGCGAGGAGGCCGGGCTCGCCTATCCGATCCGCGACGGCATCCCGATCATGCTGGTCGACGAGGCGCGCCCGCTGCGCGAGGACGAAAAGGCGACCAAAAGCCTGCCGCCCGCCTGAATGTGCCCACTCGAAATGAGACGGAGGATTGGGTGCCTTTCCGTCGACTCCGCAAAAAGCGCAGGGCCGTGCGGAGAAGTGTTTCGGCTGCAAAAGCGGCGGATTGAGCCCTCCTGTCCGGCTTGGCCGGGCTCCGCCCCGCCATCCACGTCTTTCTTTGGGGCTGCCCCAAAGCGTGGGTTGCCCCAAAGAAAGACGTGGATGCGCGGATCAAGTCCGCGCAAGACGACTTGACCTTGTCGGGCGCAGAGTCGAAACACGGATCTCTTCGAGGGATTTCCTCGGATACCCTGGCGTTTTCGCGGGAATGATGCCCAACTATTTGCGCTAGTTTAGGTTTTGCCAGGCGGACACTGAAAGAAGTGCAATGAGCGCAGGCGGGACGGTGCTCTGGCCGGTGGAGCTGCGGCTCAAAAAGGCCGAAAAGCTGCTCGAGATCAGCTTTGACGACGGCAGCAGCTTTCGCCTGCCGGCCGAGTATCTGCGAGTCGAGAGCCCGTCCGCCGAGGTGCAAGGCCACGGGCCGGGGCAAAAGACCCTGGTTCCGGGCCGCGCCCATGTCGGCATCATCGGGCTGGAGCCGGTCGGGAACTACGCGGTTCGCATCATCTTCGACGATTTGCACGACACCGGAATCTATTCGTGGAGCTACCTGCACCAGCTCGGCGTCGAGCACGAAGCGCGCTGGCTCACCTATATCGACGCGCTGGCGGCAAACGGCCTCGCCCGCGAGCCGCCGCGCTCGTGACCGCGCGGAGGCAGTCGGCCGGTCAGCCGCCGGAGGCGATTGCCGCGCTCGCCTCGGACGGCCGGCGACGGTATTCGGGGACGAGACGTTCGAGGAGCTGCAACATGCGCTCCTCGCGCCGGCCGCGCGCGGCTTCCTCGAGCTCGTCGATCGAGCGGGCGATGACGCCGTAGTCGGCGGTGCGGGGTGCCGCGAGCCGGATCGCCGGGCTCTTTGTCGGCATCAGCGGCTCGGCCGGGTGGAACAGCTCCTCGTGCAATTTCTCGCCGGGGCGCAGGCCGACAAACTCGAACTCGACGTCGCGGCCGGGCCGCAACCCGGCAAGCCGGATCATCTGCTCGGCGAGCTCGACGATCCGGATCGGCTCGCCCATGTCGAGAACGCAGATTTTGCCGCGCTCGCCGGCGCTCGCCGGCCCCGGCGACAATGCCGCCGCCTGCAGGACCAGCTCGACCGCCTCGCGCACCGTCATGAAAAAGCGGGTGACCTCGGGATGGGTCACGGTCAGCGGGCCGCCGGCGGCGAGCTGGCGCGCGAACAGCGGCACCACCGACCCGGTCGAGCCCAGCACGTTGCCGAACCGCACCGTTACATAGCGCGTGCCGCCGGCCATGCGGCGCGCCTCGTAGAGGTCGAGCGCCTGGCAGAAGCTCTCGGCGACGCGCTTTGTGGCGGCCATGACGCTCGTCGGGTTGACCGCCTTGTCGGTCGAGATCATGACGACCGTCGCGACCCCGAAGGCGCGCGCCGCCTCGGCAACGTTGCGGCTGCCGGCGACGTTGGTCAGCACCCCTTCGACCGGGTTCGCCTCGACCATCGGCAGGTGCTTCAGCGCCGCGGCATGGCAGACGATCTCGGGCCGCTCGGCGGCGAGCACCGCGTCGACCTGGGCGCGCTCGCGCACGTCGCGCAACAGCGGCACCCGCGGCACCAGCGCGAACCGCTCGCGCAGTTCCATGTCGATCGAATAGAGCGCGAACTCGCTGTTGTCCAACAGCACGAGGCGCGCCGGCGACAGCGCCGCGATCTGGCGCGACAGCTCGGCGCCGATCGTGCCGCCGGCGCCGGTGACCAAGACCCGGCGCCCTGCGACCAGCCGCGACATGGCGGCGCGGTCGAGCACCGCCTGCGGGCGGCCGAGCAAGTCCTCGAGCGCGATCGGCTCCAGCACCTGCTCGGATCCGAGCTCGGGCCCACGCACCGGGCCATCGAGGTTGCGCCGGAAATCGGTGAGCTTCGGTAGGCGGGCCAGCGGGATCGCCAGCGCGTCGGCGCGGTCGAGCAGCCGGCGCACCTGGTCGCCGGGGAGGTTTTGCGCGGTGATGATCAATTTTTGCGGGCGCTTGCCGCGGCGGTCGAGCCGCTCGACGACCGCTTCGAGCGAATCGATCGTGCCCAGCACCGGCACCCGGTAGATGTCGCGGCCGACCCGCGACGGGGTGTCGGCGACCACGCCGACGACCCGGTAGACCGCGCGCGGGTTGCGCATCATCTCGCGGATAAAGGTGTCGGCGCCGTCCTTGGCGCTGATCAGCAGCACCGGAACGGTTTGATGCTTGGCTCGTTCGAGGACGTGGTCGAGCCCGCGATCCTTGAACAGCCGATAGGCGAGCCGCGGCGCGCCAAGCAACGCGGTCAGCACGAACCAATTGATCAGCAAGGTCGAGCGCGGCAGCGCCTCGAGCCGGGTCAAAACAAACATGACGGGCAGAAAGACGAGGATCGTCAGGCTGACCGCGCGGGTGATGTTGTACAGGTCGGGCAGCGAGGCATAGCGCCAGATGCCGCGGTAGAGCCCGGTCAGCAGGTAGACGACCGCCGCGATCAGGGTAAAGCCGGCGACATAGGTCGCGGTCAGCCGCGGCTGGTAGCCGACGACCTCGCCGCCGATGCGCAGATAGAGCGACACGACAAACGACAGCGCCGCCATCGCGACATCGTGCACATAGGCGAGCACCGCCCGCCGGTTGTTGGGAAAGATCGCCACGCCGCCCCTATATCAGGAAATCGCCAGGGTACGAAACATCACTCGATCAAGACGAACGCGCCG
>DATMLF010000049.1:0-26740 GCA_035570595.1 Allostellaceae bacterium
CTGGTCTTCGAGGCGACCTCGCGCACCATCTGCGCGCCCATGTTCTCGAACTTGTCGGCGAGCTCGATCTCCTTGGCGACGGTCACGCCGTCCTTGGTGATCCGCGGCGCGCCAAAGGATTTGTCGAGCACGACGTTGCGGCCTTTCGGGCCGAGCGTGACCCTGACCGCATTGGCGAGAATGTCGACGCCGCGCAACATCCGGTCGCGCGCGTCGGTGTGAAAACGAACTTCTTTCGCAGCCATGACCTACTCCCTTATCAGGTCTTTTCGACGACACCCATGATGTCGCTTTCCTTCATGACGACGAGATCCTCGCCGTCGATCTTGATCTCGGTGCCCGACCATTTGCCGAACAGCACCCGGTCGCCGATCTTGACGTCGAGCGGATGCAATTTGCCGTCGTCGCCTCGCGTTCCGGGTCCGGCGGCCAGCACCTCGCCCTCCATCGGCTTTTCCCTGGCGGTGTCGGGGATGATAATACCTCCCCTGGATTTCTCTTCTTCCTCGATGCGGCGGATCAGCACGCGATCCTGCAACGGTCGAAACTGCACGGGGTCCCTCCTCAACTTTAAGACCGGATCACATAAACCGGTACGCAGCGCCAGTGTGTGTAGCACTCCTGGGCGTGGAGTGCTAACAGAATTAACGCGCACCAGTGTCGCTTTCAATGATCAGCGCCTGCCCTTGACGCCGCCGGCCCTTGACGCCACCCGCGACGACTCCCAGATGCAAGACGTCGTCAACGCAGCAGGAGGGTGTCCGATCGACATGCTTCCACCGGAGAAGTTCGCAGTTGCCGACCGCTTGGCATCGGCAACCGAGCGCTAAGCCCAAGATAAAGCCGGGGCTCGCGAGCCGCGGCGCGAAGCAAGCCTTCGCGACATCGACCCCCGTCTGGCGCCTTGAATGCGCCCGGGGGTCTTTGTCTGAGCGCTTCCGACGCTTTTCGTTTGGCTCTTCGGGGGCTAGGGTCCGGTCCCCGTTTGGCTAAACCGAGACCCAAGGGATGCCCCTCGACAGTTCCGGACCAACCTCGCGCATCTATTTTTCGCAGCGGCTGCGGCTGCATTATGTCGACTGGGGAAATTCGGATGCCCCGCCGCTGCTGCTGCTGCATGGCGGGCGCGACCATTGCCGCAACTGGGACTGGGTCGCCGCCGCGCTGCGGCGCGACTGGCATGTGCTGGCACCCGACCTGCGCGGGCATGGCGACAGCCAGTGGTCGCCGGACGGCAATTACGCGATCGCCGGCTACGTTTACGACCTGGCGCAATTGGTCCATCAACAGGAATTGGCGCCGGCCACCATCGTCGCCCATTCGCTGGGCGGGGTGATCGCGCTGCGCTATGCCGGCATCTTTCCCGACTGCGTCCGCCGGCTGGTCGCGATCGAAGGGCTCGGCGCATCGCCGCGACGGGTCCGCGAGCGCCGGCAGCGCAGCATCGCGGAGCGCATGCAGAGTTGGGTCGAGGAGCAACGCGCGCTGTCCGGGCGCATGCCTCGCCGCTATGCGTCGATCGAGGACGCCTTCCGCCGCATGCAGGAGGAAAATCAACACCTCTCGCCGGAACAGGCGCTGCATTTGACCCAGCACGGCGTCAACCAGAACGAGGACGGCACGTACAGCTGGAAATTCGACAATTACGTGCGCGCCGAGCGGCCTTACGAGATGACCCAAGCCGAGGTCCAGGAAATCTGGCGGCGCATCGCCTGCCCGACCTTGCTCGTCTACGGCAAGGAGAGCTGGGCCTCCAACCCGCTCGACGACGGCCGGATCAGCCACTTCAACAACGCTCAGGTGGTCACCTTTGAAAACGCCGGGCACTGGGTGCACCACGACCGTCTCGCCGCGTTTCTCGACCTGCTCCGCGGGTTTCTGTGACCCATTGCCGTCGGAGCGCGCGGCTGCTCGCCCGCTGACTTTCGGCTGGGTTTGCCCTAAATAGGCGAAGCGAAACGAGCCGGCGCGGTTACCGCGCGTTGTTAAAGATCGGGAACAGCACCCGGTCGCCGGGCTTGATGCCAAGCTGCGCGGCGGTCCCGCCGTTGAGTTCGATAACGGCGCGCACCGGGGCGGCGGCGACGATGATCGCGTCGGATTGCGGCACTGCGCGCTGATGGATGTTGACGATGCGGCCGTGCTCGTCGACAAACAGCATATCAAGCGGAATCAGTGTGTTGCGCATCCACATCGTCGCCATTGTCGGCTGCTTGAAGTCGAACAACATGCCGGCGTCCGACGCCAGCTCTTGGCGGAACATCAGCCCCTGCTCCATCTGCTCCGGGGTCTCGGCGAGCTCGACGGTAAAGCGGTGCGGCCCGCTGTCGCTGACGATGACCAAATCCGCGGTGGCATAGTCCTGAGGTTCGGCGGCATTGGCCGCCCCGAAACCGGCCAGTCCCAACGAAACCACAAGCAAAAAGACGGCGCGACGTGTCAACATGGAGTTCAACCGCCCGATTTGTCGTCAGCTAAAAGGATAGCAAGCGCCATCGCCCGCCGCGGGCGGCAGTCGTGGGCTCGACCGACCCTGTCGAAGCAGCGGCTTGTTCGGCGCCGTCGACGCCGCTAGTGGTGCGATGCCAATGGATGATTCCCATCCGTTGGTTGAATCGCACCACCAACGTATCAATCTGGTGGGCCGATTCAGGCAACGCTGGGAACCAAGCGTTTCGATCGGACCACTAGGCTGGCATGGCCGAGCGCTCATGCACGAAACTGTTCTGACCGTCTTTACCGTTACGGCGTTGCTCGGGCTCGTCAGCCTGCTGCTGCCGCTCGCCGAGCGGTTTTCGATCCCCTACAGCGTTCTGTTGGCGCTGGTCGGGATCGCGATCGGCGCCGCGACCCACATTCCCGCACCCTACCTGCATGGCGGCGCCCTTCGCGACATAATCGGCACGTTGCACGATTTCGGGCTCAGCGCCGAGTCGCTTCTTTACATATTCCTGCCGGCGTTGCTGTTCGAAGCGGCGCTCAACGTCGATGTCCAACAGCTCGGCGACGAGGTGGCGCCTGTCCTGCTGCTCGCGGTGATCGGCGTCGTCGTGTGCACTCTCGTTGTCGGCTTTGCGCTATGGCCGATCGCGCCCGTCGGCGTGCTTGCCTGCGTCGTCCTCGGCGCGATCATCGCGACCACCGACCCGGCGGCGGTCGTCGCCATCTTTCGCGACATCGGGGCGCCGCGGCGGCTCTCGACTTTGGTGCAGGGCGAGAGCCTGTTCAACGACGCGGCGGCGATCGCGATCTACTCGCTCACCGTCGCGATCCTGACCGGGGAGCGGCCGGCGCATCCTGGCGACGGGGTGCTGATTTTTCTGCGCCAGTTCGTCGGCGGCATCCTGGTCGGCTATGGGACCGGATGGCTCGTCGCCCTGTCGATGCCGGTGCTGCGGTCGAGCCGGCTCGCCGAGGCGACCCTGACGATCGGCTTCGCCTACGCGATCTACATCATCTGCGACCACTATCTGCACGTCTCGGGGGTCGTCGCCGTTGCCGCCGCAGCGCTCGCGGTCAGCGCCGAGGGGCGCCGCCGGCTCGCGCCGTCGAATTTCGAAAGCCTGCTTACGACATGGGAGCAGCTGGCGTTTTGGGCGAGCTCGCTGATCTTTTTGTTCGCCGCGATGCGGGCGCCGGATTTGCTGGTGCACGCGACCTGGCGCGATTTGGCGCTGTTGGGCGCGCTGATCGCGGCGGCTTTGGGTGCCCGCGCGCTAACGCTTTACGGGCTGATCCCGGTCCTCAGCTGGGCCCGCATCGCGCAGCCGATCGGCGCCAACTACAAGCTGTTCATGCTGTGGGGCGGGATGCGCGGCGCCGTGTCGCTGGCGCTGGCATTGGCGGTAACCGAGGAAATGTCGGTGCCGCCCGAAATCCGCCAGTTTGTCGGCGTGCTCGCCACCGGGTTTGTGCTGTTCACCCTGCTCGTGACCGGCCCGACGATGCGGCCGCTGATGCGGCTGTTGCGGCTGAACGACGCGCCCCCGGCGGAGGTGGCATTGCGCGAGCGCGTCATCGGCCTGTCGCTGGCGGCGATCCCCGGCCAGATCGAGACTGTAGCGCGCGAGCATGAAATCCCGTCGGAAGTCGTCGACGAGGTCACCGCCGTCTACGGAGCTCGCCGCCGCAATCGCGCCGACATCGCCGAGGAAAACGCGCAGCTGCCGGCCGAGCTGCGGACGCGCTCGGCGCTGACGGTGCTCGCCGACCGCGAGCAGGAATTCTGCCTCGAATATTTCGAAGGGCGAACCGTATCGCGGCGGGTGGCGGCGGCGCTGCTCGCCCATACGGCCCGGCTGCGCGACGCCGCGCGCACGCAGGGCACCGAGGGCTACCAGCAGACGGCGGCGCGGCTGCGGCGCTTTGGGCCGGGGTTTCGCCTGGCGCTGGCATTGCACCGCCGGGTCGGCATCGCGCGCCCGCTCGCGCGCGAGCTCTCCGACCGTTTCGAGGTCCAGCTCGCCGCCCGGATCGTCCTCAAGAACTTGGCGGCCTTCAACCGCGAGCAGATCGGGCCGCTGTTTGGCAGCGGACCGAGCGCGGTGATGGCCCGCCAGATAGAGCTCCGCCTCGCCGAGATCGACCAGGCGATCGCCGCCCTCAAGCTGCAATATCCGAGCTATCTGCGCCGGCTCGGGACGCAGTATCTGGCGCGCGCCGCGGCTCGTTTCGAAGAAGAGAGCTACCGGCGGCTGCGCGCCGAGTCGATCATCAACCAGGAAGTCTTTGACGACTTGCAGCGCGGGCTGCGCCGGCGCCGGCGCACGGTCGAGGCGCGCACCGTGCTCGATCTGGGGTTGAAGAGCGACGACCTTGTCCGCCGCGTGCCGATGTTCGCGGCGCTCGACGACGGCGCCCGGCGCGCCGTCGCACGGCTGTTGCGGCCGCGTCTGGCGGTGCCAGGCGAGGTCATCGTCCGCCGCGGCGAACGCGGCGACGCGATGTATTTTCTTTCCTCGGGCGCGGTCGAGGTGCGGATTTCGCCGCACCCGGTCCAGCTCGGCAGCGGCGATTTCTTTGGCGAGCTGGCGCTGCTCGTCGCCGACCGCCGCAACGCCGACGTCGTGGCGCTCGGCTATTGCCAGCTGCTGAGCCTCGCCGCGCGCGACCTCACCCGGCTGTTCGGTACCGAGCCGGCGTTGCGCGACCATATCCGCGCCGTCGCCGACGCCCGCACCGCCGCCGCCGAATCCGGCTGAGCGCCGCCGGCCGTCCGCGAGACTTGACTAAGCCGTGCGCTGGCGGGAGGGCCGCGCCGGGGCCGCCGCCATCGCCGCCGCGACCTTCGCGGGGTTGGTAAAGGCGAGGTATTCGGCGGCGTATTCGGGCGGCAGCAGCTCGACCATGAATTCGTTCTCGACCCACACCTCGATCACATGGAACGGGCCGCGGTTGCAGCGATGGCACTGCCAGCCCTCGCGCTCGGCGATCGCCGCGACCGCGTCGGCCTCGGCGGCGACGCTGAGCGCGAAGTGGGTGGGGCCATAGCCGCGCTCGGCAGCCGGCTTCTTGACAAAGCCGCCGCCGTCGCTGCCGCCCGGATGTAGCTCCGTCCCGGCGGGATAGACCTCGACGCCAGAGCCGTGCTCGTCGAGCTGCAGCGCAAAGAAGCTGCCCGGATTGGGTGGAAACGGCACCGCGACGCCGCCCATGAACTCGGCGAGCACCCCGGCGACATGCTGCGGGTCACGCGCGGCGATGGACAGATGATGGATCATGGCTTCCTCTCGACTCTTTCGGCAGCACGCGGCGAACCAGTTCGGGCCCGCCGGCATCGACCCGAATATCGGTCCTCGCCGCGAAATTTACAGCGGCAATAGCGGCGCGCCGGATACGGTGGCCGCGCTCACGTGTTTCCCGTCTCGAACGCCACCGCCGAGGCGACAACAGCGACCGTGGCCCGCGCCGAGCGCGCTGATGAGAATAGTCGGCGCCGGAGGGCCATACGGGGACAATGCGCCCTCGCCGGCGGCGACGGGCGAGCGCGCCAATGGACGGACGCCGATGAACGCACGCGATGTCATGACGACCGAGGTCATATCGGTCATGCCCGACACCTCGACGCGCGAGGTCGCGCGGCTTTTGCTTGAAAAGGGAATCGGCACGATGCCGATCGTCGACGCGGACGGCGCGCCGGTCGGGATGGTCGGCGAAGCCGACCTGCTCGGCCGCGACGCGGCGAGCCCCGACGGCGGGCCGAGTTGGTGGCTGACCATGCTCGCCGACGGCGAGGGGCCAAGCCCCGAATTTCTCAACCGGCTGCGCAGCGCCGACCGCCCGGCGCGCGAGGTCATGACCGCACCCGTGCCGACGGTCGGGGACAAAACCGCGATCCGCGAGGTCGCGCGGCTGCTCGCCGCCAATCGTATCGAGCACATCCCGGTGGTCCGCAACGGTCGTGTCGTCGGCGGCGTCAGCCGTGACGACGTGCTGACGGCGCTGGCGGATTCGCAACCGGAAGCGGCGCCGAAACCGGCCCGGCACGGCTCGGGCATTTTCGCCTGGATCGACCGCCATTACCGCGACACGCCCCAACCGGCGGGCGACGAGCCGGCCCGTGCGGCGGCTCCCGCGCACGAGGAAGCGCCGGCGCCGGCAGGCGACTTTCGCGGTTTGGTCAAGGATTTCGAGCGCGGCGAAGCGCGCCATCGCGATGATGACCGCCGGGCCGCTGCCGAACGGCGCGAGCAGACAGTCAAGGAAATGCTCGATCGCCACGTCGATGACGAGGTCTGGCGCGCCATGTTGCACAACGCCCGCCAAGCGGCCGAGCGTGGCCAGACCGAGCTGACGCTGCTGTCGTTTCCGTCGCAATTGTGCACCGACCGCGGCCGCGCGATCAACGAGATGGAGCCCGAGTGGCCGGCCACGATGCGCGGCGAGCCGGCCGATCTTTATCTGCGCTGGGACCGCGACCTCAAGTCCAGCGGCTTTCACCTGACGGCGCGCGTGCTCGACTATCCGGACGGCATGCCAGGCGACATCGGCCTGGTGCTCGGCTGGGGCGATTAGGACCGCCCGGCTTGTTGGTGCCGGATCAGGTCCGCGGCGGCGCAGCAATCGCCCACAATTTGAGCAGTTTCGGATTGCCCGCCGATCGGGGATGCACGAGTGTGCCTGTTGGCGCGAAATATGCGTATAAGCTGCACGGAATTTATTGGGCAGGCGGATGGATCGCTCGATCCTCGACGGTTACGACCCGCGTGGCTTTTTCTGCGAGATGCTGACGAGCCCGGCGAGCGCCGGGGTCCGCGAGCGGCTGGCGCGGCTGTCGATCGCGGCGCTGAAGGAACGCGCCGCCGCCGCCAATGCCGAGCTCTACAATCTCGGCATCACCTTCACGGTCTATTCCGATGCCAAGACGATCGACCGCATCCTGCCGTTCGACGTCCTGCCGCGGGTGCTGTCGGCGGCGGAATGGCGCCAGCTCGAAAGCGGCATCGTCCAGCGCATCACCGCGATCAACCTGCTGCTCGACGACATCTACCATGACCAGCGCGTGCTGGCGGATGGCGTCGTGCCCCGCGACCTGATCCTCGGCAACCCGAATTACCGGCCGGAAATGTGCGGGCTCGACGTGCCGCACAAGGCCTATGTCAACATTTGCGGCACCGACATCGTGCGCGACGAAAAGGGCGCCTTTTTCGTCCTCGAAGACAACGCCCGCACCCCCTCGGGGGTCAGCTATGTCGTCGAGAACCGGCACATGATGCTGCGCGCGTTTCCCGATCTGCTCGACGACATCGGACTGCGCGGCATCGACAATTACGGCGCCCGCCTGGTCGCGGCGCTCCAGGAGATGGCGCCGCCCGGGATCGGTGACCCGCAGATCGTGCTGCTGTCGCCCGGCACCTACAACTCGGCCTACTTCGAGCACGTTTTCCTGGCGCGCGAGATGGGCGTCCCGTTGGTCGAAGGGCCGGACCTCGTGGTCGAGGACGAGCGTGTGTCGATGCGCACGACCGGCGGGCTCGCCCGCGTCGACGTGATCTATCGCCGCATAAACGATGATTTTCTTGACCCGGAAGCGTTCAACCGGGACAGCATGTTGGGCGTGCGCGGGTTGATGCGGGCCTATCGCGCGGGCAACGTCGCGCTCGCCAACGCGATCGGCACCGGCGTCGCCGACGACAAGGCGGTCTACGCCTATATGCCGCGGCTGATCCGCTATTACCTCGGCGAGGACGCGATCCTGCAGAACGTCCCGACCAACATTTGCCGCGAGCCCGAGGCGTTGCGCTATACGCTCGACCACTTGGCCGAGCTGGTCGTGAAGCCGGTCGGCGAGGCCGGCGGCTACGGCATCACCGTCGGCCCGACGGCGACCCGCGCCGAGCTCGCGGACTGCCGCAAGAAGCTGCTCGCCGACCCCGCCAACTACATCAGCCAGCCCTGCGTCAACCTCTCGGTGGCGCCGACCCTGGTCGATGGCGGGATCGAGCCGCGCCATGTCGATTTGCGGCCGTTCGCGGTGACCGGCTCGAGCACGTGGGTCCTGCCTGGAGGGTTGACGCGGGTGGCGCTGCGGCGCGGCTCGTTCGTCGTCAATTCCTCGCAGGGCGGCGGGTCGAAGGATACCTGGGTCCTTGGTTGACGTTCTGCTCGCCCGCTACGCGGACTGCATTTTCTGGCTCGCGCGCTATGTCGAGCGCGCCGAGAACCTGGCGCGCATCCTCGATGTCAACGAGACCTTTTCGCGCGACAGCCGCGGCGCCCAGAACTGGCGCTCGATCGTCCAGCTCAATTCCGACGAGGAGCGCTTTTTCGCCGGCGGCCGTGAGGTCACCGGGCACAGCGTGCTGAACTTCTACGTCCTGGACGCCGACAACCCGACCTCGATCGTCAGCACCCTCCGGTTCGCGCGGGAGAACGCGCGCACATTGCGGCCGCTGATCTCGACCGAGATGTGGGTGCAGCTCAACGTCTTCTACAATCACCTGTCGACGATCGGCTCGGACGAGCTAACACCGGCGCGGTTGTCGGGCCTGTTCGCGACAATCAAGGAAGCCTGCCAGACCCATACCGGGATCACCGAGGGCACGTTTTTCCGCGACCAGGGCTGGTACTTCTACCAGCTCGGGCGTTACGTCGAGCGCGCCGACCAGACAACGCGGCTGCTCGACATCAAGTACCACCTGCTGCTGCCCGACATCGCCGATGTCGGCTCGCCGACCGACGTGAGCCAATGGAACGCGCTGTTGCGCTCGGCCGCCGGCTACCACGCCTACCGCCGGCTGCACGCCGCCAGCACGACGCCCGCGCGGGTCGCCGGATTCCTGTTGTTCAACCAGGCCTTTCCCCGCTCGGTGCATCACTGCGTGCGTGAGACCGGGCGCCTATTGGGCGAAGTCAAGTCGCGCTATTCGCTGCGCGGCGGCAATGACGCGGCCGAGGAGCTCGACCGCCTGCGGGCCGTGCTCGGCACCTTGACGATCAGGGAGATCCTGAGCGAGGGGTTGCACGAATTTCTCGACCTGATCCAGCAGCAGCTGATCGCCGTCAGCCGCGACCTGTCGATCTCGTTTTTCGGCTACCGGCCCGAGGCGGCGCAAGCCCAGTCGGCCGCGGCCGAATAAGGGGTGCGATGCCAGTCATCCGAGTGCGCCACGTAACGAGCTACCTCTACAAGCAGCCGGTCAGCTTTGGCGAGCACCGCATGATGCTGCGCCCGCGCGACAGCTGGGATCAGAAGCTGCTCGAGATGAGCCTTGTCGTCACCCCGCAGCCACTGGCGTTGCGCTGGGTCCACGATGTTTTTGGCAACTGCGTCGCGATTGCGAGCTTTGCCGGGCGGGCGGCGGAGCTGCGCTTTGAAAGCGTGATCCGGCTCGACCATTCGGCGTCCAATGTCCTCGATTTTCAGGTCGAGGACTACGCGACGCGCTACCCGTTCACTTATGGCGCCGACGAGATGCCCGATCTGTCGCGCCTGATCGAGCGGCAATACCTCGATCCCGAGCACGAGGTCGACCGGTGGGCGCGGCAGTTTTTGCGCCACGACGGGCGCAGCGACACCTCGGAATTGTTGGCGGCGATGACCCACGCGATCCGCCGCGACCTCTCCTACGTCGCGCGCGAGGAAAGCGGCATCCAGGACCCGATCAAGACACTGAAGCTGGGCAGCGGCAGCTGCCGCGACTTCGCCGTGTTGATGATCGAGGCAGTGCGCTCGCTCGGGCTCGCGGCTCGTTTTGTCAGCGGTTATCTCTACGTTCCGGAAAGCCGGCGCGGCCACCAGGTCGGCGGCGGTGCCACGCATGCCTGGCTCGAAGTCTACCTGCCGGGCGCCGGCTGGATCGAGTTCGATCCCACGAACGGCGTTGTCGGCAACCACGACCTCGTCCGCGTCGCGGTGGTTCGCGACCCGCGCCAGGCAATCCCGATCTCCGGCACGTGGACCGGCTTTCCGTCCGACCACCTCGGCATGACGGTTGAGGTCGAGGTGACGGCCGAGCCCGAGGCAGGCGTCACCCCGGACCAACCCGAAACCGCGGTCGAGCCGCGCTCGCAGGCGTCCGGCTGAGCCCTGCCCGCGAGGCGGCGGCCCGCTCCAACACGGGTCCTCGACCGTTTGAGTCGTCAGGCGACCCGTTGCTCCTCGACGACGATCGTGTCGACCGTGACGATCTCGCCGCGGTAGAGCCAACGCGTGAAGAACCCCGCGACCGCGGCGCCCAAGATCGGAGCGACCCAGAACAGCCACAACTGCCCCAGATACGCGCCGCCGGCGAACAAGGCCGGGCCGGTGCTGCGCGCCGGGTTAATCGACGCGTTGGTGACCGGGATCATCACCAGGTTGGTCAGCATCAGGCACAATCCGATCGGGATGCCGGCGAAGCCGACCGCTGCACCCTTAGAGGTCGAGCCGATGATGACAAAGATAAAAAAGCCCGTCGTGACGGCCTCGCCGATAAAGCACGCCGCCAACCCGTATTTGCCGGGGCTGAGGTCGCCGTAGCCGTTCGCCGCGAAGTTGCCGAGGACCCATCCGGCCTTCCCCGACACGATCGCGTAGAGGACAGCGGAGGCGGCGATCGAGCCGACCACCTGGGTGATAATGTAGGGCAGCACGTCCGCCGCCTTGAACCGCCCGCCGGCGCACAGTCCGACCGTCACCGCGGAGTTGAAGTGCCCGCCTGAGATGTGCCCGACGGCGTACGCCATCGTCAGCACCGCCAAACCGAAAGCAAAAGAAACGCCGAGGAAGCCGATCCCGACCGAGGGAAACGCAGCGGCCAGCAACGCCGCCCCGCATCCGGCGAAAACCAGCCAGAATGTGCCGACGAATTCGGCCGCCAACCGGCGCGTCATGTCCATCATTTCCTCCCACCTTTGATCGGACCGGCCGGATGCTCGGTCCTAGCGAAGTGAATTTTGTCAAAAAAACTCGCTGTAGTGGGAGCAACAATGCAACAGATGTTTTCGACGATCAGACCAGAGCAAAACGCAGGCCGCTATGGCGGCACGAGCGTTATTTAGAGAACTTCTAAATAACTACCCAGAGCAGACCGTCAACTATATTGGAGTTATTCTAATTCGCTAGGTGCGCCGGCGCAATGCGTTTGTCGCGGGGCAGCCGAATTGGGACGTGCGCGGCCGGTTCAGCCGCCGGGCGCCATTCGGTCATCGGTTGAAAGCGGCGTCAGCCCATTCGCCGCGCCTGGACATTCGCGAGATCAGACCCCTATCATCGGCGCCGCGGATTGCGCGCCTCGCGCGCAGGAGGTCTAAGAGCCGTGAGCGAGCCGCGGACCTACCGGCGGCGCCCCGCGGGAAAGCGCGGAGCCGTGAGACTTTGGCCGACCTATGCCGGGATCACCGGCCTCTTGCTGTTCATGCTGGTGGCGTTGGCCGGCGGCATCATCTGGTACGATTCGCGAAAATCGAGCGAGTTGGCGGTCGCGGACGCGCAACGCCTGATGCGGGAGGCGGACGACAAAATCATCGACCGGATCAGGCTGCTCTACGACCCGATGTATGCGATCGTCGGGATCGCCTCGCTGGTGCCCGATTTGACCACACCGGCGGCCGCCGCCGATCCCAGCGCCAAGGCCCTGTTGCTGCGGGCATTGCGCACCTACCCGCAAATCCTGTCGCTTTATGTCGGCTTCCAGAGCGGCGACTTTTTCATGCTGACCCATCTCGCCGGTGACAAGGGCCCCGCGCTGCGCCAGGCGTTGGGAGCGCCGCCGGCCGCAGTCTTCGCCGAAGAGGTCGTCGCGGCGAACGCCGGCGGACAGGCCGCCGCGCAGTGGATTTTTCTCGCCGAGGACGGCGCCGTGGTCGCCCGCCGCGACCACGCCCAGCCGTTCGACCCGCGAGAACGCCCGTGGTATCGGGCGGCAAAAGACACCGACGTCGTCGAGCGCAGCGAGCTGTACATATTCGCGTCTAACGGCGAGCCGGGGTTCACCCTCAGCCGCAGCTTTAGAGGGCCGACGCCGGGGGTGATGGGGGCCGACCTGGCCGCGGTCGACTTGGCGAACTTTCTGCGCCAGCAGCGCGTCACCCCGAGCAGCACCGCGTTTATCTTCACCAAGACAGGGGGTGTCGTGGCGTTGCCCGACCAGATCCAGATCGTCAAGGCGGTGCGCGCCGGCGGCGAGCTCAAGGCGGTGCTCCCGAAGATCGGCGACCTGCACGATCCGGTGATCGGCGGCCTCGTCGCCGCCTATCAGGACAGCCAGATGACGGGCACCCGGGTTTACTCGGTCGCGGGCCGAGCCTTTATCAGCCGGATCGTCAACATCCCGACGCGCTATGGGGGCGACCAGCTGCTGGCGATCGCCGTGCCGGTCGACGAGATCGAGCAGCCGATCGTCGACATCCGCAACGACATGCTGCTTTATTCGATCGCGTTTCTGGTGTTCGCGCTGCCGCTCTACGTGACCTTGGTCGTGGCATGGATCGACCGCAAGCTCGATCGGCCGACCCCGTGGCAGAGGTTTCGCGACGATTGACGAGCAACCCACCCGCGACGGCGCTAGGCGATCCGCGTCTCCTCGACGACGACGGTGTCGACCGTGACCAGCTGGTCCTGATAAAGCCAGCGGGTAAGAAACCCGGCGAGCGCGGCGCCGAGGAGCGGGGCCAGCCAGAACAGCCAGAGCTGCGAGAGGTAGGCGCCGCCGGCGAACAGCGCCGGCCCGGTGCTGCGCGCCGGGTTGACCGAGGTGTTGGTGATCGGGATCGTGACCAGGTGGATCAAGGTCAGGCACAAGCCGATCGGGATGCCTGCGAATCCGACCGCGGCCCCCTTCGAGGTCGAGCCGATGATCACAAAAAGGAAGAAAAACGTGGCGACGACTTCGGTCACAAAACAGGCGCCGAGCGTGTACTTGCCGGGGCTGAGCTCGCCATAGCCGTTGGAGGCGAAACCTCCCGCGACCCAGCCGGGCTTGCCCGACGCGATCCAATAAAGGACGGCGGCGGCGATGATCGCCCCGATCACCTGAGCGACGACGTAGGGCAGCACGTCGGCACTCTTGAAACGCCCGCCGGCCCACAGCCCGATGGTAACCGCCGGGTTGAAATGGCCGCCGGAGACGTGCCCGACCGCGTAGGCCATCGTCAGCACGGTCAAGCCGAAGGCAAAGGCGACGCCCAGAAACCCGATCCCCACCGCCGGAAACGCGGCGGCGTACAACGCGGCACCGCAACCGCCAAAGACCAGCCACAGCGTGCCGAAAAACTCGGCCGCGGCACGGCGTGTCATGTCCATGATGTCCCTCCGCTTCGATGCCACCGACGGCTGATAACGCCGTCATCCGGTGCAGCTATGATTGAGAAGGTGCGCGGCAGAAATGCTGCACAAAACGTGATCGTGCGCAAGCGACGTTTTATATAGCGATACCGTGTGGGGCATCGCGCCGGAACCCCGGCCCCAACCGAAGGTTTGGCAAGAAGGGAGGGGGTATCGCGCTAATCCGGCCAACGCCGGTGAACCCACAGCCATTCTGCCGGGCGATCGCGAATCCACGATTCCAGCACCCCGGTCACCATGCCGGTCAGCGCCGCCACGTCTGCAGTCGCGTTCCCGGATCGCGGCAGCGGCAACGGCGGAAAGACGGTAAGCCGAAATCGCGCGCCGCCTAGCCGTTCGACGCGCGCCGGGAGCACGTCGCAATCAAAACGCAGGGCGAGCAGCGCCAGCGCCGTCCCGGTCATAGCTGGACGACCGAAAAACGGCACCGCAATGCCCTCGTTCAGCTTCTGGTCGGCCAGCATCGTCAGGTGCTCGCCACGGTAAAGGGCGGCGAAGGCGCGCCGCGCCGCGGCGGCACCCTTTGGCGTGTACTCGCCGCGGTCGCCGCGAAACCGGGCGATCAGCCGGTCGACCCGCGGATTGTTCGGGGCGCGGTAGATTTGCGTGACGCGGTAGGCTCCGGCGGCGGTGACGCCGTACTGCACCGCGGCAAGCGCAGCGATCTCCCAGTTTGCGACATGGCCCGAAAAGATGATCGTCCGGCGTCCGGCGGCGACCGCCCGGTCGATGTACTCCAAACCGTGGGTCTCGACCCGGCCGCCCGGCTCGAACACCCGGATCTCGCGCAAATGAGGGTATTCGGCGGCGACCCGGCCGAGATTGTCCCACATGCCGGCAATAATCCGTTCGATCTCGGCGGCGCCAAGTTCTGGGAATGCCCGGGTCAGGTTGATCCGGGCCCGTTTGGTAATGCCGAGGAAGGGGCCGATCCGCCGTCCCGCCGCCCCGCCCACCGCCGATGCCCGATCGATCGGCAGCAATCCGAGAGCGCCGAACAGCAGCGCCGCACCCCATGCCTCGAGGCGAGCGGCGAGCGGCAGGCGGTCAGCAGGGGTCTCGGTCCGGAGGACGGCCATCGCCGCCGGCCGATAGCACGATCGGGGCGAGGAGCCCAGCCAATGCCGCAGGATCGAGCCAGCGGATTTCGACTGCGAGCACGTCGATCCCAGAGCGGTCCGCCGCGGACAGCCTCACGACATCCTTTGCGGTCGTCACGAGGCGCGCGCGCTCTCGGTCGGCGGCGCCGCGCAACGCCGCAATATCCCGGTCGCGATAGCGATGATGATCTGGGAATGGGGCCTCGCCGACCAGTTCGGCGCCGAGGCCGCGGAGCATCGCAAAGAACTTTTGCGGGCGCCCGATCCCGGCAAAGGCGACAACGCGCCGGCCGGCGAACCGCTCGCCGTCGACCGGCGCCAACACTGCGGGCACGACCGCGCGTCCACCCAGTTCCGTCGCGGCGCGCGCCGAGCCGCCCGCGCCCAGCAGCACGACCGCATCGGCGCGGGCGAGGCCCCGCCGCAAATCTTCACGCAGCGGTCCGGCGGGAATCACCCGCCGGTTGCCAAAGCCGTAGCCGGCATCGACGACGAGCAGCGACAGCGCCTTCGCCACGCTCGGGTTCTGAAAGCCATCGTCGAGCAGAACCGCCGCAGCACCGGCCGCGGCCGCCGCGGCGATCCCGGCCGCCCGGTTGCGTGCGACCCAAGAGGGCGCCCGTGCCGCGAGCAGCAGGGCCTCGTCGCCGACCTCCCGCGCATCATGAGCCGCGGGGTCGACCCGAACCGGGCCGGCGTTTCGGCCGCCGTAGCCGCGCGCCACCACATGCACCGGGATGGCGCGCGCGGCCAGCCACTCGGCGAGCGCGAGCGCCACCGGGGTCTTGCCGGCGCCGCCCGCCACCAGGTTGCCGACACAGATGACCGGCGCCGGGGCGCGGTGCGGCTGCACCAACGCCCGGCGAACCCGCCCCGCGGCATCCCACGCCGCCCCGAAGGGTGCCAAGAGGCCAGCGGCGAGCCCCGGCTCCCGTCCCCAAAATTCTGGGGCGTGCCGCATCACGCGCGCACGGCGCTCCGCACCCGGGTTTGTGTGTCCGTCGAAACGCTGTCGATCGGGCCGGCATGCGAGGCGGCGACGCGGTCAAGCCAAGGCGACAGCCGGGCGAGGATCGCATCGAGAATCCCTTGGCCGTCGGCGGCGGCACGGGCGCCGGCGGCGCAGCGCGCTGCGCGCAATCGCTGGTCGCGGAGCAGCGCCGCGACCGCGCGCGCGAGATCCTCGGCCCCGATCACCGCCTCGGCCGCACCGGCCGCGGCCAGCGCCGCCGCCATGCTCGCGCAATTGCTCATATCCGGGCCGTGCAGAACGGCGCAGTCGAGGCGCGCCGCCTCGAACGGGTTATGCCCCCCCTTGTACGCCATCGATCCGCCGACAAAGGCGATCCCGCAGAGGCGGTAAAACAATCCGAGCTCGCCGATCGTGTCGGCGAGATAGACTTGCGTCTGCGGGGTGACCGGCTCGCCCCGACTGCGCCGCGCGACGCCGAGTCCGCGCGCCCGCAGCATCGCCGCGACGGCGTCGCCGCGCGCCGGATGACGCGGCGCGATGACCGTCAGCAAGCCGGCATGGCGCGCCGCGAGCTGCCGGTGAGCCGCGGCCGCGACCTCCTCCTCCCCGGGATGCGTGCTGGCCGCCAGCCACAGCGGGCGCGGCCCGATGTCCCGGCGCAGCCGCCGCAATTGCTCGATGTCGACCGGCAACGGTTTTCCCGCGGCTTTGAGGTCGCCGACCGCCGCGACTTCGTGCGCGCCGAGGCTGCGCAAGCGCTCGGCCTGCTCGCCGTCCTGCGCGAAGCAATACGCGAACGCGCCCAGCATCGGACGGATCAATCCGGGCAATCGGCGCCAGCGCCGGTATGACCGCGCCGACAGCCGGCCGTTGACCAGCATCATCGGCACACCACGGGCGTGCGTCGACAGAACGAGGTTGGGCCACAGCTCGGATTCGACCCACAACGCCAGATCGGGCCGCCAGTGGTCGAGAAACCGCTCAACCCAGAGCGGCAGGTCGACCGGCACAAACTGGTGGCGCGTTCGCGGGGGCAGACGCTGTTGCAAAAGCCGGGCGGAGGCGACCGTGCCGGTGGTCAGCAGGATTTCGAGCTCGCGCCGGGACGCCAGCAGCAGTTCGATCAGCCGCAACATCGCGGTCGCCTCGCCGACACTCGCCGCATGTATCCAGACCAGCGGGCCGGGCGGCCGCGGGACACCGGCGAACCCTTGGCGCTCGCGCAGCCGTGCACCGTCCTCCTTGCCGAGTTGCCGCCTGCGGCGCAGGTACGCAAGCACCAGCGGCGGCAGCGGCCAGGTCAGCACACGGTAGGCAAGCGGCAGCATCACGGGGCGGGCGCCGGTCGGGACAGCTTATCCGAAGATGATAGGGGCGAGGCGGCGCCGGCATTCCCACCCGCTGGCCCCGGCAGCGGCGGGTCCGCCGCGAAGGGCGGGTCCATCCAGCCGACCCGGCGGTCGGCCTCCAACGTCAGCTCGACCATCCGCTCTTCGACGAGCCGGCGCGCGGTTTCGAGCCCGGCATCATCGAGATCGGCCGCGACTTCGATCGGCTCGCCCCACAAAAAGACGCCGTGCCCAAACGGCAGCGCGACGTGAAACCGGTCCCAGGTGCGGGCGATATGGCGCCGGCTCGTCGCGTAGGCGATCGGCACGATCGGCACCTGCGCCAGCCGCGCCACGTTGACGATGCCGATGCTGGCGGTCATCGCCGGGCCGCGCGGCCCGTCTGGCGTGATCGCCACGCAGTCTCCGTCCTTCAATCTTTTCAGCATCAGGCGCAGCGCGACCGAGCCGCCGCGGCGCGTCGAGCCGGGAACCGCCGCGATCCCGAAATAGGCCACCGCGTCGGCGATGATCCGCCCGTCGCGGTGCGCCGAGATCAGCATGTGCATCGGCGCCATCCGTCGCCAGCCCAGCGGGATCATCAGCATGCGGCCATGCCAGAACGCGCCGATGAACGGGCGCCCCTCGGCGATCAGCCGGCGCGGCCACTCGCCGTTCTCGACGGTCCAGCGGTTGGTCCGGTAGACGAAGCGGATATAGCATTGGATGGCCCAGCAGGCTGCCGCGCGCAGCCGCTCCCGGCGCAGCAGCCGCCGCCACATGCCGGGCCGCCACAACCCAAGCCGCCTCATGTTGGGATTGCGAAGCCCAAGCCCGCGCCGCTATTGCGCCGGCGCCGCCGCGACAAGATCGCTCTCGTCGGCGAACTGCAGCGCGTAAAGACGTGCGTAGAGGCCGTTGCAGGCGAGCAGGTCGGCATGCCGCCCGCTCTCGACGATGCGTCCGCGGTCGACGACGTGGATCAGGTCGGCCCCCTGCACAGTCGACAGCCGATGGGCGATGACGAGGGTCGTGCGGCCGCGGATCAGCGTGCGCAAGGCGGTCTGGACCTGGCGCTCGGATTCGCTGTCGAGCGCCGAGGTCGCCTCGTCGAGCAGCAAAATCGGCGCGTCCTTCAGCATCGCGCGGGCGATCGCGATGCGCTGGCGCTGGCCGCCCGAGAGGCGCACGCCGTGCTCGCCGACCTGCGTGTCGTAGCCCGCGGGCAGCTCGCGGATAAAGCCGTCGATGCCGGCAGCCCGTGCCGCCGCCTCGATGTCGGTCATCGGTGCGCCGAACCGGCCATAGGCGATGTTGGCGCGCAGGGTGTCGTCGAACAGCGTCACTTCCTGCGTCACGATGGCGATGGCGCCGCGCAACGAGGCCAAGCTCACCGCGCGGATGTCCTGGCCGTCGATCGCGATGCCACCTTCCTCAACCTCGAAGAACCGCGGGATCAGGTTGAGGATCGTCGATTTACCGGCCCCCGACGCGCCGACCAGCGCCACCGTGCGCCCCGCCGGGACCCTAAGCGACACGCCGTCGAGCGCGACAGCACCAGGGCTGTAGCCGAAGCGCACCTGGTCAAAGACAATTTCGCAGCCCTCGACCCGCAACGGCCGCGCCCCGGGCAGGTCGCGGATTGTCGGCTCGATGTCGATCACCTGAAAGATGCGGTGTGCGGCCGCCAGCCCTTCTTGCAGCGATGCGTTCAGATTGGCGAGGCTCTTCAACGGCTGATAGGCGAGCAGCAGCGCCGTCACGAACGAGAAGAACGCACCTGGCGTGCGGGCGCCGGCGATGACCTGGTGACCGCCGTAGAGGATGACGATCGCGATCGCCGCACCACCCAACGTCTCCATCATCGGCGAGGCGCGCGAGCGGGTGCGCGTCGCCCGGTCGATCAGCGCGAACACCCGTTCAAACAGGCCGGCGGCCCGGCGCTCCTCGTAATCCTCCATGCCGTACGCCTTGACGAGCCGGGCGCCCTGAAAGGTCTGGCTCAGCAAGGTCGTCAGCTGGCCGATCTCGGCTTGGGTGTTGGCGGTAACCCGGCGCATCCGGCGTCCGATTCCGACGATCGGATGGATCGCCACCGGAAAGACAAAGAACGAGACGAGCGCCAGCAGCCAGTCCTGATAGAACATGACGCCGACCAGAAAAATGACGGTCAGCGCATCCTTGCCGATAGCCCCGAGAACATTCGCAGCGGCGTTGCGCAACAGCGCCGCGTCGCTCGTGAAGCGCGAGATCAGGGTTCCGCTCGCATGCGCATGGAAAAACGCGAGGTCAGCGCGCATCAGCCGGGCGAACAGCGCAATCTGCACATCGGCGATGACCCGCTGGCCGACCCGGTTCATCAGCACCGCCTCGCCGTAGTCGGCAATGCCCTTGAGGACGGCGATGACCAGCGCCGCGCCCGCGATCAGCAGCAGCCACGAAGCCTGGCGGCCAACAAATACGCGGTCGAGCACCGGCTGCATCAGCCAGGCGCGCAATGCGGTGCTGGCGGCGGCCGCACCCATCAGCACAAACGCGAGCGCGACGCGCGGCAGATGCGGGCGCAGGAAATCGCGCGCCAAGCGCCACACCAGAGCGGCCGTGCGCGCGCCCTCTTCCAGGATCGGCGGTTTTCTAAACATGAATCCCCGCCGCCAGTGTTACGGGCGGGGATTGAGCTTGGCAAGCGCTGCGGCGTTCAGCGGGTCCGGTTGAACGGAACGCGCCCTCCCGCCCTCACCCGCCTCGCGATGCTCGGCACCCTCTCCCGCACTGCGGGAGAGGGGGAACCCGGCCCGAAGGGCTGGGTGGGTGAGGGGTCTTGCTTTTGGTCTCCCTCAGACCGGATAGGTGACGAAGCACTTGTCCGAGGCAAAGATGTGGGTCTCGATGTAGTCGTGCACGACCGGTCGCCGATCGAGCGTTTCCATCGCCCCCATCAGCGCGCACCAGTTCAGCATCTCGTGCTGCCCGGCCTGCTCCATCGCCGCGAGCGGGCGCTGGCGCCAGGTGCCGTAGTCGCGCCCTGAGAGCGCGTTGAACAGCAGCCGGTCGGCCTCCTGGTCGGGCCACAGATAGCCGTTGGTCGGGGACAGGAAGCAGTGGGACCAGCTCGACGACGCGATCACCGCGACCCGCCACGGCGAATCCGCGAAGGCCTCGGCCACCGCTCGGCCCACCTCCATGCAGCGCCACGGGTGCGGCGACGGCGGGTCGACGGCTTCCGACGGGTCGCGCGGCGGCATGAACAGCGCGGCGGTGCCGCCCTTGGCATGCAGCAGGTTGCTGCCGTAACAATTGATCGCGAACGGCACCACCGGGTACGGGAAGCCCTTGCGGTCCCAGTCGAGGTAAAGAAAGGTGTTGGTGAAGGCGTGCGCGAGCGGGTGGTGCAACGGCTTGTAGGCGTACGCCATGTCGACGCCGCGCTCGATCAGCCCGGTGGCGAGGTGCTTGGCGGCGTCGCGGTGGCCGTGCAGCTTCAACGCCCAGTCGCCGGGCTCGCCCCAGCGGTTCGGCCGGCCGCCATTGCCGTTGTTCCACGGCTGGACGGCGAAATCGTCGTCATAGCCCAAGAGGCAGAACGCCGGGATGATGTCCTCGCGGAAATTCTCGTACTGGTCGTCGCCCCACACCAGCACGACGTCCGGGTTGAACGCGTCGAGCGACTTGCGCACCGCGCGAAAGCCCTCGGCCATGCGCGCGCCGTAGCGCTGGGCCGACGACAGCCCTTCGTCGTTGCCGAGCTCGGCGACCAGCTCGGCCGGCCAGTTCGCCGGGTTCTTGTAATGTTCCGGGACGTTTGGCGCGGTCAGCAGGCGGTGGAACAGCGACGGCAATTGCTCGTCCGGCGCCGTCAGCCCCGGATAGTGGGTGCAGCCAAGACCGAGAATCTCGCCCATTTCCTGCTCCTTTCTAGAAAGCGCCGCACCGCGACCCGGTACCGCTATTTCAAGCCGGCGTATATCCTAGCCGATTTTCCCCCCGTCCGGCAGGATTATCGGGACACCCGCGCCGCGATGGCCCGGCTGCCTACGCGCCGGCGACGGTCAGGTCGTCGATGCGCAAGGTGGGCGCGTCCATGCCGGCCTTGAATTCGAGGTCGTCGGCGGCAACGAGGCGAAGGAACATGTCCTTGAGGTTGCCGGCCACCGTCATCTCGCTGACCGGAAACGCGATCTCGCCGTGGTCGATCCAGAAACCGGCGGCACCCCGGCTGTAGTCGCCGGTGACGCCGTTGACCCCCATGCCCATCATCTCGGTCACGTAAAAGCCGCTCGCGATGTCCGAGATCAGCTCCCGCGGGTTCGCCGCGCCGGGCTCGATCCACACATTGGTCGCCGACGGGCCGGGCGGCGAGGAGGTGCCGCGCGCCGCGTGCCCGGTCGATTTGAGGTTCAGCTGGCGGGCCGAGCGCAGGTCGAGCAGCCAGGTCGTCAGCACCCCCTTGTCGATGATCGCGCGGCGCCGGTTGGCGAGCCCCTCGGCGTCGAACGGCTTTGAGCGCAGCCCGCGGTGCCGGTGCGGGTCGTCGATGACCGTGATCGCCTCGGGGAAAATGCGCTGGCCCAGCCGGTCCTTCAAAAAGCTGGTGCCGCGGGCGATCGAGGGCCCGGAGACCGCGCCCAGCAACGCCGAGATCATACCGCGCGCCACCCGCGGGTCGAACACCACCGGGCAGCGGCAAGTCGGCATTTTCTTGGCGCCGAGGCGCTTGACCGCGCGCTCGCCCGCACTCCTGCCGATCTCGGCCGCGTCGCGCAGATCGGCGGCGTAGACCGCGCTCGAATAGTCGTAATCGCGCTCCATGCCGGTGCCCGTCCCGCCGATCACCGACGCGCTGACGCCGCAGCTCGTCCCCGCATAGGCGCCGGCAAAGCCGTTGGACGCCGCGAGCGCCACCCGCGAGCGGCCCCAGCCCGCCTCGGCCCCCTCGGAATTGGTGACGCCCGGCACCGCGAGTGCCGCTTCCTCGGCGGCGCGGGCGCGTTCGATCAGCACTTCGGCGCTGGGTTCATCGGGGTCCGCCATGTCGAGCGTCGGCCAGTCATGCGTGATCTCGCCGGGGTCGGCGATGCCGCAAAACGGGTCCTCGGGCACCGTGCGGGCCATCTCGACCGCACGCGCGACGAGCTCGTCGAGCGCCTTGGGCGAGCGGTCGCTCGACGACACCACCGCCTGCTGCCGCCCGATGAACACGCGCAAGCCCAGATCCTGCCCCTCGGAGCGTTCGAGCTTTTCGGTCTTGCCGAGCCGCCGCCCATGCGACAGCGAGGTGCCCTCGAACAAGACCGCATCGGCGGCGTCGGCGCCGGCGCGCCGGGCGCGGCCGATCAGGTCCTGCAAGAGGTCGATGTCGTTCCTGCTCGTATCGTCCATCACACCTCCAAAAGATTTTGCTATGAGGCAGCGAGGCGGCGAGATGTCATTTGTCGAAGGCCCGAGGCTGTCCGGATCTGCACCAAGTGTCGTCTTGGCCGGGCTTTTCCCGGCCATCCACGCCTTGATTGCATATATCCCAAGGCTGTTTCGCGGCGTCCGTGGATGCCCGGGCCAAGTCCGGTCAAGACGACCCGTATGGGCATATGCCAATCAAACCTGTTGGGTTGCAGCTATGATTTTCGCGCCGTCTCACCGCCTCATTGTCGATCTTGCTTCCAGATCGGCTTGCCCGATCCGGGAAGCCCGTAGCTTGCCCATTTCCGCGTGACCTCAGTGACGATTTCCTCGGCCATATGGATCGGCCGGCCCCAGTCGCGCCGCGTCTCGGGCGGCAATTTGCCGGTGGCGTCGAGACCGATCTTGCCGCCGAGCCCGGATTCGGGCGAGGCAAAGTCGAGATAGTCAATCGGCGTGTTGTCAACGAGGGTCACGTCGCGCACCGGGTCCATGCGGGTCGAGATCGCCCACATGACCTCTTTCCAGTCGCGCGCGTCGATGTCGTCGTCGACGACGATGACGAATTTCGTGTACACGAACTGCCGCAGAAACGACCAGATCCCCATCATTATCCGCTTGGCGTGGCCGGGGTAGGCCTTTCTGATCGCCACCACCGCGATGCGGTACGAGCAGCCCTCGGGCGGCAGCCAGAAATCGACGATTTCCGGGAATTGCTGCTGCAGCAGCGGGATGAAGACCTCGTTCAACGCCTCGCCGAGGATCGAGGGCTCGTCCGGCGGGCGGCCGGTGAAAGTCGAGAGATAGATCGGGCGCTGCCGCATCGTAATTGCCGTCAGCCGGAACACCGGGAAGCGCTCGACCGCGTTGTAGTAGCCGGTGTGGTCGCCGTAGGGGCCCTCGTCGCCGAACTCGTCGAGCGACACATGGCCTTCGAGGACGATCTCGGCCTGCGCCGGCACCTTCAACGGCACGGTCTTGCAGTCGACAAGCTCGACCCGGCGGCCGCGCAGCAGCCCGGCGAACTGGTATTCCGACAATGTGTCGGGGACCGGCGTCACCGCGGCGAGGATCGTGCCAGGATCGGCGCCGATGACCGCCGCCGCCGGCAATGGCTCATGCCGCTCGGCGCGCCAGCGGCGGTGATGCTGGGCCCCGCCGCGGTGCGCCAGCCAGCGCATCAGGGTCGTGTCGCGGCCGGTCACCTGCATGCGGTAGATGCCGAGGTTGAAGCCGTCTTCTCGCCGCTCCCCCGGCCCTCTGGTCACGACCAATGGCCAGGTGATCAGCGGCGCCGGCTCGCCCGGCCAACAGGTTTGCACCGGCAGCGCACCAAGGTCGATTTCGGCCCCGCGCAGCACGATTTCCTGGCACGGTGCCGAGCCGACGGTGCGCGGCCGCATCGCCATCACGGTCTTCAGCAATGGCAGCATGTCGAGCGCCTCGCGCCAACCGCCGGGCGGCTCCGGCTGTTTCAGAAAGGCGAGAGTCTCGCCAATCTCGCGCAGTTGCGCGGGCTCGCGGTCCATCCCCCAGGCGACGCGCTCGACGGTCCCGAACAGATTGACCAGCACCGGGATCGGAGAGGTCGCGCCATCGTCACGCGCGGGGGTCTCGAACAGCACGGCGGGGCCGCCCTCGGCCAACAGCCGGGTTTGGATCTCGGTCATTTCGAGATAGGGAGAGACCGGCGCCTTCACTCGCGCCAAGCGGCCGCGCGCTTCGAGCCGGTCGATAAAGTCGCGCAGGCTGGCGTAAGGCATGCGCGGCTATATGGGAGCGGCGGTCACTGTTGGCGAGCGGCGGCGGATCGCCCGGCCATCGGCGGCGAGGCAGGTCAGCGCGGCGGCATCGAGCTTCTGGTGCACCTGCTTGTCTTGGGCGGTCAGCGCTGGCTGAAAGGCCTGCTTCTGGTCGGCGCGAATGGCCTTGAGCCAGTTGTTAACCACCAACCCGCGGTCCGTCGCCATCCAGCGGCCAAATTCCGGACCGCCGGCGTGGCCCTCTCTCTTCGGCGAGCTACGCGTCCAGCCCGTCCTGTGCCGTTCCGCCGCCTGGCGCGCGCGTCAGTCGGGCAGCACTTGCCAGACGACGGTTTCGCGGGTGTCGCGGTCTTCGATCTCGCGGCTCGTCGGCACCAGGTAGCGGGCGCGCTCGACAAGCCCCCAGGCCGGCAGGTAGGCGCGCCCGGGATCGCCGAGCAGAACCAGAGATCCGTGGGCGGCGAGCGCCCGCAGCCACGGAACGAGGCGCTCGGCCATCGCGCGCTCGTAGCAGACGTCGCCGGCGGTGACGACTTCCCACGCGGGCCCGGCGTCGACGAGGTCGACGGTCGTCACCTCGACGAGAACTTTATTAAGTGCCGCGTTGCCAGCGATCGCGGCAGCTGCGAACGGGTCGATCTCGGCGGCGAGCACCGGGCGGGCGCCGGCCTTGGCGGCGGCGAGAGCGACAAGCCCCGACCCCGACCCGAAATCGAGCACGCTGCGGCCGGCGACGGTCTGCGGGTGGTCTAGCAGATAGCGGGCGAGCGCCTGGCCGCCCGCCCACGCGAAGGCCCAGAACGGCGGCGGGACAGCGCCACGCGCCAGGGTTTCCTCGGTCGCCTGCCAGAGCGGCGTCACCTCGCTTGCGAGATGAAGGCGGATCTCGGGGACGAGCGGCGGGGCGCCGACTGCCGTGTTGCGCCGCACGAAGATTGCCGGGTCCACGGTCATGGTCAGATCAAATGCCCGCTGACGATCCCGGCGAGCAGCAGCCAGCCGGTCAGCCGGTTCGAGCGGAACTTGGCGAGACAATCGGCCGGGTCATCGATGTCGACGCACGCCGCCTGCCAGCAAAGCTGCACCGCCGCGAGCGCCAGCCCGGCCCAAAACGGCGCGCCGAGCCCGGCGAAATGACCGGCGGCACCCCACAAGGCCGAGGCCGCGGCGTAAAACGCGAAGAGCCACGGCCGGGTGTTCGCGCCGAGTGCCAAAGCCGAGGATTTGACGCCGATGCGCAGGTCGTCCGCCTTGTCCTGATGGGCATAGATCGTGTCGTAGCCGAGGGTCCAGAACACACCGCCGAGATAGAGCAGCACCGGCGGCGAGGCGAGCGCGCCCGTGACCGCGGCCCAGCCGACCAGCGCGCCCCAGTTGAAATTGAGCCCGAGAAAGATTTGCGGCCAATAGGTGATCCGTTTCATGAACGGGTAGCTCGCGACCAGTGCCAGAACGGCGCACCCGAGCAGGATGCTGGCGCGATTGAGGCTGAACAGCACCGCGGCACCCACCGCCAACTGCAGCAGCAGAAAGACGGCCGCCCGCCGCACGCTGACAGCACCGCTCGGCAACGGTCGCGACCGGGTGCGCGCGACTTGGGCGTCGTAATCCCGGTCGGCGATGTCGTTCAATGTGCAACCGGCGCCGCGCATGACCGCGGCCCCCACCGCGAACAGCACGAGCAGCACCGGGCCGGGCAAGCGATGTGCGGCGAGCGCGATCCCCCACCAGCCCGGAAACAGTAAGAGCCACGTCCCGATCGGGCGGTCGAGCCGCGCGAGGCGGGCGTAGGGCCGTAGGCCCGCGGGCAGCAGCCGGTCGACCCAGTCGCCAGCACTGATGTCGCTCGCGGCAGACGTCGGAGACCGCTCGTCGGTTGACGCTGTCGAAGAGCCGGGAAGGACCGATCCCGGCAAAGGCGGTCGCGTAATCATGTTCGGGGTAATCCGGCCCACAACAACTCGCCGCTGGCAAGACCCAACAAGGTTCCTCCTGACGCAGTCAAAAAACCCGCACCGGCGGCGAAATTTGTGACAGACTTTCGCAGTGCCGCGGTCACGCCCGCGGCAACGCCGGAGGACGGAGAAACGCATGCAGCTGATGTACTTCACCGAGCAGCCGATGTCGGCCTACCCGGCCGAGAAGGGCCTGGAGTTCGGGGCCACGGCGCTGATGTTCTCGAACAAGTACTTCGATCCCGTCGCCGGCAGCCGGCTCTATAACGAATACCTCGAGCACTACATCTATGCCGAGGAGATGGGGATCGAAGGCTTCATGCTGAACGAGCACCACAATGCGCCGTTCTGCATGCAGGCGAAGTGCAACGTCTTTGCCTCGATCCTCGCGGCGGCGACGAAAACGGCGAAGATCATCCTGCTCGGCAACCCGCTGCCGTTGGCCGAGAACCCGGTGCG
>DATMLF010000050.1:0-4059 GCA_035570595.1 Allostellaceae bacterium
CGCCTCACCGAGAACCGGGACCGGCGATTTTCGCTGACCCTGTTGCCGGGCGCGGTCAGACGATGCCGCTGGCCTGTAATCGCGCAATCTCGGGCGGGGTCAGGCCGAGCCCGCCAAAGATTTCGGCGTTGTGCTGGCCGAGCTTCGGGGCGACGGCGCGCACCCGGATCGCGTCACCGATCTTGATGGGCGTGCGGATGTGTGGGACTTCGCCCAGCTCGGGGTCGTCCGCGCATTGCACCAGGTCGCGATGGCGAACCTGCGGGTCGGCGAACATCTGGCCATAGCTGTAGACGGGGCCGCACGGCACCCCCGCCGCCTCCAGCACCGCGAGCCAGTGCTCGGTCGCGGCGGTCGCGAGCACATCTTCCATTTCCGCTTCGAGAGCGGCGCGGTTGGCCATGCGCGCCGCGTTCGTCGCAAAGCGCGGGTCGTCGCACCACTCGGGATGGCCGAGGGCCGCGGCGCAGCGCTGCCAGATCGCCTCGCCGGCCGCACCGATCATCAGATAGCCGTCGCTGGTCTTCATGCGCTGATAGGGGGCGTTCTGGCGGTGGCGCGAGCCCTGGCGCGTCGGCTCCTCGTGGTCGGCGAGCCATTGCGCCGAGGTCCACGAACTGAAGCCGATCGCGGTCTCCAACAGCGAGCATTCGACAAGCCGGCCCCGGCCGGTGCGCTCGCGCTCGTAGAGGGCGGCGAGGATCCCCTGCACCGCCCACATCCCGGTGCCGAGGTCGCAGATAGGCAGGCCGACCGAGGTCGGGGGACCGTCGGCCTCGCCGGTCACGTGCATGATGCCGCCCATCCCTTGGGCGATCAGGTCGAAACCGCCGCGCCCGGCGGCGGGCCCGTCATAACCGAGGCCGGACAGCTGGGCGTAGATCAGCCGCGGGTAGAGCGTTCGCAAACTGTCCCAGCCGAGCCCGGCGCGCGGCATCACGTTCGGGCGGTAATTCTCGACCAACACGTCGGCGGTTTCGACGAGTCGCAGAAACAGCGCCTTCCCGTCGGGCTTTTTGTAGTCGAGGGTGATGCCCTTCTTGTTGCGGTTGATGTAACGGAAATAGGGGTTGCGCTCGCTGCCGTCGCCCCAGGCGCGCACCGAGTCGCCTTTGCCCGGGCGTTCGAGCTTGATCACCTCCGCGCCCATGTCGGCGAGGATCATCGTGCAAAACGGCCCCGCCATGTGCTCGGTCAAATCGAGCACCCGCACCCCCGCGAGCGGAGGGTTATCGTGTTCGGTCATTGCATTGCCTCGTCGGCATACCGGAGAAGGCCAGTACCCACAGTTCCGCTACGACTCTGCTTGAAGATCGGCGGCGGCATTGGCGCAATCCCGGCAACGCCGCTAATCGCAGATCAATGGATCCCGGCCTGCACCGGAATGGCGATGGCGATGGTCACTCGCGAGCCCTGTCTGTTGTCGGCAGACGGTAGCGGTCGTCGGGGTCGTCCCAACCCTTGAAGTTGGGGCGGCGCTTTTCGGCGAAGGCGGCGCGCGACTCGATCAGGTCGCTCTTGGCGCCGTGCTCGTGCAAGGCCTTGGCGAGGCGCTGCTGATCGGGTGACGGCATGGGCCGCATCTGGCGCATCATGTGGACCGTGTTGACCCGCGAGGCCGGCGGCAGGGTCAACAGGTGCTCGGCCATCGCGACGGCACTCGGGATCAGCTGCTCGGGCTCGACGAGGCGGTTCACAAAGCCGATCTCGTAAAACCGCTCCGCCGTGAAGCGAAAGCCCAGCGCCATCTCCATCGCGAGCGGGTAGGGCAAGTTGGCGAGGTGCCCATGATTATAGCCGCCCAGCAGCCAGCGCTTGGCTTCGGAGACCTCGAACACGGCACCCTTGGCCGCCACCCGCAGGTCGGTGCGCTCGACCAGCATAAACCCGCCGCCCATCGCAAAGCCGTTGACCGCGGCGATGACCGGCTTTTCGAGGGCACCGGTCATGAACGGGTCCTCGATGTCGGGCCGGCTGCCGCCCGGCCGCCCGGCGGCGAGCGACTCCTTCATGTCCTCGCCGGCGCAAAAGCCGCGGCCTGTCCCGGTGAAAATGGCGACTTCGAGCTCGCTCGAATGGCGGAACTCGGTCCAGGTCTCGGCGAGGCGGGTGCGCATCTCGCGGTTGAGCGCGTTCAGCCGCTCGGGCCGGTTCATCCGCACGACCAGGATCTGTCCCAAACGCTCGGTCTCGACGACGGCCATCCCTTGGCTCCTTCTCCAACGCGTGACGGTGCGGGCCGCGCAAGGCTACCATCGTCGCCATCGTGACCGCGAGGAGTTCCGCAACAATGGGCCGAGAGATCGAAACCTTGGCGGCGTTTGTCGCCGAGGCGCGCTGGGAGGACGTGCCCGAGGCGGTGCGGCGTCACGCGAAGCTGACATTGCTCGACACCCTTGGGGTGATCCTCGCGGGGTCGGCGCGGCCCGAGGTCGCGGCACTACGGCAGCAGCTCTCGGGTATGGCGGGTGCGGGAGCGACGGTTTTCGCCGAGGGCTGGCCCGCCGCCGACCCGCGCACCGCGGCACTGCTGAACGGCATCGCCGGGCGGTCGATCGAGTTGTGCGAGGGCTTGCGTTTTGTGTCGGGGCAGGCGGCGATGCAGGTATTGCCGGGGGCCCTGGCGGTTGGCGAGCATGCCGGTAGCACCGGCCGCGAGATGCTGACCGCGTTCGTGCTCGGCTACGACGTCGCGGCACGGATCGCGGGCGGGTTCGCGCCGCGCCCGCTGGCGCACCAGAACGGGCAGGTGTCGCTATTGGCGGCGGCGGCGACCGGGGCGCGGTTGCGCGGGCTCGACGCCGCCGGGATCAGCCTTGCGATGCGCATTGCCGCGGTGCTGATGCTGACGCCGAGCTATACGAACGCGGTGGCGGGCGCCACGACACTCAATGTCGCCGGGGGTATGAGCGGGTTTGCAGCGGCGCTGGCGCCGGAGCTGGCGCTCGCCGGGTTTGCCGCACAGCCCGACGCGATCGAGGAGGCGCTCGCCAATCTCGTCGGCGACGGATTTACGCCCGGCCATCTATCGGACGAACTCGGCGCGACCTGGCACATCACCCGCAATTACTTCCGGCTTTACGCGTGCTGCAACCCGATCCACCCGGCGCTCGACTGCCTTTCGGCGGCACTGGCGGAGTTGCGCCCGCGCCCCGACCAGATCGAGCGCATCGAGGTCGCGACCTACCGTTTCGCCTCGGTCATGAAGAACCCCGAGCCGCCCAATTATTTCGCCTCGAAATACTCGCTGCCGCACGCCGCCGCGGTCATGGCGGTGCGCGGCGGCGCCGGGTTCGCGGCGCTCGACGACAGCGCATTGGCGGATCCGGCGGTCGCGGCGTTGCGCCGGCGGGTGCACATCGCCGAGGACCCGGCGATGACGGCGCTGGCGCCGCGGCTGCGGCCGGCGCGCGTCACGGTCACCTTGACCGACGGCCGCCAAAGCACGCAATCGCGCGACAGCCACCGCGGCGATTTCCAGGAGCCCTTTGCCGAAGCGGAAATCCGCGCCAAGTTCCGCGAGCTGGCGGCGACCGTGCTGACCGCCGAAGGCGCCGCCGCGGCCGAACGGGCCGTCGACCATTGCGAGGACTGGCCGAACCTCGGGGCGCTGAGCCGGGTGCTGCGCCAATTCGAGCGCGGATGACTGGGCGGCGAGCGGCCTATTATCAAGCCGCGCTGGACGAGGCGGGCTCGCGCAAGTCGCGGGTCGGGGGGGCGGTCTACCCCGGTGGCTACGCGCCCCCGGCGCTTTGCGCGGCGCGGACGTGCGCCGCGAGCAGCGAGGCAAGCCGCGCGGGGTCGCCGCGCGCCATGCCGCACTCGGTCGCGACCCCGTCGACGCGCGCGTGCCGCCGCGCCGCCGCGAGCCGGGCGGCGTCGCCGGCCGCGTCGCCATGATGGACGAGACCGAGATAGAGCTCGGTCCCAGCACCCAGGCGCAGCGCATCGAGCGGCGCGAAATAGGCGTCGTCGGTGCGGTCCTTCGGCACCGGCATGTGGAAGAACTGGATCGGGCGCGTCACGCCGGCGGCGATCGCATTGGTCATCTCGACCATG
>DATMLF010000051.1:0-36039 GCA_035570595.1 Allostellaceae bacterium
GCAGGCGGCGCTGATGGCGCCGACCGAGATCCTCGCCCGCCAGCACCAGGCGAATTTGCGCCGGCTCGTGCGCCCGGCCGGGCTCGAGATCGGCTTGCTGACCGGGCGCGAGAAGGGCCGCGCGCGGGATGCGGCACTCGCCGGCCTCGCCTCGGGTCTCGTCCCCGTCGTCGTCGGGACCCACGCCCTCTTGCAGCCCGATGTCGCGTTTCGGGATCTCGCGCTGGTGGTGATCGACGAGCAGCACCGCTTTGGGGTCGAGCAGCGCCTGGCGCTCACTGAAAAAGGCCGTGACGCCGACACCCTGCTGATGAGTGCCACGCCGATCCCGCGCACCCTGATGATGACCGCCTATGGCGACCTCGACACCTCGCGCCTCACCGAAAAGCCCCCTGGGCGGCAGCCGGTCGACACCCGCACGGTGGCGCTCGACCGCCTCGGCGAGGTCGTGGCGGCGGTCGGCCGCGCGCTCGGCCAAGGGGCGAAGGCCTACTGGATCTGTCCGCTCGTCGACGAATCCGAGGACGCCGACCTCGCCGCCGCCCGCGAGCGCGCGACGGCGCTCGAGCCGCTGCGGCCGGGCCGGGTCGGGCTCGTGCACGGGCGCATGAAGACCGCCGACAAGGACCGTGTCATGGCCGGTTTCGCCGGCGACGCAATCGACCTGTTGGTGGCGACGACGGTGATCGAGGTCGGGGTCGACGTCCCGCAAGCGACGGTCATGGTCGTCGAGCATGCCGAGCGCTTTGGCCTCGCCCAGTTGCACCAGCTGCGCGGCCGCATCGGGCGCGGCGACAAGCCCTCGACCTGCCTTCTGCTGTACCAGGCGCCGTTGGGCGAGGTCGCGCGCCGGCGGCTGTCGACCTTACGCGAGACCGATGACGGCTTTCGCATCGCCGAGGAGGATTTGCGGCTGCGCGGCGCCGGCGAGGTCTTGGGCACGCGGCAGAGCGGCCTGCCGACGCTGCGGCTCGCCGACCTCGCCCATCATGCCGAGCTGATCGCGATCGCGCACGACGACGCGCGCCTCGTCCTTGACCGCGACCCGCATCTCGAAACCGAGCGCGGCCGGGCGCTGCGCACCCTCCTCTATTTGTTCCGCCGCGACGAGGCCGTCCAATACCTGCGCGCCGGCTGATTCCCGAAGCAGCCGGCCTCCACCCGCTCCCGGAGCTTTCTGATGCTGGACCATGTGACGATCGGCGTGACCGACCTCGACCGGGCGCAGAGGTTTTACGATGCCGCACTGCGGCCGCTCGGCATGGTACGGCTTTATGCCGAGGGCGACGCCTTCGCCGGCTACGGTGTCGACAGGCGGGCGTTCTTCTGGATCGGGCGGCGCGACCAGGTGGCGAGCGCGGTTCACGTCGCCTTTGCCGCGGCGGACCGGGCGACGGTCGACGCGTTCCACAAGGCGGCGCTCGCTGCCGGCGGCCGCGACAACGGCGCCCCCGGCCCGCGGCCGCGCTACCACCCCGACTACTACGGCGCCTTTGTGCTCGATTTCGACGGCCACAACATCGAAGCGGTGTGCCGCGCCGCCGGTTGAGCGGCTATTCCCGGCCGGACTGTTGAGTCCTAAGATAGGCCGGCTCTGTCGTGTCCAGCGCTGTTTGGAAAGGCCCGCGATGCTGTCGAGACCCAATGCCGCCCTATCGCAGATCCATATGCAGATCATGTGGAGCCGGCTGATCGCGGTCGTCGAGGAGCAGGCCCAGACCCTGGTGCGCACCGCGTTTTCGACGACGGTGCGCGAGGCCGGCGACCTGTCGGCCGGGGTCTTCGACCGCGACGGCAACATGCTGGCGCAGGCGGTGACCGGCACCCCCGGGCACGTCAACTCGATGGCGGCGGCGGTCAAGCATTTTCTCGACGCCTTCCCGCTGAAAACCATGCGCCCCGGCGACCACTACATCACCAACGACCCGTGGCTGACCTGCGGCCACCTGCACGACCTGACCGTCGTGAGCCCGACTTTTCTGCGCGGCGAGCCGGTCGGCCTGTTCGCCAGCACGGTCCATGTCGTCGACATCGGCGGGCTCGGCATGGGCCCGGACGGCCGGCAGGTGTTCGAGGAGGGGCTGTCGATCCCGTTGATGGCGTTGGCGCGCGAAGGGCAAATGAACGAGGACTTGCTGCGCCTCATCCGCGCCAACGTGCGCGAGCCGTTGCAGGTCGAGGGCGACGTCTACGCGCTCGCCGCGTGCAACGACGAGGGCAGCCGGCGGCTTGTCGAGATGATGGAGGAGTTCGGGATCGCCAATCTCGACCGGTTGGGCGAGCACATCATCGAGACATCGCGCGAGGCGACGATCGAGGCGATCGGCAAGCTCCGGCCCGGCCATTACAAGAACAGCCTGACGATGGACGGCTATGACCGGCCGCTGACCCTGACGGCCGAGATGACGATCGGCGCGGACGGCATCCATGTCGACTATGCCGGGACCTCGCCGGCGAGCGCCTTTGGCATCAACGTCGTCCTGAACTACACGACCGCCTACACTGCGTTCGGGGTCAAATGCCTGGTGGCGCCCGAGGTGCCGAACAACGCCGGGTCGCTGGCGCCGATCACGGTCAGCGCCCCCGAGGGGTGCCTCTTGAACGTGCAGCGGCCGCGCGCGGTGGCGGCGCGCCACACCGTCGGCCACATGCTGCCCGATGTCGTGTTCGGCTGCCTCCATCAGGTTATGGAGGGCGGCGTCCCGGCCGAGGGCGCCTCGTCCTTGTGGATCCCGCAGATCTATGGCGGCGCCGACGTGCTCGACGAACTGGGTGCTCAGGAGGGGAAAGCGCCACCCGACATCAAACCGTTCAGCACGGCGATCTTTCACTGCGGCGGCACCGGGGCGCGGCCGGGCAAGGACGGGCTCGACGTGACCGCGTTCCCGTCGGGCGTGCGCACGATCCCGGTCGAGGCGACCGAGGCGGTGGCGCCGGTGCTGTTCCGCCGGCGCGAGTTTCGCGAGGGCTCGGGAGGTGCCGGGCATTACCGCGGCGGGCTCGGCCAGATCATCGAGCTGGGTGGTGCGGAGGGCACGCCAATCGCGATGCTGTGCAATTTCGAGCGGGTCGGCAATCCGGCGCGCGGCCGCGACGGCGGCGGGTCCGGGGCGCCGGGCAAGGTCGGCCTCGTCTCCGGCCGGCCGATCGGCCCAAAGGGCCGGCAGGGTGTGCCGGGCGGCGATTTCATCCGCCTCGAGCTGCCTGGCGGCGGCGGCTTTGGCGACCCCTTGGAGCGCGATCCCGAGCAGGTGGCGCTCGACGTGGCCGACGGGCTGATCTCGCGCGAGACGGCGGAGCGCGACTACCGGGTGGCGTTCGCCGCTGACGGCGCGCTCGACCATGCCGCGACCCAACGGCTCCGGCGGCACCGGCCCGCCGCGGAATAAGCACGGCCGCCGCGCTCGGCGGGCTCGGGTAGAGGGAGGATCACGGTGCGACTCGAAGGCAAGATCGGCATCGTCACCGCGGCGGCCTCGGGGATGGGCCGGGCCGGCGCGCTGCGCTTTGCCCGCGAGGGCGCGGCAGTCGGGGTCGTCGACATCGATAAGGCAGGCGTCGACGCCGTCGTCGGCGAAATCACCGCCGCCGGCGGCCGCGCGCTCGGTTTGGCGGGCGACCTGACCCAGGACGATTTTGCGCGCGCGATCGTGCGGCGCACGGCGGGTGCCTTTGGCGGCCTCGATTTTGTGTGGAACCATGTCGGCCATCCCGGCCCGGCCTCGGTCGAAGGGATTGACATGGCCGATTTCGACCTCGCGATCGGCCTTAACCTGCGCACCGTGCTGCTGACGACCGAGGCGGCGGTCCCCGAGATGCGCGCCCGCGGCGGCGGCGCGCTGCTGTTCACCGCATCGACCTCGGGGCTCGTCGGCTCGTCGTTCAGCCCGGTCTATTCGATGGCGAAGTTCGGGGTCGTCGGTTTTGTGCGCTCGCTCGCCAAGCGCCTGGCGCCGGAGAAGATCCGGGTCAACGCGGTCTGCCCCGGGCCGATCGACACGCCGATGCTGCGCGTCTTTGTCGCCCGCCCGGACCAGCAGCGCACCGCCGGGCAGGACCGGGAATCGCTCGTCGTCGCGCGCGGCCGACAGAACCCGATGGGCCGCACCGGCAAGCCCGAGGAAATCGCCAACGCGGCATTGTTCTTGATCTCCGACGAGGCCTCGTTCGTGTCCGGCGCGGCGCTGCCGGTCGACGGCGCCGCGACCGCCTAACGCGGGCTACGACTCAGGGGCCCGCTGGCGGGCCAGCGTCGGAGCGACCGTCAGCTCGACGGCGCCGAGCCTTTTTTGATGTCGATTTTGGTTGTGCACGGGATTGCCGGCGTCTGGTCCTCGCCGGCGGCCGCTGCCGGCTCGGTGGCGCCGAGGTCGGCGACGAGAGCGCGCCAGCACGGATGGCGGTCCAACAAAAACCGCCCGGCTGCTTCGGTCGCCCGCAATTGCGGAGCGGTCAGGGTCCAGCTGGTCGGCACGTCCTTGGCGGCGTCGCGCAACGCGCGGTGCGCCGGCGTGTCGGCTGGGATCTGGTCGTAGTCGACGGTGATCCCGTAGACCTGCATGCCGCCGAATTGGGCGCGGTTGCCGGCGCCGGCGGCGGCTTGCGCCAGTTCGCCGAGCAGAGCCGAGAGTGCCGTTTCCGAGTTCGCGGTGTTGGCGTCGATCGGCACCGAGGTCACCGCCTGGATCTGGCCGACGAGGCCCGGCTGCTGCGGCTCTTTGTAAAGCCCGTTTGGCGGGTCGGAGCGGGCGTTGACGACAATGACGACGAGCCGTCGGATCTTGCCCTCGTTGATCGCGCGCAGCACCTGGGCGTCGTCGTAGCTCGCGATCAATGCCGAGCGCAGCGAGCGGATCCCGAGATTGTCGGCGAGACCGCCATCGAGAAAATAGAGATAGTCGATCGGCCGGTAAGGGCTCGGCCCGTGGCGCAGATCGTTCGAGTAACGCGCGTCCTTGTACTCGGCGAGGTTCAGATAGGGCGTGTACGGGTTCGACAGGTCGACGGTGATCCAGTCGCCGCTGCGCAGCAGACCGCGACAGCCCGCGGAATAATCCTGAAACGGAACCGGGGTCAGCAGGATCGGAAATGCCGCCGAGGCCGAGACCGCGGTCGCGACCGGCAGCGCGTCGTATTTCGAGCAGATGTCGTCGAACCGGCGCGGCACCATCGCGAAGGTCTCGCCGCCCGCCATGTCGGTCGCGTTCAACACGATGTAGGGCTTGCCCGGCTGGTTCAGCGCGGCAAGCGTCGCGTCATGGTAGAGGCGCGCGTTGAACAGCGCCTCCTCGGCCTCGATCCGGGTGATATGGCCGGTGACGAGCCCGAACCAGGTGATTGGGTTGACCGCGTCGAGCTCGAGCGTCGCCATGTTGTCTTGGGTCAGGAAATCGTCGCGCAACCCGTCGAGGTCGCCGTCCAGGTGGCCGGGCCCGCGATGCAGCCCGAACCAGGCCGCGGTCACGCTGCCGCCCGACACCGACGACACGAGCTTCACGTCCTCGGTCAAAACGTGCGGGCCGTCGAGGCCGGTGTAGCGGGTCTGCGACATCTCCCGCAACACCGCCTCCGCAAGCGCCGCGGCGCGCGACCCGCCGCCGGAAAAGGTCATCAAAATGACCGGCCGGTCGGGGCCCGCCGGGTCGATGCTGCGGCGCTCGGGATTGCCGTCGCCGGCCTGCAGCGGCGTGTTTGCGAACTGAGTGCCGGCGCAGCCGCCGGCCAGCACAGTCAGGGCCAGGACCAGCAGCAGAAATCGCCCGCGCATCGGGCGCTATGCCTTGCTGAACGAGATGGTCAGCGGATTGCCGACGGTGGTGCCGCTGACGACGCCGTACCAGTAGGGCGGCGCATAGCCGGAGCCGGACAGCGAGATCACGTAATAGTTGGGCTGAACGGCGAGCTCGGTTTCGGTCTGGCCAACGACGCTGCCGCTGGCGATCACGTCGCGAATGTCGTTCGGGTCAAAGCCGACGCGAATGTATTCCATCGCCCTCACCGCCCGGTTGACCGATCTTAACCGAAAATGACGATCAAGCGGAATGGCGCGCATGCGTCTTTGTTGCGGCGCGGACCACCTAATCCCGGGCGCGAGTGTCGTCGCGGCTACCAGACGATCTCCGCGGGATACGCGGCGAACACCGGGTCGCCGGTGACGATCGGAATGCGCTCGGCGAGAGACTGTGAGATCAGCATTCGGTCGAACGGATCCCGGTGCAGCAGCGGCAGCTCTTCGAGTTGGCGAAGATGGGCAAAGCTGACCGGCAAGAGCGCGAAGCCCTCGGCGCGCAGAGCAGTTTCGGGGTCAGCGGGAAATTTGAGCTTCCCGAGCGAGCGCCTGATGAGCAACTCCCAGCACGATGCGATGCTGAACAGGACGCTGTTTCCGGGATCGGCGATTATCGTGCGCGCCGTGGCGCTAAGTGCCGGCGATTCTTCCATCCACCAAAGAAAAGCGTGCGTGTCCAGCAGGAGGCGCACTCACCGACCTTCCCAGTCCTTGATTTCGTCTTCGCTCATCTCGTCGAAATCAGGAGCAATCCAGATCTGTCCCTTCATGCGGCCTGGCACACGCGGCTCCCGACTTTGCTTTTTTACGACCGGAACCAGTTGGACCAGCGGCTCGCCGTTGCGGGCAATCACGACCTCCTCGCCGGCGAGCGCGCGCTCGACCAACCGCGACAGCGAGCTCTTCGCCTGATGCATGTTGACGAATTCGGCCATGACACATGCCTAGCTAGGTTAGCTAAGTAACGATTGCCGGAACGACCCCGAGTGTCAAGCGGCTGTGCACCCTTCCCGGCATGGATTTGCCGGCATAGATACGAGCGATGGCAAATCCTGCCGCCTTGGCGCCCTATGCCTCGAACCCGCGGGAGAGCCGCGGGCGGCTCCACCCCGAGGCCGAGCACCAGGTCCGCTCGCCGTTTCAGCGCGACCGCGACCGCATCATCCACTCGACCGCATTTCGCCGGCTGACCTACAAGACTCAGGTCTTTGTCTACCACGAGGGCGACCATTACCGCACCCGGCTGACTCACAGCCTCGAAGTGGCGCAGATCGCGCGCACCGTCAGCCGCGCCCTCGGGCTCGACGAAGATTTGGCGGAAACGGTCGGGCTCGCCCACGACCTCGGCCACACCCCGGTCGGCCATGCCGGCGAGGACGCGCTCAATGCCGAAATGTCGCGGTTTGGCGGGTTTTCGCACAACGACCAGACCTTGCGCATCCTCACCGGGCTCGAGCGCCGTTACGCCGAGTTCGACGGGCTCAACCTGACCTGGGAGACGCTCGAGGGCACTGTCAAGCACAATGGCCCGTTGCGCGGCCCCGGCATCGAGCGCGCGGTGCCGCCGACGATCGCCGAATACGACCGCCGCCACCCGCTCGACCTCGACACCTTCGCCGGGCCGGAGGCGCAGGTCGCGGCCCTCGCCGACGACATCGCCTACAACAACCACGACATCGACGACGGGCTGCGCGCCGGGTTGTTCACGGTCGCCGACGTCGACCAGGTGCCGCTCGTCGGCCCGGTCTTCCGCGAGGTGACGGCGCGCTATCCGGGGCTCGACGAGCCGCGGCTCATCCACGAGGCGATCCGCCGCGTCGTCGACCACATGGCGAGCGATCTGATCGCGCAGACGCGCGCCCGCCTCACCGACAGCGGGGTCCGGTCGGCCGCGGAGGTGCGCGCGCTAAAGGCGCCGGTCGCCGCCTTCTCCGCCGAGATGCGCACCAACGACCGGGCATTGAAGGCGTTTTTGTTCGAGCGCATGTACCGGCATTACCGGGTCAACCGGATGAGCTCCAAGGCGCGGCGGGTGATCCACGACCTGTTCACGCTGTACCTCGCCGAGCCCGAATGCCTGCCCGGCGAATGGCGCGGGCTCGCCGCCGGCCCCGACGACCCGCGGACCGCGCGTGTCGCCGCCGACTACCTCGCCGGGATGACCGACCGCTACGCGCTCGACGAGCACCACCGGCTGTTCGACACCTACGTCCCGACATAGGGCCGTTCGGGGGCGATGCCGTCGATGCCGGTCGGCGAACGGACGGCCGCGCGAGTTTTTCCGGCGGCGCGGGCGTCGTTGAGGCCGGCGCGGGCAACACGGGTTTGACGGCGTGGGTTTGACGGCATGGGCCTGACCGGGACGAGCGCCGCCCTCGCCGGCTGCCTGTTGCTGCTGGCCGGCTTGGTCGTGCTCGACCGCCGCCCCTACCGGCCCGGCAAGCCGAACCTGATCCTGCTGATGATCGCCGCCCTCGCGGCGAGCCTCGTGCTCGCCCGCCACCTCCTGACCCTCGTCCTCTAGCCCCGCGCTCTGTCCTGCGGATCGGGCGGGCGGGTCTGGCGAACCTCGCAGAGCTTCGTAGGATGGGTTGAGCGCAGCGAAGCCCGTCGACCGACCAAACCCGCCATAATGGGCGTCGCGATGCTCAGCCTGCCCGACGCGCCCTCGTCGACCGTCCGATGACCGCCTACCGCCGCAACTTCGTCGCCGGAGGCACGTACTTCTTCACGGTGAATTTGGCCGGGCGCCGGTCGCGGCTGCTAATCGGCAACATCGAGCTGCTGCGCGCTGCATTCCGCAACACGCGACGAACGCACCCGTTTACCATCGATGCGATCGTGGTGCTGCCGGATCACCTTCACGCGGTCTGGACATTGCCCGAGGGCGACGCCGATTTCCCGCTCCGCTGGCAACTGATCAAGGCCGGGTTCTCGCGCGGCCTTTCCTTCGAGGAGGCGATTTCGACCAGCCGGTTGCGCAAACGCGAGCGGGGGATTTGGCAACGCCGTTATTGGGAGCACACGCTGCGCGACGCGGACGATTTTGCGCGCCACATCGACTACATTCACGTCAACCCGGTCAAGCACGGCCACGTGAAGCGCGTGCGGGACTGGCCGTTTTCGTCGTTCCACCGGATGGTCCGGCTCGGGGTCTACCCGGAGGATTGGGCCGGCGGCCCGGAAGACGATGCCGGCGGCTTCGGTGAACGCTGACGGCTGAGCTTGGTAGGATGGGTTGACCGGAGGGAAACCCATCGAACGGCGGCGACCCGACGCGATGGGCTTCGCAACGCTCAGCCCATCCTACGTCCTGACCCCGGGGAACGGTAGAACGGTAGGATGGGTTGACCGGAGGGAAACCCATCTATCGGTGGCGACCGGGAAACGATGGGCTTCGCAACGCTCAGCCCATCCTACGCGCCTCTTTGAGAGACTCTTGACAATTCGTGCCCTTTGCTGTATACGCACTACCGTAATTTCACTGGAATCGCAATGCCTGAAAATGCTATAATCCATCAACAAGATAGGTTCGAGCGGATTGCAACTGACGCCGCCTATCTGGCGCAATTTTTGCGCGAAACTCGACAGATCGTCGAGGCCGCACGAGAGGTTCTTTTTCAGCGGTACAACACCGATCCAAACAACACGTTCGGCCGAGATTTCCCGGTCCTAAGCAGTGCGATTTTCAAGCTAGGAAATCTCGTTGGGATTCCTGCTAGAGACCGTGACGTTTCAATGTGCCAGCAGAGACGTGCGGCCAGTTGACATCTAAAAAGTTGAGAATAACCCGTTGTCCATATTGAAGTTGCATTGATGACCTTGTTGAAGCGGTTGCATCTTCAATCTGTTCAACATAGAAATTGGCCGCCAACTCTCTGGGCTGAGCATGTGTATCCAAAAATGGCATATTCAGCAGACGAGGATCCTGATCCCTAGATTCGGTACCCGGAGCCGTGCCGAAAACCCTAAATGTGACATGGTCTATAACCTTTTGCGTATTCAATTGATGTGTTAAAAACACACTCGCGTCCTTGTTGCTCCCGATCGGGATTCCGGCGGGGAGCTGGGCATTGTTTATTTGATCTAGGTAAGTTGGGTCTTGGTCAATCGGTGATCCGGTTGGAGTTGTGTCCAATTTTTCTATGTTTGGTTTGTCCGGTGCTGGCTCTAAGCTTGGAACATCTCCGATAGCGAGGAATGACGCTCCATGCAATATATTGGCCTGACGAACGATGCTCGCTTTATTGGCGGGATTAGTCGTCGCCGGAACTAAAAGCCATTGCCCTGTCTCGAAATGCAGTATGTTGGTGGGCTCCGATGCGTCTAATATAAGCTGCTCGTACATGAGGCCCTTAAGATTTATGTCGGGCTGATTCTTGGTGGCGCTTCTATTGAGGACCGGTGCCAGTACGGGTATAAATGCTATCTGTTCAATCGTGACATTTTGCTGAAAATTGAACAGTTGGTCCTTCTGTGCGTCTGGGCGTGAGATAATTGCGTATCCGTTGCCTTTCCAATTGCCGACAAGATGACTCAGCGGGCCGAGCTTACGTAGGGCTACCTGGCGTATATCCTCATCAAGCTTTTCCCATATTGTAGATATGATTGAACTCATGAATCTCCTCTATTCTCTGTCCGTCTGTTCACTGAACAAATGAGATGTTACGAACACCCCGAGGTGGCGCCGCAGGTGTCGCATTTGAGGCAGGTGCCGTTGCGGATCAGGGTGAAGTTGCCGCATTCGGCGCAGCTGTCGCCTTCGTAGCCCTTGATGCGGGCGGCGCGGATGCGCTCGCGGCGCAGGTTGAGGGTGGCGGAGTCGTCGCCGCAGGTCGCTTCGGGATCGGCGGCGGCAAACGCGTCCTCGGGGACGAGCGTCGCGGCGGCGGCGCCGCCGTCGAGCACGGTCAGCCGGTTGCGGACATAGCCGTTCGAGACGCGCTGCATCAATGCCAGCTCGCGCGCCGGCCACGGGTCGACGGCGGGGGCGGGTCCGGGGCGGCCGAAAGCACCGGGGTCGCGCAGGGTCGACTGCGCCTCGCCCTTGCCGACGGTGTCGGGCAAGAGATCGCCGGGCTCGGCATGGGCAAGGTCGCTGCGCCCAAGATACGAGATCGCCAGCTCGCGGAAGATGTAGTCGAGGATCGAGGTCGCGATCTTGATCGCGTCGTTGCCCTCGACGATCCCCGACGGCTCGAACCGGCTGAACGTAAAGCTCTCGACAAATTCCTCGAGCGGCACGCCGTATTGCAGGCCCATCGAGATCGCAATCGCGAAATTGTGCATCAAGGAGCGGAACGCCGAGCCCTCCTTGTGCATGTCGATAAAAACCTCGGCGAGCTTGCCGTCCTCGTGCTCGCCGGTGCGCAGGTAGACCTTGTGGCCGCCGACCGTGGCCTTTTGCGTGTAGCCCTTGCGCCGGTTGGGGAGCCGCCGGCGCTCGCCGCGCTGCACGACCCGTTCCACGATGCGCTCGACCGCGCGTTCGACGATGCGCTCGGCGACCAGCGGAGCGCGCTGCGCCGGCGACTGGGCGAACAGTTCGGCGGCCTGCTCCTCGGCCTCCTCGTCGTCGCCAAAGAGGCTCGCCGCCAAGGGCTGCGATAGTTTCGAGCCGTCGCGGTAGAGGGCGGTCGCCTTGAGCCCGAGCCGCCAGGACAGCCAGTAGGCGTCCTTGCAGTCCTCGACCGTCGCCCCGTTCGGCATGTTGATCGTCTTTGAGATGGCGCCGGAAATGAAGGGCTGCGCCGCCGCCATCATGTGGATGTGGCTTTCGGCCGACAGCGCGCGCGTCCCGGTGCGACCGCACGGGGAGGCGCAGTCGAACACCGGCAAATGCTCGGGTTTGAGGCGGGGCGCGCCCTCCAACGTCATTGCACCGCAGCACCAGGTGTTGGCGGCCTCGACCTCGGCCCGGCTGAAGCCGAGTGCCGCGAGCAGGTCGAACCCGGGGTCGTCGAGCGCGGCAGGTGCCATGCCGAGCGCCGCGACGCAGAAATCCGCGCCGAGCGTCCACTTGTTGAACGCGAACTTGATGTCGAACGCGGTCGCGAGCGTGGCCTCGGCAGCCGCAAGCGCGCGGTCGTCAAAGCCGCGCGCCCGCAAGCTCTCGTGGTTGATCGCGGGCGCCCCGGCGAGGGTCCCGTGGCCGAGCGCATGGCGCTCGATCGCGGCGATGTCGGCGGCCGGGTAGCCGAGTGCCGCGAGTGCCGTCGGCACGGCGCGGTTGATGATCTTGAAATAGCCGCCGCCGGCGAGCTTTTTGAACTTGACGAGCGCGAAATCGGGCTCGATGCCGGTCGTGTCGCAATCCATGACAAGGCCGATCGTGCCGGTGGGTGCGATGACCGTCGCCTGGGCGTTGCGAAACCCGTGCTCTTCGCCGAGGGCCAGCGCCGCGTCCCAGGCTCCGCGCGCGGCGGCGACCAATTCCGGGTCGGGGCAGTTGGCGGCGTCGAGCGCCACCGGTGCCGTCGACAGGCCTTCGTAGCCGCCGCTCTCGCCGTAGGCGGCGCGGCGGTGGTTGCGGATCACGCGCAGCATCGCCGCACGGTTCGCGGCATAGCCGGGGAAGGCGCCGCGCGGCACGAGGCCGGGGTCGCCCGCCATCTCCGCCGAGGCGGCATAGCTGGCCCCGGTCAGGAGTGCCGTGACCGCCGCGCCGAATGCCCTCCCTTCGGCGCTGTCGTAGGCGACGCCCATCGCCATCAGCAGCCCGCCGAGATTGGCGTAGCCGAGGCCCAAGGTGCGGAAGGCGTATGAGCGGCGGGCGATCTCGGCCGACGGGAACTGCGCCATCATGACCGAGATTTCGAGCACGATCGTCCACAGCCGCACCGCATGGGCGAAGCCGTCGGCATCGAAGCCGCCACCCGCGCGGCGGAACGCCATCAGATTGAGCGAGGCGAGGTTGCACGCGGTGTCGTCGAGAAAATTGTATTCCGAGCACGGGTTCGACGCGTTGATCCGCCCGCTTTCGGGGCAGGTGTGCCACTCGTTGATCGTCGTGTCGAACTGCAGCCCGGGGTCGGCCGAGGCCCAGGCGGCATGGCCGATGCGGTCCCACAAGGCCCGCGCCGGCAGCGTCTTGGCGATCTTTCCCGACGTGCGCTCGGTCAGGTGCCACGGCCGGTCGGCGGCGACGCTGTCGAGAAAATCGTTCGACACCCGCACCGAATTGTTCGAGTTCTGGCCGGCGACGGTCAGATAGGCTTCCGAGTCCCAGTCGGTGTCGTAGGTGCGGAACTCGATCTCCGTTTCGCCCTGGCGCGCTCTTTGGACCGCGCGCTGGATGCAGGCCTCCGGGATCATGGCGCGGCGGGCGATGCGGATTTCGTGCTTCAAGGCTGGGTTGCGCGCCGGGTCACAGGACTGGGAGAGCGGCGATTGGCCGTCATGGCACGCGGCCATGACGCGCTTCAGGTGGCGGGCGGCGAGCTTTGAGCCGGCGACGAGGGCGGCGACCTTTTGCTCCTCGACCACCTTCCAGTCGACAAAGGTTTCGATGTCCGGGTGGTCGACGTCGACGATCACCATCTTGGCGGCGCGGCGCGTCGTGCCGCCCGACTTGATCGCCCCGGCGGCGCGGTCGCCGATGCGCAGAAAGCTCATCAGCCCGGAGGAGCGGCCGCCGCCGGACAAGCGCTCGGCGTCGCCGCGCAGTTTCGAGAAATTCGAGCCGGAGCCGGAGCCGTATTTGAAGATCCGCGCCTCGCGCACCCACAAATCCATGATCCCGCCCGGGTTGACGAGGTCGTCGGCGACACTCTGGATAAAGCAAGCGTGCGGCTGGGGATGTTCGTAGGCGCTCGCCGACTGGGTCAGCCCGCCGCTGCGGTAGTCGACGTACCAGTGGCCTTGCGCCGGGCCGTCGATGCCGTAGGCCCAATAAAGCCCGGTGTTAAACCATTGCGGCGAGTTGGGCGCACCCATCTGGCGCGCCAGCATCAGCCGGATCTCGTCGTAAAAGGCGGCGGCGTCCTCCGCGCTGTCGAAATAGCCCCCCTTCCAGCCCCAATAGGCCCAGGTCCCGGCCATGCGGTCAAAGACCTGGCGGGCATTGGTCTCGCCGCCCGACCGCGCGGCTTCGGGCATCGCCTCAAGCGCCGCCGCGTCGGCCTGCCGCCGCCACAGCCACGCCGGCACGCCGTCCTCCGGGACCGGTATCAGCGCCGCCGGGACGCCGGCCTTGCGAAAGTATTTTTGCGCCAGGATGTCGGCGGCGACCTGGCTCCACTCCGCCGGCACCTCGATGCCCGCGGCCTGGAACACGACCGAGCCGTCCGGGTTGCGGATCTCGCTCGACGCGGTGCGGAACGGCACCGCCGCATACGGATCCTCGCCGTTTCTCGTAAAGCGACGCGCGATCTGCATTTCTCCCCCCGAAAGCCTGGTTCCTTCACAGCCGAGATGCAGCAAGATTTAGCGGCTGTGGTCTGTCAGGAAGCTAGATGTAGCCATCATTGCCGGGGTGCGCAAACGAATTTGTAGTGCGCGCGCGAAAGGCCACCATATGTTGCGCTGGAGCAACGCGGCTGCGGCTATTGCCCGACCGGGCGGCGGTGCGATAAACCGGCGCCACGGAGACTGCCTGCGGCGGCAGCGTTCCCCACGGCGGCGCGGATGCGGCACGGATGTAGCGATGAACCTTGGCACGCGTTTGTTGACTTGGCTGCGCGGCGAGTATGTCGGGGTCGACAGCCTCGGCAACCGCTATTACCGCGAGAAAGGAAGGCGTCCCCTCACCCGCGGCGGCGGCCGGGCGAGCCGCCAGAAGCGCTGGGTGATCTACGCCGGCGAGCCCGAAGGGTCGAAGGTGCCGCCTGAATGGAACGGCTGGCTGCACCACACGGTCGACGAGATACCCCAGCCCGGCGCGCGCATGCGATATCCGTGGGAGAAAGAGCATCTGCCGAACATGACCGGGACGCCGTTCGCCTATCATCCGCCGGGCTCGATCCTGCGCGGCGGACGGCGCGAGCCGTCGACCGGCGACTACGAGCCGTGGACGCCCGACTAGGGCCGCGGGCGCGGCGGGCGGGGGTTCGGGTCGGTCATCAGCGGGGAATCGGCGCATGAGCGGCAACGTGATCGAGACGGTGATGGGCGCCGTCGTGCTCGTCGTCGCCGCGCTGTTCCTGTTCTTCGCGTACTCGACAAGCCAGGTGCGCGCGGTCCACGGCTACCCGGTCACGGCGCAGTTCCAGAGCGTCGACGGCATTCGCAACGGCAGCGACGTGCGCGTCGGCGGGGTCAGAATCGGTTCGGTCGCCGCCGAATTGCTCGACCCGAAGACGTTTATCGCGACGCTCAAGATGAGCATCAACCCGGAATACAAATTGCCCGACGACACCGTTGCCGAGATCACCTCGCCAAGCCTGCTCGGCGACAAGGTCGTCTCGCTGGTCCCGGGCGGTTCGGAAAAGGACATCCCGCCCGGCGGCCAGATCAAATACACGCAGTCGGCGGTCAGCCTCGAAAACCTGATCGGCCAGATGATCTTTTCGCAGCCGGGCGGCGGGCAGAAAAAGCCGGGCGAAAGCGCGGGTGGAGCGGCGCCGGGGCCGAGTGGGGCGGCGCCGGGGGGCATCAAATGACGAATGCCGCCGCAAACAGGACAAGGCGATGAGCCAATCGAGCGAATTCCCGACCTGGCTAACCCCCGAAGGCGAGCCGGTCTCATGCGTCGAAAAGATCAAGGTGCTGAACGAGAACCTCGCCGAGTTGCGCGAGATGGCGCAGGAGGCGCTCGAGGACGCGGTGCTGATGGGGGCCGACGAGCGCCAGGTCCGTGAGGTGCTGGCCGGGATCGTCGCCGACCTGGTCAACCCCTATCGGAAATAGCGTTGCGACGCGAGGCCGCGGCGCCGCCGTCGTCGCGCGGCCCGATCGCAGCCAAAGCGGCGAGGCACAGCACGGCAAGCGTCAGAATCGCGTTCGCGGCGTGCGAATACTCCCACTCGGCGCGCAGCCGGCGCCAGTCGGCGGGGATCGTCGTCCAATTCGCCGTCGCCCGGTTGGCCGGATCGGTCCAGAGAAAGAAAACAACGATCGTTAGCGCCACCAGAAGCCCGGCAGCGAGCGCCGGCCACGCGCGCTCGCGCCGCCGGTGCAATGCCGCGCCCAGGATCAGGTTGACGATCGCGGCGGCAATCAGCACGGCGCCAAACAGCGCCCAGCCGCGGTAGATCCCTTGCACGACGAAATATTGCTGCTCCGGCAGCCGTATCTTGTGCGGCAACTCAAATAGGTGCGCCGCCGACGGCACCAGCGCGAGCGCGGTCAGCAACACCGCGGCCAGCCTCAAGGCACGCACCGGCTTGTCGGCGCTACCAGCTGGGCTTTGTCACCAGAAAGCTCTGGCGCGTTTCCATGTGCCTGATCCAGTCCACGAGCTTCGGATGCTCGGCGAGCGGGGCTCGGCCGTCGGGCACGTTGCTGAAAAAGTAGAGCAGCGGGATCGCCATCAGGTCGGCGAGGGTCACGAAATCGGCCGCGAGAAAGCGATGCCCCTCCATCAGCCGGTCGATCTCGGCGAGGCACAGCCGGGCGCGCGGCAACGCCGCGGCGATCGCCGCCTCGTCGGGCGCGCGGCCAAAGAGCCGCGGCATCAGCATCCGGTTGAGGAGGATCGTGCCGGCGATCGAAGGCCAGGCGTAGGCGTCGACGATGCCGATGATCTGGTTCATCCGCGACCACTCGTGCACGTCTTCGGGCTGCAGCGAAGCGCCCGCGAAACGCTCGTCGACATAGCGGACGATGGCCTGGGTTTCGTATAGCGCGAAGCCGTCATGCTCAAACGCCGGGACCTTGGCAAAGGGCTGGCGCGATAGATGCGGCTCCTCCCGGTGGGTGCCGAACGGCACCTCGACAAGCTCGTGGGTGACGCCCTTTTCGGCGAGCGCCAGCCGCGCGCTCCACACATACGTGCTGCCGGCCGGACCATAGACGATCGGGTGGGCCATCGCCGGTTCCCCTGCCTGTTCGAGCGTCGTTGGGGATTAGTAAGCCCGTCCCGGCCCTGTCAAGCAGCAGCGCGCGTGACCTGCGGCGCGGTTGCGAGCATCTCCTGCACCATCATATGGATGTGAAAGTGCATTGCGCATTTTATCGCGTAAAGCTGCAGGACCGCCGCCGTCGGTCGATGTCGGATGACACGCAACATCCGGCGGCGATACTCGCGGCGCAGCGCCGGATCTCGAACCCCGCGCATCAACATCACAAAGATTGCGGCCGCCTCGATGAGCAAGCGCGCATTCAGCTTGGCGCGGCGTATCGGATGGCGCCGCAGATACTCCTGTCGCGACCGGCCCCAGCGTAGCCGTGCGTCGAGGTAAAGGGCATCGAGCCGCCCGAAAAACGCGGCCGGCCGATAGAGATCCTGCGTCAGCTCGACATAGCCTTGACGCAGCGCGTCGCGGCCGATGCGTTGCGGAACGACGTTGGTGCCAAATGGCCCGAAACCGGCGGGATCACCGCCGTTGTCGAGCCGGCCTTCGTTCTCGAGCCGCAGATAAAGCGGGGTGCGCGGGATCGCCACCAGCATGTTGACCATGATATTGGCGATGCGCGACTCCGCGAGAAACCGGCGCTGTACCGAAAATACGCTTTCATCGTCATTGTCGAAGCCGACGATGATGCCGCACCAGACTTCCATGCCGGCTTCCTGGATGCGGTGCACTTTGTCGAGCATGGTCCCGCCGCGTGTGCGCAGATTTTGGATCTTCTTGGTTTCGCGCAACGCCGCTTCGTTGGGTGTTTCGATTCCGATAAAGACCTCGCTGATATTGGCCTCGACCATCAACCGCATCAGCTCCGGATCGTCGGCGAGATCGATCGAGGCTTCGGTCGCGAACATCAGCGGGTATCCGTGAACCTTCTGCCACACGATCACGTCGCGCAGCAGCAGCTTGATCGCCTTTTTGTTGCCGATCAGATTGTCGTCGACGATGAACGCCGTTTGCTTGCCGGTGGCGAGCAATCCGTCGAGCTCGGCGATCACCTGTGCCGAGGTTTTGATCCGCGGCCGGCGACCGAAGGTGACGATGATATCACAGAACTCGCATTCGAACGGGCAACCACGCGAGAATTGGACGCTGGCAAGCGCGTAATCCTTGATCCGCAACAGATCGAGGCGCGGGGGCGGCACTGTGGACATGTCGGTGCGTGCCGCCTGCTCGTAGCGCCTGGCGTGCCGCCCTTCGCCCCACTCGGCGAGAAACCGCGGCCAGGTCTCTTCGGCCTCGCCGACAAAGATTACATCGGCAATCCCGGCAATATCGCTCTCCCGGACCGTCACCCACGGACCCCCGACCACGGTAAAGCAGCCGTGCCGCTTCAATTCCGCGAGGATCTGATGCATGCGGGTGCGCTGAACATTCATTCCCGTCAGGCCGACAATGTCGGCGCACGCGCAACGTGCGAAATCGATCGGCTCGACGTTTTCGTCGATGAGTGTGACGCTGTGGTCGGGCGGGGTCAGTGCCGCCAGCAACGGCAGGCTTGCGACCGGCAGAACCGCCTTGGCGCCGAGAAACGGCATCGCGTGTTCCAGCCCCCAAAACGAGGTCTCAAAACGCGGGTTGATGATAACGATGTCGGCCATCGGAATTCGCTGTTGGTCGCGGGGCGGGCGATATTACTCCTCCCTGCCCGACAAGGGCGACTGCCCAACGCTGCGCGCGCAGCTTTCTGCGACCCCCTTGAAAGATCGGCACAAAAATCTGGTTCTGGTCGTCGCTGCCGGTGTCACCCTGCTTGGTTTCGGCGGCATGTTCTGGGAATTGGCCCGGTCCGGCCGGTCGAATTCCTGACGACGCGGTCAGCCGTAGCGTCTTATCCCCAAGCCGGCGGTTTCCCAGATAAGCTAAGTCACTCGCGCACGAGCACCGCTGAATGTCCTCGTTCTTTTCACCCTACCGGCACCAGTTCGTCCGCGTTGCCGCCTGCGTGCCGCGGGCCGCGGTCGCCGAGCCGCGGCGCAACGCCGCAGCGATCGAGGCGATGATTGCCGCTGGAGACGAGGCGCGTGCCGCACTGATGGTCTTCCCCGAACTCGGGCTGTCGGCCTATGCGATCGACGATCTGTTGTTTCAGGACGCGTTGCTCGATGCCGTCGAAGGCGAAATCGGCCAGCTGGTTGATGCCAGCCGCGAGCTATTGCCGGTTTTTGTTGTCGGCGCGCCGCTACGCGCGCGGGGGCATCTCTACAATTGCGGGGTGGCGATCCACCGCGGGCGGCTGCTCGGCGTCGTGCCAAAGGTTTTCCTGCCGAATTACCGCGAATTCTACGAGCGCCGTCACTTTACTTCGGGTGACGGGGTTGCCGGCCGGGAGATCACGGTCGGCGGCCACCGGGCGCCGTTCGGGACCGACCTCATCTTCGCCGCCGACGGCGCGGCCGGCTTCACCTTCCACGTCGAGATTTGCGAGGATCTGTGGGTGCCGCAGCCGCCGAGCAACGTCGCGGCCCTCGCCGGCGCCGAAATCCTCTTAAACCTGTCGGCCAGCAATATCACGATCGGCAAGGCCCAGATGCGGCGCCTCCTTTGTGCCTCGCAATCGGCGCGATGCCTCGCCGCCTATGCCTATTCCGCCGCGGGCGCCGGCGAATCGACGACCGATCTCGCCTGGGACGGTCAGGCCGGCATTTTCGAATTAGGCGTGGATTTGGGCGAGACCGAGCGATTTTCGGCCAATCCCGAAATGGCAATTGCCGATGTCGACCTCGGCCGCATCCGGCAGGAGCGGATGCGGATGAACACGTTTGGCGACTGCGTTCGCGCCAACGCGGCGACCCGGCCGGCTTTCCGCACGACCGCATTCGAGTTTGCGCCGCCGCTCGAGCCGCTCCCCTTGCGTCGCGAGGTCGAGCGATTCCCGTATGTGCCGGCCGATGCGGCCATGCTGCGGGAGAATTGCTACGAGGCCTACAACATCCAGGTCCAGGGCCTCGCGCAAAGACTGCGGGCGACCGGCCTCAAAAAATTGGTGATCGGCATCTCGGGCGGGCTCGATTCGACGCAGGCGCTGATTGTGTCAGCCCGCGTGATGGACCGGCTCGGGCTGCCGCGCACCGACATTCTCGCCTATACGCTTCCCGGCTTTGCGACGAGCGAGGCGACCAAGGCCAACGCCTGGCGGCTGATGAAGACGCTCGGCGTGACCGGCGGCGAGATCGACATTCGCCCGGCGGCCCGGCAGATGATGCAGGACATCGGCCATGCCGCCTCGACCGGCGCGGCGCATTACGACGTAACCTTTGAGAACATCCAGGCCGGGCTGCGCACCGACTATCTGTTCCGGCTCGCCAACCACAATGGCGGGCTGGTGGTCGGCACCGGCGACCTGTCGGAGCTTGGGCTCGGCTGGTGCACTTACGGGGTCGGCGACCAGATGTCGCATTACAACCCCAACGCGTCGGTCGCCAAGACCTTGATCCAGCACCTGATCCGGTTTGTCGCGGCGACCGGCGACCTCGGCCTCGAGGCCGCGCCGATCCTCTACGACATCCTCGCGACCGAGATTTCGCCGGAGTTGGTGCCGCCCGGCGCTGATGGGGCGATCCAGTCGACCGAGAGTGTGGTCGGCCCGTACGCATTGCAGGACTTCAACCTGTTTTACGCGACGCGCTTTGGCTTTCGCCCGTCCAAGATCGCGTATCTCTCGTGGAACGCCTGGCACGACATCAGGCTGGGCGCCTGGCCGCCGAACACCCCCGATGTGGCGCGGCGCGCTTATGAGCTGCCCGAGATCAAGCGCTGGCTGCGGGTGTTTCTGCTGCGCTTTTTTCAGCAGTCGCAATTCAAGCGCTCGGCGCTCCCCAACGGCCCGAAGATTTCGTCGGGCGGCTCGCTGTCGCCCCGCGGCGACTGGCGCGCCCCCTCCGATTCGAACGCCGCGGTGTGGCTGCGCGAGCTCGACGAGGCCGTCCCCGACGAGGCCGTCCCCGACGAGGCCTGAGGGCCTGGAGCCCTGAGGGCCTGCTGCCTGCGCCGCTTCAGCCTTGCGCGTGCAGCACCTTGCCGCCGGCGGTCACCGGGTCGGCGGCGATCAGCACAAACGCGATGACGCACGGCTCGGTGCCGCGGTTGACCCAGTTGTGGATCGTGCCGCGCTGCACCAGCACGTCGCCGGCCTTCAGATGCACGGTCGTGTCGTCGAGCTCCATGTCGATCTCGCCTTTCATGACGACGGCATAGTCGATCGAGTCGGTGCGATGGTTGCGCGGGGACGAGCCGGGCGCGAGCTCGAGGATGCGAAAGACCGTGCCGTTCGCGAGCGTCGTCCCGGTCTTGCGCTGCCCCTCGTCGTCGCTCCCGTTGTTGTCGACCGGGAAGCCCTCGGTCGTCCACACGACGCCGGCGGTGGCGCCGGGCCGCGCCGACACCAGGTTTTTCGCGGTCTCGTCGATCAGCACGACAGCGCGGCCCTCGGCGTCATGTCCGGTCACGACCCGGCGGAATTGCAAGGGCATCGGGAAATCTCCTCGGCGGTTGGGAAGAGGCGGCGCGATCTTGGCGGCCGGGGCGATGGGGCGCAACATCGACGGATGCGTGGCGCCGCGGATGCGCGCATAGTCCGGGCGAGAGCGCGGAGTTCGCCGATGCTGTTGCGCGTCCGTTCGATCACCTACCTTGCCGAAGCGGTCAACGGCTACGAGCTCGTCGACCCGCGCGGGCGCGACCTGCCGCGCTTTGGCGCCGGGGCCCACGTCGCGGTGCGCCACGGCGCCGGCGCGGTGCGCGACTATTCCTTGTGGAACGACCCGGCCGAGCGGCGGCGCTACTGCATCGCGGTGCTGCGCGAACGCGAGGGTGAAGGCTCGCGCCACTGGCATGAGGCGGTCCGCGTCGGCGACATGGTCGAGGCGTCGATGCCGCGCAACAACTTCCCGTTGGCGGAGGGGGCCGCGCATTATCTGCTGCTCGCGGGCGGCATCGGCATCACCCCGATCATGGCGATGATCGCCGAGCTGCGCCGCCGCCGTGCCGATTTTCTGCTGCATTACTGCACGCGCTCGCCCGAGGCGGCGGCGTTTCGCGACGAGCTCGACCTGCTCGCGGCACAAGGCCGGGTGCGCTTTCATCACGATGGCGGCGACCCGGCGCGCGGGCTCGACATCGCCGCGGCGTTGCGCGACCCGAAGCCCGGAACGCACCTCTATTATTGCGGGCCGGCCGGGATGATGCGGGCCGCCGCGGCGGCAGCCGCCGACTGGCCCCCAGGCACGGTGCACTGCGAATACTTCACCGGCCCCGCGGCGCGCGCGCCCGAGCCGTTGGGCGAGGACCGGCCGTTCCGCGTCCGCCTCGCCCGCAGCGGCGGCGACTACGACATCGCCGCCGGCGAGACGATCATCGACGGGCTGCGCCGCCGCGGCGTCCCGGTGCGCGCCTCGTGCGAGCTCGGCTATTGCGGGACCTGCCTGACCGCGTACCTCGCCGGCGAGCCCGACCACCGCGACCAGATCCTGTCCGACGCCGACCGCCGGCGCTATGTGCTGATTTGTTGCTCACGGTCCAAGACCCCGGTGCTCGACCTCGACCTTTAGAGGGCTCTGCACGGACCCAGCGGCGCGCTACGCCGCCCTGATTTTTAGCGCAACGCGGGGCGTTTTCAGCGACCGGCGAGCGCCGCGCGGACATCGTGCACGACCTGCTCGCGGGTGCGGGTCTGCCAGCGGCGGCGGCGGCTGATCGGCTCGTTCTCGATCTCCGGGGCGACCTTGCATGCGACAAAGACTGGGCCGGGTGCGGCCATGATCTGGGGCAAGGCGCGCTCGAAGTCGCCGATCTCGGTAAAGGCGAAGGCGCGCGGGTAGCCGCAGCCGCGCGCGACCACGTCATAGGCGATATTGTCGGCGTTCGGCACCGGCTGACCGCCGGTCGTCGCATAGACGCCGTTGTCGATCAGGAAATGGTAGAGGTTTGCCGGCGCCTGCTCGGCGACGGTCGCCAGCATGCCGAGGCTCATCAGGATGTCGCCCTCGGAATCGAACAGCATGACCTTTTTGTCGGGGCGCGCCAGCGCGAGGCCGAGGCCGAGCCCGGCATGGCCGCCCATCGCCGGGTCGCCGACCTCGACATCGAGGTTGTGGTTGTCGCTGAGCTCGATCCAGTAGCGGCCGCTGCGCCCCGGGACCAGGATTGCGTCGCCGCGATAGCGCGCAAAGACCTTCATCATCTCGGCAGTGTGCATCATCGTGGGTTGCCTCACTCGGGAGGGAGAGGTTGACAATCGTCGTCCCCGCGGCAGCGGGGACCCAGAGCAACTGCTGAGGCGCCGGGCCCTGGGTTCCCGCTTTCGCGGGAATGACGGATAGGATTTGACGATCGGCTAATGAACCAGGCCTAGCGATTGAAGCCGTGGTATTCGTCGCCGACCAGGATCACGACCGGCCGCCGGGTGCGCTCCGCCTCCTCAAAGGCGACCCCGATACGTGAGGAATCCGCGTCGCTTTCGACGAGGTAGTAGTTGAGGCCGAACGCCATTAGAAACGGCTCGGTATAGGTCGCCACCGTGTCGGTGGTGACGCCGTGCCGGGTCCACCCGCGATAGCCGACCATCAGCACGATCGGCACGTTGAGGCTCATCAGCCAGCCGCGGATCGAATCCCCGGCTTCGAGCATCCCGGTGTTCTGGATCAGGATCAGCGGCTTCGCCCCGCCGAGCCACAGCCCCGCCGCGATCGAGCATGCATTCCCCTCGCGGCCGACCCCAACGAGGTGCACCGCCGGGTCGGCCTTCATCAGCAGGTAGAGCCAGTTGGTCTCGCTGTCCGGCAGGTACACCACATGGGTCACTCCGTGCTTCTTCATTTCGGCGAGCACCGTTTCCGGGCTCAACACCGCCGCCGTCGCGTTCATCGACCGCCTCCTCAAGAAGGAATCCGGCCAGCATAATTCGCCGCGCGCGACAATGCGACCCTGCTCGGTGGCAGCGGCGGTTGCCGGCGGCTGCGCGGCTTGGCGGCCGGCCCTATAATCGGGCGGCTTCGCAAGGGGAGACGGCCGATGCCGACACGCCGCGCCATCCTGATGTCCGCTCTTGCGGCGGCGGCAATCCGCCCGCGAACGGCGCCGGCGGCGGGCGAGCCGCAGGCGGCGCCGACGGTGCTGCGGCTGGTCAACCGGACGATCGAGGTCGACGGCAAGCCGGCCGCGGTCTACGGCATCCGCCAGCCCGACGGCACCGCCGGCATCACGGCGCAGGTCGGCGACCGGTTTCGGGTGCGCGTCGAAAACAGCATCGGCAAGCCGAGCCTCGTTCATTGGCACGGGCTGGCGCCGCCGTGGCGGCAGGACGGGGTGCCGGGCGTCTCGGGGCCGCCGATCCCGGCCGGCGGCAGCGCCGACTACGACTTTCCGCTGGCCTATGGCGGGACTTTCTGGATGCACTCGCACCAGGGATTGCAGGAGCAGCTGCTGCTCGACGCGCCGCTGATCATCCGCGACCAGCGCGACCATCCGGGGCAGCAGGAAGTCATCCTGATGCTCAACGATTTCAGCTTCACGCCGCCCGCGGAGATTTTCGCCAATCTCAAAAAAGGCGCCAGCATGCCCGCGATGGCGGCGGGCGGCGCCAAGCCAACGTCGGCGGCCCTGCAGGGCATGGGCGCCATGAGCGGCATGGCCGGGACAGCAAAGGGCGGCGCTTCGGAGGGGCCGGACCTCAACGACGTGACTTACGACGCCTTCCTCGCCAACGACCGCACGTTGGCCGACCCCGACGTGGTCAAGGTCGAACCGGGGAGCCAGGTGCTGTTGCGGGTCATCAACGGCGCGTCGATGTCGAGCTTTCACTTCGACCTGGGCGCGCTCGACGGCCGGCTGATCGCGGTCGACGGAAGCTTTGTCCAGCCGATCGTCGGCCGGCGCTTTCCGATCAACGTTGCGCAGCGCCTCGACCTCGTATTGACGATCCCGCGCGCCGCCGCGGCCTACCCGCTCGTCGCGACGGTCGAAGGCGAGCGCAACCGCACCGGGATCGTACTCGCCGCCGGCAACGCCGCGATCGCGCGCGTCCCGGCGCATGCCGCCGAGGCGGCGCCCGAGATCACGATGGGGCTCGAAAAACGGCTGCGCGCCGCCGAGCCGCTCGCTGCGCGCAAGCCCGACCGTGTCCACAACGTCGACCTGACCGGCGACATGTCGAAATACATCTGGTCGATCAACGGGGTCGCCTGGAACCCGCAGGTCCCGCCGCTGCCGGTCGCCGAGGGCGAGCGGGTCGCGCTCGTCATGACCAACATGACCGGCATGCCGCATCCGATGCATCTGCACGGCCACCGCTTCCAGGTGGTCGAGGTCGACGGGACGCAGCTCTCAGGGGCGGTACGCGACACCGTCCGGGTGCCGGCCGCGGGGCGAGTGGTCGTGGCTTTTGACGCCGACAATCCCGGGACCTGGGCCTTTCACTGCCACATGCTCTACCACCAGGCGGCGGGGATGTTCACGACGATCCGCTACGTCTGACGACCGCCCTAGGCGCGTCGCTATTTCGGCTGAACCATTGGGTTCCCGCCCGGGGTGCCGGGCGGCGGGATGACCGGGGTGCGGCTCGCCCCCTGGTTCGGTGGTGCGACGACGCCGCTGTCGCCGCTCGGCGGCGGGTGAATGACGCCGCCCGACCGGCTGAGCTGATGGCTCAACGAGCCCGGTGCGGCGCTCGAACCCGAGCGCGGCGTTTGTTGCGGGATCGTGCTCTCGCTGCCGCTCGGAGCGCTCGGCTGCGACTGCGCGTATTGCGCCGGTATCCCCGGCGTCGGCGCCGCCCCGGCGGCGAGCGCGGCGCACATCAGCGTGGCCGCAATAAACGGACTGAGGATGATCGCTCGCATATCGCCTCCTTTTGTGGCACGGCGCGCGGCCCCTTTAAGGGGGACGCTTGCAACGAGCGAAAGTTCTGCGCCGGGCACTCGGACAATACCGCAAGGGCGGCTAGAGCCGGCGCGACCGCCTCAGTCGGCGGGCGCCAGCCGCACTCGACCGACCAGCAATGCCGAAAGGGCGAACCACAACGCCGCGACAGCAAAGGCGAGCGTGTAGGCAAAACGCGCCGAGACCGCCCATCTCGCGCCGCTGATGATCCAACCGGTCGAGGCCGGGCCGAGCACCTGCGGCAAGACGAGCGCGACATGCCAGATGCCCATGTCCTTGCCCGCCGTCTCGCTCGCCGGCAAGACGCGCAGCGCCAATGCCCAGTCGACCGCCTGGTAGGCGCCCCACCCGGTGAAATAGACAAACGCGACCGCCGCCATCAGCATCCAATGCGGGTTGAGCGCGATCGCCACGTAGGCGCCCGCCGCGCCCGCCATCATCCAGCTCGTCGCCTTGACGATCGCGACGATGCCGTAGCGCGCGCTGAGCCGGGCGGCGGCGAGACTCGCCGGGATGCCGACGAGCGCGCCGATCCCGAGCACCATCGGCAAGACCCGGCCCGGCTCGGCGACCCCGACCACGTCCTGCAGGTAAAACAGCAGAAACGTCAGCACCGACCAGACGCCGAGGTTCGCGAAAAGGCGCGTCACCAGCACCCGGTAGAAATTCGGGTGCATCCTCGGTGGAAGCCAGAACGAGCGCACGAACGGGCCGAGCGCGAAGCGGTTGCCGGCGCCGGCGGCGGGCGGCTCGCGCACCCGTGCCACCGTCACCGCGAGGCAGGCGAGATTGATCGCGACCAGACCGGCAATCGCCATGCCCGGACGGCCGTGCACGTAGAGCGCCACCGCGATGCCGTTGCCGGCAAATGTGCCGAGGATGCTCATGATGTTCATCCAGGCGCTGGCCGAGGCCTGTCTCCCAGCGGGGACGACATCGGGGATCAGCCCGGCATACGGCCCGCACGCCCAGTTCCACCAGAATTGCAGGTTCAAGATCGCGAGCGCGTAGAGAAAAATGCTGCTGCCGGCGCCGAACGGCACCAGCAGGCCAAGCCCGATGCAGCTGCCGATCATGCCGACGGCGAGGAACCGGCGGCGGCGCCCCTTTGCGTTGCGCACCCGGTCGGAGAGTGCCCCCGCCACCGGCGCCATGACCAGCGCCATGACGGCGCCGATCGCCAGGATCGAGCCGCTGATCCCCTCCTTGGCGGCGGCGTCGGGGCCGAGGATCGCGGCGATCTGGTCAGGGATGATGACCGGCACCACCGTCAGCCAGTTGGCGAACAGCGCGAACCACAACAGCGACACGACGATCTGGTCGGTGACCGAAAACCGGCCGGCTTGCCGCACCCCTCCCGGCGCCAACGCCGCGGTCGCGGACCCGTCGCTCATTACCCTTCCCCCTCCCCTGCCCATCCCTGCCCTGCCCGACGTTAAGGACGTGCGACAGCATGCCACAATTCCGCCGGCTCGGCGAAAGGGGCTGGCGAGCGGCCGAGGACCGGGGCAAGCTTTCGCGGCGGCAAGGCAGCGGAGAGCGCGCGATGAAGGCGGTGGTGTGCGAGGCGTTTGGCGGTCCCGAGGCCCTGGCATTGCGCGAGGTGCCCGACCCGCCGCCGCCCGGCCCCGGCGAGGTGCAGGTGCGGATCGCGGCCCGCGGCGTTCAGTACGTCGACGTGCTGATGCTCGCCGGAAAATACCAGTTCCGGCCGGAGCCGCCGTTCATTCCCGGGAACGAGGCGGCAGGCGAGGTCGTCGCGCTCGGCGCCGGGGTGAATGGGCTTAAGCCGGGCGACACGGTCATGTGCCGGCAGCGCCTCGGTGCCTTCGCCGAGCTCGGCAATTGCAAGGCCGAGGATTGCGACCTGGTGCCGGCGGCGATGAGCCTCGAGGAGGCGGCGGTGTTCCGCAACGTCTACCACACCGCCTACCACGCGCTGTTGCAGCGCGGCCGGCTCAAAGCCGGCGACCGGGTGCTGATCCATGGTGCCGCCGGCGGCATCGGGCTTCCCGCGATCCAGATTGCGAAGCTCGAGGGCGCCGAGGTGATCGCCACCGCCAGCACCGACGAAAAGCGCAGGATTTGCCTCGAAGAGGGCGCCGACCACGCGATCCCCTACCATGACGGGTTTCGCGACCGGGTCATGGAGCTGACCCACGGCCATGGCGTCGACATCGTGTACGATCCGGTCAACGGCCCGACCTTCGAGGAGTCGCTGCGCTGCCTCACGTGGAGCGGGCGCATCCTGATCCTCGGCTTTCTGGGCGGCCCGCCGGCGTCGGCGCGCACCAATTACCTGTTGATCAAGGGCATCGAGGCGATCGGCGTGCGCATCGGCGGGCTCGCCGAAAACCATCCGGAAATCGCCGCCGCCAACATCCGGACCCTGATCGGGCTTGCCGCCGCGGGCAAGCTGAAGCCGCGGATTTGGCGGCGCTATCCGCTCGAAAAAGCCGCCGAGGCGGTCCAGGCGTTGATCGACCGCGCCGTGATCGGCAAGGCGGTGCTGACCGGCTGACGCGAGGCCAGGAGCACGAAAGCCGCCGCGGCGCTCAGCGCTCGAAGCCCGCCTGCGCCAGCACTTCGAGGAGCGGGCCCAGATGCCGCTCGTAGTGCCGCCAGCGGCCGACCGACCGGGTGAACAGCGGCTGGCGGACCTGCCAACTGCTGGCGGTGAACACCGGCCGCTCGGTCTTGTGGAAATCGAGACAGGCGGGCTCCCAGTCGAGGCCGAGAAACTCGATCAGCCGGCGGCTTTCGCCCTCGGGGTCGGCGATCAGCTCCTCGTATTCGAGGACCAGCATCTCGAGCGGCAGGACGCGCAGCCAGTGCGTCGCGATCCGGTCGACCTCGATCGCCCGGCGGCCGCAGTCGGCAAGGTCGTAGGCAAACGGATGGCCGTCGGTAAAACGGTGGAAGTAGCAGGACAGGCCGGTGTCCCGCAGGTCGCGCTGGCACAAAATCACCCGGGCCGACGGAAACAGCGCCGCGATCAGCCACAGCGTGAAGACGTTGTCCGGCATCTTGTCGATGACCCGGGTTCTGGAGCCGCCGAGCTCGTTCAGCTTCGCGACGTGGCGCCCGGCGTGCGCGCGGGCGAATCCCGGGTCCCAGTCGGCGACCGCGCGGCCGCAATTGTGCGCGATCATCGCGGCCGCGATGCTGCCGATGTCGCGCAATTCGCCGGCGCCGCGGACTTGCGAGTGGCTGGCGGCGATCTGCTCGACGAGTGTCGTGCCGGAGCGCGGCATGCCGACGATAAAGACCGGCAGCCCTGACGGGTCGCCCCAGTCGCCGACGCGCGCGAAAAACGCCGGGTCGGCCGAGCCGATCAGCCCGTCGACCTCGCGCCGCAACGCCTCGGCGTCGTAGCGCTCGCCGGCGTCGGCGCGGTGCTGCCGGTGGAGCGCATTCGCCCGCGCGAACGCCGGGAAGGCGTCGTCATAGCGCTCGGCGTTGTCGAGCAGCCCACCCAGCGCGAAACCGGCGGCGACCCGGTCGAGCACCGGGCGCGCGGGGCTCGCCAGCACCGCCCGCAGGCGCTGCAGCTGCGCCTCGTCGTCGCCGCGGGCGCCGGTGGTGGCGAGGCCGCGATGCGCCTCCGGCAGATCGGGGTCGAGCTCGAGCGCCCGGCGAAAGCACGCCAATGCCTCGTCGAAACGGCCCATGCTGCGCAGCACGCTGCCGAGCCCCTGCCACGCCTTGGCGAAGTCTGGGACCAGCGCCAGGGTGCGGCGAAGGCTCGCCTCGCTGGCCGCCGGGTCGCCCGCCTCCTGCTGGGTGACGGCGAGCGCGTAATGGCTGGCGGCGTCCGCCGGGTTGAGTGCCACCGCCCGATGGTGAGAGCACAGCGCCTCGTCGAATCGCAGCAGCCGCGTCAACGCCCAGCCGAGATTGCGATGGTTCTCGGCACGTTCCGGGCTCATCGCCAGCGCCTGCCGCAGCGGCATCTCGGCCTCGGCATGCCGTTCGAGCCCGAGCAGTGCCGTGCCGAGCGCCACCTGGGCGCCGGGGAAGTCGGGCATCAGCGCCGCCGCGCGCCGCGCATGGTCGAGCGCCGCCGGGTATTGGCCGCCCTCGGCAAGAAGGTGTGCGAGGTTGTTGTGCGCCATCGCGCAATCGTGGTCGAGGTCGATTGCCCGGCGGTAGCTGTCCGCCGCCTCGTCGATGCGCCCCAAGTCGCGCAGCAGGTTGGCGTGGTTGAGGTGCGCCTCGGGCAGCTCGGCCAGCGCCGGCAATGCCCGCTCGACCAGCGCCAGCGCCGGGCCGATCCGACCGCTTTGATGGGCGACGACGCCGAGCAGGTGCAGCGCGTCCGCATTCTCAGGATCCATTTCAAGGAGCTTGCGGTACTGCACCTCGGCGCGGTCGAGCCGTCCCGCGCGGTGGTGGGCAAGACCGGCGCGCAAAATGCGCGCGACGCCGGCCGCCCGGCGCGCGGGGGTCGCCGGCTTCAGCCCGACGGCAGGAAGATCGCGCGGCATCGCCGGTCGGGCAGCTTTGCGGTCGCGTTCAAAGGCGTTCGGCTCAGCGCCGAGCGCCGCCCCCCGGCGCGCGATCGGGTTGCTCCGGCACCTCAAACACCGGACGCCCGCGCTCCCTTGTCCGCTCGTCGAGAGATGCCATGCGGATAACACGCCAAATCGAGGGGAGCGCAAATGATAGCATAGATCGCAACGCGCCAGGGCAAACAATCTCAGATAGTACCGCCGCATGCTGCCACACGGCAATGTCCGTCGCCACCGCCGCCCCGCCGTGCAGCGGCGCCTCTGCGGCCCCGGGGCGGGGCGAGGCGCTACGACCGGCGCTTGCGGCGCCGGATCAGGCCGAGCGCGCCAAGGCCGACGCCAAGCAACCCCAGCGACGCCGGTTCCGGTGTCGGTGTCGAGTTCTCGGCAAAATGCTTGATGATCGTCGACAGGTTTTCATACCCGATCAGCAGGATGTCCTCGTCCACCGTGGCGCCTGTGACCCCGGCAAAGGTCGTGCTCGCGACCTTGTTGGTGTTGGAGGTGTTGAGCGAGGCGATTTCCGCCATGCCCGACGCGATCAGCTCGGAATCGCTAAACGAGCCGGCGGCCCCGCCCCCGGTGGTGGTGCCGACGAGTGTCACGCTCGCCCCGGTTATCTTGAACCCCGCCCCGGCCGTCACGTCGAAATCGAGGGCAATGTCGGTGGTTTTGCCGGCCGCCACGCTGAAATTGCCGTTGAACTGCAACCCGGGCCCGGGCGAGGTCAGCGAGGCCGTCAGTGGGGTCACCTCGATCGACGACGCCGGCGGCGCGTTGCCGTTGGTTCCGGTATAAGTGAAATCGCTGAACGTCTTGTCCAGCACCGTGCAGGTCGCGTTGGCGCCACCCGCCAGATAGGTCGACAGCGGGGCCGTCGTGCAGGCTGCGGCGAGTGCAGACCCGGGAAGCGCGGCGACCCCGAGGGCAGCGGCGGCAGCAATGCCCAGTACCACAGAATTTGCTTGCATCACTTGCTCCTGGACTAAATGGTTAATTATCGCGAATTTGTTCTTAAACCTCTCGGAATACGGGAGCAATTAGCGTGCCACTCGCATATCCTATTGGAATGATTATCTTTGGGCCGCAAGCGAGCACCCGTGCTGTAAATCGCCCCGACGCTGGCGCGCCGGGAAGACGGGCGCTCAAGCCTTAGGGCGGCGCGAGAAACACCGGGCCGGCGAGGTTGGCGGGCGCGTCAGGGGCCGGCGCTCGAAGCTCTCGCGATGCAATGCGCCGCCGACCGCTGGCGATGGCGCCCTCTCGCCCGCGACCGGCAGGACCCCGCGTCGCTACCAAGCCGGGGTCGGAGATTTATTGGCCGGGGCCGCCGATGCTGGTTAAAGCGGGGACCCAGGGCCGAGGCCCCGCCGGGGGCGGATCGGGTTGGGGACCGCAGAGCCGCGCGCTGTCTCGCTGCGATGCGCCGTCACCGGCGCAGCAATGCCGGCGCGACTCCGGCTTTCGGGAAGCGTATCAAAAGCCGCGCCGGCCGGGGCGCGGCGGCACGTCGGGGATGTTTACAAATGTTTGTCGAGCGGCCGTGAGCCCGCCTTGCCGCCTTCACTGTCGGTGCGCTTGGCTCACCGGCTCGAGCGGTTTTCGACCGAGTCGACGCGCTCGGCATGCATCACCCCCACGCGGACCCGCCCCCATCGACGGGGCGGGAGCACAAAAGGAGTGCTGATCGAGGCCCCCTGATTGGGGTGGGGCGAGCGCGGAGCACCTTGATCTGAAACGGCTCTAATGGCGCGACGGCATCCAGTGGCGCCACGCCCCGGACGTCACGGCGCGGGCCGAAGGTATGGGCCGAGCCGCCACGCGAGCGGCAAGGTCACGAGGACGACGGCGGCGACCAGCACCATCATCGCCGGGACGCTGGCGAGGTCGCTCGCCAGACCGTAAAGCACCGGCGCCAACGCCCCGGCGCCGACAGCCCCGGTGTAGAAAATGCTGAAGGCGCGCTGGCGGCGCTGCGGCGGCACGAGTTCGGGCACGGTGCCGTACAGCACCGACGAGGTGCCGTTGAGCGCGATCCCGATCAGCGGCAGCACGGCCAAGCCCGCGGTCAGCGGCAACGGCAGCAGCGCAAGGATCCCGGCCGCGGTCAGCCCCTCGGTGACAAAGGTGGCGCGCACCACCCCGAGCCGACCGCCGAGCCAGCCGCAGACCAGCTTGCCCGCCGCACCGCCGGCGAAAATCAAGGTCAGCGCCACCCCGATCGTCGGCAGATCGGCGCCTTTCGTCTTCAGCAGAAACGGCAGAAAGGTCAGAAAGCCCATGCGCGTGGCGCTGTCGATCATGGCGATCGCGAGCAGCAGCGCAAAACCGCGCCCGCCGGGCACCGCGCCGACCGTGACCGGAGCCGCGACGGCGCTGCCTTCGACCCCGGCGCGACGGACCGGCAAGCCGCGCACCGCGAGGATCGCCGCCGCCGCCGCGAGCCCGCCTGCCCCGATCGCCAGCGTCGCGGCGCGCCACGGCATCAAGGTCAGCAGCCACGCGGTCATGGCCGGCAGCGCCATCTTGCCGAGGTCGCCCGAGAAATTGTAGCTGGCGAGCGCGGTGCGCGAGCGGCTGCCGGAAAACACCTCGGCGACGAGATGCGCGCCGACCGGGTGCTGGACGCCCGAGCCCAGCCCGCCGACGACGAGGGCGACCGCGAGCATCGCGAACCCGACGCTCGCGCCCGCGGCGAGGTAGCCGATGCCGGCGACGGCGGTCCCGAGACCGAGGACGAGCGGCCCGCCAAAGCGTTCGGCGATAAGCCCGGCCGGCACCTGAAAGCCCGCCATCGAGCCGACATAGAGCGCCCGCAGCAGCCCGACCGCCGCATAGTCGAGGCCATACTCGACCTGCCACAGCGGCAGCAGCACGTAGAGCAGGTCGGTCAACCCGTCGTGCAGCACATGGGCGCCGCAGGCGACCGCCATCGTGCGGCGCTCCGGCGCGGCCAACCTGTCGAGTGTCGCCGCGATCACCGGCATTCTCGCGCGCCCCCGCGATTGCGAGTGGCGCCCGCCACCCAATTGCTACGATTTTATGACACTCGGGTCGCGACCGGAAGATGGCTCAGCCGGCGGCGGCGCGAACGCGGCAAACCGGCGCGGTTTGGCCGCGAACTTCGCCGGAGCCGCGACGCATCTCCGGGCCGCCCGCCTCACTTGGATTGTGCCGCGCGGACGATGGGCTCGCCGGCCGGTTGAGCGCTGCGGCGAACCCGACTTGTCGGCTAGCGCCGCGCCAGGTCCCTGAGCTCGGCGAAGAGCGGCCGCATGAACAGAGCCGCGTAGAGCGAGTACACCGCGACGCCGGTCGCGGTCAGCAGCAGAAAGCTCGGCCACACATGCCAGCCGCCCGGCAGGCGGCGCGAAAGCTCCGTCACCGCGACATACATGAGAACCGAGCCGGCGAGCGGCGAGAGCAGCGGCGCCAGCAGCTCCCCGATCGACGACCCCGCCACCAACGCGGCGCGACGGATGAGAACGATCAGCTGCACCGGTGTCGCGAACAGCCAGGCGGTGCACACCCCGATCAGCCCCCAATGGCTGCCGACCGCAAACGCCGTGGGAAACAGCACCGCCGCAAACAAGGTGTTGCGCAAGCTCGCGCCAAACTCGCCCAACCCCATCAAAAACGGCGCGATCACCAGCCCGATCGGGCGAAACGCCATCGCAATCGCGAGGATCGCGACCGGGGCCGCGGCGAGCGTCCATTTTGGCCCGAGCGCCAGGGCGACGGCCTGCGGCGCGGTCGCCGCCAGCCCGAACAGCACCGGAAAGCAGATGAACGCGAGCAGCCGCGTCGCCTTGCACAGATAGCGCAGCGAGTTCTTGCGATCATGCTGGACGAGCGCGAACGCCGGGAACGCGGCCGGCCGGACGGTCATCGCGAACTTGTCGATCGGCATCGCGGCGAGGTTGCGGGCGACCCAGTAGACGCCGACCGTGTCGGCGCCGAGCAGCCTGCCGATAATGAATATGTCGGAATTCATGTAGGCGTACCACAGCACCTGCTCGACGGTGCGCAGCCCGCCGGAGCGCAGGATCCCGTAGAGATTGGCGAGGTTCAGCCGCGGCCGCCGCAACCACCCGACCGCGAGGCTGAACCCCAACGCCTGCAAGGCGGCGGCGAGCAGCGGTCCGGCGATCAGCGACCAGACGCCAAAACCCTTCCAGGCGAGGCCCAGAACGGCCGCCCCGCCGGTGATCCTCGCGACCAGGTCGACGCGCGACACCGTCTTCAAATCGAGCCGCTTGTCGAGCTGCGCGCGCGGCACCGCCTGAAACGCGGTCGCGACAAATATCAGGCTCGCGACCTGCAGCAGCGGCACCAGCCGCGGCTCCCGGTAAAACCATGCCGCCGGATAGGCCAAGACGCACAGCAGCACGAGACAGGCCGCGTTGATCAGCAGAACGAGGCCGAAGACACTTTGCAGGTCGTCCTCGGTGACGCGCCGGCTCTGCACCACCGCGTCGATCAGCCCGACGGTGCTGAGGGCGGAAATGACCGAGGTGATCGTCATCGCGACCGCCATCAGCCCGTAATCCGCCGGCGAGAGAAACCGGACGGTGGCCAAGGTCATCGCCCAGGTCGCCATCTGGGCGACAAACCGGGTGGCGGTCGCCCAGCCGACCGCGCTCATGACGCTGCGCTTCAGCGAAACCGAGCCGATCATCGGCGTACGCCCGCAGAGCGCCGCCGCCGCGCGGCGATATCGGCGGCCGGATCACCTCGAACGGTGAGTCCGGTCGCCGGCTGGCCCACGGGGCAGCATGGGAAACGAGCGGGTGCGGCGGCGAACGCCGACGAACCTCCGATCCGCCGTATTTGGCTCAATGCCGAACGCCCGTGCTGGTCTGGTCCCACCGCTGCATCCTGCAGACATCCTCGCGGCCAGGCGCGCAAGCGCGGCGACCAAGGGGCGGGATTGTGCCGGAACAGGTCTAATTGTTCGTAAACGCTTCGGCCGGCGGAGGCAAGCCGCGGGCGGTCCTGCCGAAACGGGCGGTCGTGCCTAATTTGACCGGAACCCCGAAATAATCCACGGTATGCCAAGAACGGCAGCGGCTATGACGAAGACGGCTGTCGTCAATGAGAGCGCCGGGGGCAGCGACGGCGCATTTTCCGACGGTTGCGGCATCATCACGTAGGCGCACGTCCAAAATACCAACCACAGCACCGCCAAGCCGATCCCGAGCCGGACAACGCCGCGGCGGGCCGTCATCTTGCCGCCCGCCGCTCGGGTCTCGGCTCGATTGGCAGCGCCACGTCTCCACCCCCCACCGAAATAAGATCGTCCCTCCGGTAATCCCGACCGCCATTGCCTGCGCTGCCGGGTGCCTTCGCGCGCTAGGCGTCCCGCGCGGTCTCTGCGATCAGCCAGTCGACGACGGCGCAAAGGGCTTGCGCCTGGCCGGCGCCGTTTGCAAGCGCCCGTTCGAAGACCGCGAGCTGGCGATGGGCGCTGGTGCCGCGGGCGAGGATATTGCGGGCGTGCAACACCTCGGCCTCGCAGCCGAAATGACGTGCGTCCTCGGCGACAAGCGCGATGATCTCCTCCAACAGGTCGGCGTAGGGCACGACCGCACCGCGGCCGAAATCGACGAGCCCGCGATCGGTGCCGTAGCGCTGCGCCCGCCAGCGGTTCTCGTCGACCAGCATGCGCGCGTAGACGCGCCAGCGCTGGTTGGCGCGCTTCAGCCGCCACAGCACGCGCAGCAGGCAGCGAAACAACGCCGCGATCGACAGCGCATCCTCGAGGCTCGTGCAGCTGTCGGCGATGCGCATCTCCAGGGTCGGAAAGCGCTCGCTCGGCCGCAAGTCCCACCACAACTTGGTCGCGTCCTCGATCAGC
>DATMLF010000052.1:0-54631 GCA_035570595.1 Allostellaceae bacterium
CAAGCACGACAGTTTCGAGCCGGATCGGTTGCCCACTAGGAAGGAGCAGCACCGTGGCCGCGTAGCCCTGAAAGAGATCGCTACCTGGGTGCGCGATATGCTGAAACGGTACGCGCAAGACCCGGTGTCCGCGGTCACCACCGTGGATGAGATGAGGGAGTTCTTCTGGGATGAGAGCGACGACGGATCCGAAGGCCGCGAGGGCGAGGAAAATCCGCTCGGCAAGGTCATCATCCGAGCGCGTCAGCGTCGGCGCAAGGAGCGGCCGGCCACCTACGACCAATCCGAGGACGGCGAATTGTGCGGCGAGGACGAAGGTGACCAAGAGGGACTGGTCGAGGGCGGCACTTGGGGCGGCGGGACAGATAACGGCGGCGATGGCGGGACCGGCGGGCCGAACGAGGGTGATCACGGCGGGTCCAGCAACAGCGGCCCCAAAAATACACCGGCTCCTGTCCGGTTGCTTAACGTTCGGTCGATCCCCATCGGCGCTCGCAAGCGGAAGGTCGCATTCACCCCGGACTTCTCAGGCGATGTAAGGATTGCGGTCGAGGATTCCGGCGCAGATTCCAATCACCCCTTACAAGTGGTTTCGTCTACCGTCGGCACCGTGCACCAGGGAAAAATCGAAGCGATCAATGTGACCGCCGGGGTGCGGTGCAGCCTAGAGATCGAGCTTGCTGGAGATTTCGACGGCGCGATGAGGGTGACTGCCAATGCAGTTTGACAGTCAACGCGCCTTTCCATACCCAGTGTGGCGACCGGATGTCGATGACTACACCGATGGCGAATTTCAAGTGCTGGTCGATCTGACCTTCCCCGAGAGGGGGTCTTCATTCCATCTCGACGCACAATTCGCGCTCAGTGTGGACGAGATCGCCAAAGCGATCGCGGACCGAGAGGCCCGGTACGTGCTCGTGGTGTCCTGCCGGGATACCTATTCTCGCCACGTTCTCGAGACGCATGAGACGACAATCTCGGCTGATTTCCCTGCCGGGTCGCTCCGTGGTGAAGTTGAGATATATTCGTATGTGGTGGCCGCGAACGAGATCACCGGGTTTCAATGCAAATACATAAACAGTGAGTTCGGCACGGGACCATTTACCTTCGAAAGAGGGGCGGTGCTCGCCTTGGACCGACCAACTGCGGTCTATGTGGATCGCGACCTGTTTAGGCCCATTACATCGATCTTCCAGCTCGTAGTCAAGGAGAGCATTGGTGGCCCTGAGTGGCAGCTTGATTGTTCCAGCGATTATGTACGCATCGCACTCAGCGCGGCCATGAAGCAGAAGATCGACGCGGCCAGGAATGACACCAGGAATCGCGCCATCCTCATCAATTCGATCTATTTCGCCGCGGTTATGCAATGCATCCGGTACCTGAACGAGACCCAATACGAGGCGCTGCGGTGGGTCGAGATATTTCGGCAGCAAATGCACAATCACGCTCTGACTACCGAGTCTCATGCCGAGTATCACATCGCTGAAACCCCGCTGAAGATGCCGCTTGCCCTGCTTGATACGTATGTGTTCCGGGAGACGAGCGAATGAAGGCTCGATACCTCAAACGGGTAACCCTTGAGGAACTACGACAGGCTGTCCCGGACAGTCTCGGTGTTTACCGGACCGGTTCGTTCTCGCACCTGGAAGCTGATCCTTCGAAATATTTCCAGGTCAATTTCGACGTGGACGAGTCGAAGATCGCGGCCTTCGAGGTTCCCAATCAGCAGGGGCAGCTATTCGAGGAACACAATTGTCTTACCTGCTACGAAGCCCTGCCGGACCTAACCCCGTACGAGGCTAGGGACGAGCGCGTATGGTCGTACCTAACCCACACATCGCTGCTCGAATATACCCGGAAGCGCTGGCCCATTCCCGACGATGATGAAGCCGCTATTTCCCACATCCGTCAGCATTTCTTCGGCAAGGACAAACGGGCCATTGAACGGGACAACGCGGCGTCGCGTCTCTGGTGGATGGCATTCCTGTGCCAGCGTGTACCGCAGCTCTCGATGACAGAGGCACTGCAGGTGCTCCTGTACCGGTCCGATGTCCGGGCGAATATCATCGAGCGCCCGACAGCCTCTCAGAGTATTGTCGTCTTTAGCGCCGTCTTGAAGAAGCTCCACGCGAGCTATATCGGCCAGAAGAAGCTCTTCGAACGTGCGATATTCCGTCCATTTATGCGCCGCATCAATTCGATCGGAGGTGTCAAGCTCCTCGACTGCATGAGCGACGAACAGATGGGGGAGCTCATTAACCGGATAGTGGATTCCGAGATGGGTTTGGCCGCTATCTAGTTTGGCACCCAGGCTACGGTCCTGATCTCGCCGAGTTCACGCGCGATCTTGCGCCAGGAGGCGCCGGCATCCTCACTGACGTACCACCTCGCCGAACAGGCTGGACGCCGCAATGCGGTCGGCGTCAGCGGGGTCGGTGGCAAGGCCCTGGACAGTCGCATTGGGTTGGGTGCGGAATGGCAGGATCTCCCAAGTCTCGCCGACGTTCGTGGTGCGGAGCACCTGCCCCTTTTCGGTGCAGCCTCAGTCCGAACCGCACATTTTCGGCTTATTGCGTCCATCGAAACTGCGCCTAATTACCCCCGAGACGAAAAAGCGGTGGAGCGTAGGGATGCGGGTTCCGGTCGGTTCCCGGTTATCGGATTTGAATTCCCGATTGCGGCGTTTTGATTCCCGGTTACCCCGGCCACGGGAATTGGCTCGTAACTGTCTGGGTTTGCTTGGTGATTTGGCGGGTCCGGCCGCACGAACCGGGAGCTCGTTAAAAAGTTCGCGGTTAGCCGGGAATTTGGCTTGATGGGCAACCCCCGGCCGAGCGGCGACGCAGCGTCGAGCCCGATCCCGCCGCGGTCAAAACTTCGTCCCCTCGGATGTCGTTGCCGGCGCCCTGGCACGGGCTGGCGGCCGCCGGTCGGGCGCTCGGTCGGGGCGGCTTGCCTCGGCCCGCGAAATGAGGGAAGACAGCGCCAATTCGATCGGAGGTTTTGCCCGATGCGCGCGCCCGCCCTTGCTGTCTCGGTTGCGTCCGTCGCCCTCGCCGCGCTGGGCGGCTGCAGCGGGCCGGTGCGGGTCGACAGCTTGATCCCCGGGCCGGGCGCCACCTTCGTCTACAGCGCCCGCACCAACACGGTGATGACCGAGAATGCCGACGGCGGCGCCGAGGAGATCCGCCGCGACTGGCTCGCCCAGGCCCTGGAGGCGCACGGAATGTGCCGCGGCGGCTATGTCGTCTACCAGCGCGACCTGGTGATCCCGCCGCAGCGCGCCGCCTTCGGCGGGCCGCCGCCCGGCCCCGACTTTGGCAACGGCGGCGCCGTCGTCTACAGCGGCAGCTGCCTGTAGCCGGCGCTCAGCCCGTAGCCGTAGCGACGCTCAGCCTCCGGCCGGCGCTCGCCGCGCCGCGGCGCCGCGCCAGCGCTCGACAAGCGGCCCCGACTTGCCGCACACCGGGTCGGCGGCGGGGGTCGGCACCGCCGCGATGCCGGCGAGCGCCCGTTCGCGGTCGGCCTTGCCGGGAACCCGCATGTCGGGGCCGCGGCCGCCCGGGTAGGCGCCGACGATCATCAGGTCGGGGCTCGTCGCCTCGCCCTTGTGCGCGACCCCGGCCGGGATCACGACCACGTCGCCGGCGCGCAGGTCGACGACGGCACCGCTCTCGCCGCCGAGGCGCACCTGCGCCCAGCCGCGGACGATGCCCAGCGCCTCGTGCGCGGTGCTGTGATAATGGTGGTAGGGGTAGACGCCGCCGCGCCAGCCGCCGCTCCAGCCGTTGCCGGCAAACAGCGCCTCGCACGCCGCGGCGGCGCCTGGGCCGGTCTCGAGCACCCCGCGATAGACGACGAGCGGCAGGCTCGGGTTGTTGGGCACGAGGCCGTCGTCGGCGAACAGATGCTCTTCGACCTCCGGTGTGCGCCGTGTCCTCATGGACGACACTCCTTTCGGTGTAGAGGTGCTTTGGGCCAGAGTTGCTTTGGGCCAGAGTTGCCCCCATAGGCTACGCCCGCCCCAAAGCCCAGCCAACCGAAATCGAACCGCGACGGGCGGCCGGGCTTGCGCAGTTTTCGCGGTGCCGAATTTACTCCCGGTAAATCTTGGATACCGAAAGGTTAGTAGAGCGGCGAGCTATTCGGCGGTTTTAACCATGATAGTCAGCGGCCTAGGCTTGCCACAGCGGGCCGCTTTGGATATCAAGGAGCGCGCGGCCGGTCGCCGACGGTGACGGCGGGCCCGCTGGACAAAAGCTCGGGCGCGACCAGGCATGGATTACACGGTCAAGACGGTGTGCGTGGTCGGCCTCGGCTATATCGGCCTGCCGACCGCCGCCACCCTCGCCAGCCGCGGCGTCGACGTGGTCGGCGTCGACACCAACCCGGCCGTCGTCGCCGCGGTCAACGCCGGAGAACCCTATTTCCCCGAGCCCGACCTCGACATGCTGCTGCGCGCCGCGACGACGCTGGGCAAGCTGCGGGCCACCGACCGCCCGGAAGCGGCGGACGCCTTTGTCATCGCGGTCCCGACCCCGTTCAACGACGACCGCTCGCCGAACCTCGGGTTTGTCGAGGCCGCAGCGGACGCGATCGCGCCGGCGCTGACGCCGGGCAACGTCGTGATCCTGGAGTCGACCTCGCCGGTCGGCACCACGGCGCGGCTGGCGGCGCGGCTCGCCGGGCTGCGCCCCGATCTGCGCTTCCCGCCGGAGCGCCGCGGCGAGCCGCTCGACGTGCATGTCGCGCATTGCCCCGAGCGCGTGCTGCCCGGGCGGATGGTGCGGGAACTGATCGAGAACGACCGCATCATCGGCGGCATGACCGAAGCGTGCGCCGAGCATGCCGAGGCGGTCTACCGGGTGTTTTTGCGCGGCACGCCGTTTCGCACCGACGCGCCGACGGCCGAGCTCGTCAAGCTCGTCGAGAACGCGTACCGCGACGTCAACATCGCCTTCGCCAACGAGCTGTCGCTGGTCTGCGACCAGCTCGACCTCAACGTGTGGCGGGTGATCGAGCTGGCGAACCGCCACCCGCGGGTCGCGATCCTGCAGCCGGGCGCCGGGGTGGGCGGCCACTGCATCGCCGTCGACCCGTGGTTCATCGTCTCCTCGGCGCCGGAGCGCACCCGGCTGATCCGCACCGCGCGCGAGGTCAACGACGACAAGCCGCGCTTTGTCGCGGCGCAAATCCGCGAACGCGCCGAACGCCTCAAGCACCCGGTCGTCGCCTGTCTCGGGCTGACCTACAAGCCCGATGTCGACGACCTGCGCGAAAGCCCGGCGCTTGAAATCGCCGTCCATCTGGCGCGCGACGGGGCGGGCCGGATCCTGGTCGCCGACCCCAATTTGCGCGAGCTTCCGGCGGCGCTGGCGGGGATGGCGAACGTGTCGCTGTGCGACACCCTCGCGGCGGTGCGCGAAGCCGACATTGTCGCGATCCTTGTCGCCCACTCGCCGTTCCGCAAAATCCCTCAGGACGAGCTGATGCGGCGCATGGTTATCGACGCCACCGGGCTGACCCACGGCGCGGGCTGAGCCGCGGCACACGCTGACCCACGGCACAGGCAGAACCGGGATGAAGCTGCTCTTCGTCTTCGGCACCAGGCCCGAAGCGATCAAGCTCGCGCCGGTGATCCGCGAACTGGCGGCGCGCCCCGAATTCGACTGCAAAATCTGCGCAACCGGCCAGCATCGCGAAATCCTGGCGCAGTTTCTCGAACTGTTCGAGCTGCGGCCGGACTGGAACCTGGAAGTGATGCGGCCGGACCAGGACCTTGCCTATCTGACGGGCGCGGTGCTCTCGGGAGTCGGCGGGGTTCTCGGCGCCTGGCGCCCCGACCGGGTGATCGTCCAGGGCGACACGACCTCGACCTTTGCCGGGGCGCTCGCCGCATTTTACCATCAGGTCCCGGTCGCGCATGTCGAGGCGGGGTTGCGCACCGGCGACATCTACGCGCCGTGGCCCGAGGAGGTGAACCGGCTGCTGGTCGGCCGCATTGCCGACCTGCATTTCGCGCCGACGGCGCGGGCGCACGCGGCCCTTTTGCGCGAGGGGGTGGCGGACAAGCGCATCCTCGTCACCGGCAACACCGGGATCGACGCGCTGTTGTGGATGTCGCGCCGGCTCGACACGGCGGGCGAGCTGCGGGCCCGGGCAAAAAAGCTGCTGGGCGAGCGTTTTGCCAAAGAGAGCGAGGGCAAGCGGCTGGTGCTGATGACCGGCCACCGCCGCGAGAATTTTGACGGCGGGCTGGCGCGGATCGCCGATGCGGTCGGCCGGATCGCGCAGCGTCCGGACGTGGCGGTCGTCTTCCCGGTGCATCCGAACCCCAATGTGCGCCGCGCCTTCGCGCCGTTGGCCGGGTGCAGCAACATCCTGCTGACCGAGCCGGTCGACTATCCCGAGCTCGTCTACCTCTTAAAGCGCTGCCATTTTGTCGTGACCGACTCGGGCGGGATCCAGGAGGAGGCGCCGTCGTTCGGTAAGCCGGTGCTGGTCACCCGCGAGACGACCGAGCGGCCCGAGGCGATGGAGTTGGGCTTGGCGCAGCTCGTCGGCACCGACGAGCAGCGGCTTTACGAGGCAATGTGCCAGCTGCTCGACGACGGCGAGGCCTATCGGCGGATGAGCCGCGTCGCCAACCCCTATGGCGACGGTGAGGCCAGCCGACGCATCGCCGACCGGCTAGCGGCCGAGCGCTCCTGACCCGGGCGGGGCGCTGCCTACGGCCCGGCGGCGAGCGGCGGACAGGCGGCCGGCCGAACCGCGACGCCGCTAACCCCGCAGCAGTGAGCTCACCACCGCCCACAGCGCCGCCCAAATGGCGAGCGACAGCAGCGTCACGACGATCGAGGAGGCGAGCGGGCTGAGCCGCGACGCCTCCGCCCGAGCCGCCGCCGCGACGATCACCGGGCCGACGCCGCTTCGGGGCCGGTCCTCGGCGCCGCGGCGGTCGTATGCAGCAGCACGCTTCATCAGCACCTCCTGACAAGACGGCGGCGGTGCTTGCATCTTCGGGCACCCGCGGCCGCTCCGACATCGGTCGAGCGTGCCCCGGGCTCCGTCCGCAAAACGTCCGCCCGACTGTCAGACTGTCGTCATCGGCTTCACTTTGCCATATTTTGGTCACAACACAACGTAGTTGCAGAAAAATTGAACTAAATCAAACAAAACATCGCAGCGATCCAGGTTGTTATTGTGGGTATACCATCATAACCTTCCTCCGGCTATTGCAAACGACGCGCCGCGGGTGGCAGTGATGCGAGTTAATACGTTAACAACCGAGATCGGCAGACAATATAGCGACAGCGACGGCGGGCGGCTACCGGTCAGAACGGCGGCAATTGCGGTTGTCGCGCTGTCGCTGCTCGGCTGGGCGCCGATCGTCTTGCCCGTTCTCGTCTATTTTCGCTGGCTCTGATCGGTCGGGCCGCCGGCGAGACCGCCCAGGCTAGACTAGCCCGCCGGCCGAAGCCTTCCGTCCTCCAACACGACGATGCGGTCGAGGCGGCGGGCGAGGTCGAGGTTGTGCGTCGCGACCAGGGCGGCAAGCCCGGTGCGGCGGACAAGGTCGATCAGCGTGTTCATGACGCCGTCGCCGGTCGCGTGGTCGAGGTTTCCGGTCGGCTCGTCGCCGAGCAGGATCTTGGGGTCGTTGGCGAGCGCGCGCACGATCGCCACACGCTGCTGCTCGCCGCCCGAGAGCCGCGCGGGGCGATGCCCAACCCGGTCGGCGAGCCCGACCCCGCCCAGCAGCGCCGCCGCCTTGTCGCGCGCCCGCGCCCGGCCGAGGCCGGCGATCATCTGCGGCAGCATGACGTTTTCGAGCGCCGAGAACTCCGGCAGCAGATGGTGGAACTGGTAGACAAAGCCCAATTCGGAGCGGCGCAGCAGGGTGCGGCGCTCGTCGGACAGGCCGCCGCAATCCTCGCCGCCGATCAGCACGTTGCCGCCGTCCGGGCGTTCAAGCAGCCCCGCGACATGCAACAAGGTCGACTTGCCCGCACCTGACGGGCCGACCAGCGCGACGACCTCGCCCGGCTGCAAGGCGAGGTCGACGCCGTCCAGCACGACGATCTCGGCGCCGCCGCTTTTGAATACGCGGCGCACCGCGCGCAATTCGAGCGCCGGCGATGTCGCGGGCCTGCCCTCACCCGCCTCGCTGCGCGCGGCACCCTCTCCCGCGGTGCAGGAGAGGGTGGACCCAGCCGACAAGGCTGGGGGGGTGAGGGGGTGATTCCCGCTGCCGGCTGGGGTGCTGCCCTCCTCACCCTGCCCTCTCCCCCCATCGGTGGGAGAGGGTCTCTTAATAAAAGGGCTATTCTGAGGAGGGGCCATCATTCGTAGCGCAATGCCTCGACCGGATCGAGGCGTGCCGCGCGCCAGGACGGGTAGAGGGTCGCGAGAAACGACAACGCCAAAGCCATCGCGACGACCGAGCCGACCTCGTCCCAGTCGATGCGCGCCGGAATGCGAGTGAAAAAATAAATCTCGGCCGAGAACAAGTTGACGCCAACGATGTTCTGCACGAATTCGCGGATCGCCTCGATGTTGCGGGTAAACGCGACGCCGAGCGCCAGCCCCGCCAAGGTGCCGACGACCCCGATGCTCGCGCCCGACAGCATGAAGATGCGCAGGACCATGCCGCGCGAGGCCCCCATCGTGCGCAGGATCGCGATGTCTCGGCCCTTGTCCTTTACCATCATGATCATGCTCGAGATGATGTTGAAGGCGGCAACGACGATGATCAAGGCCAGGATCAGGAACATCACGTTGCGCTCGATCTCGACCGCGTTGAACAGGCTCGAATTGGCCGCCTGCCAGTCGACGATCCTCACCCGACCGGCAAAGAGGGCGTCGATTGCGCGGGTCTGGCGGTAAACCTGGTCCGGGTCGGCGACAAAGACCTGCAGATAGCTCGCTGCCTCGGGCAGCCGGAAGAAAATCTGGGCGGCGTCAAACGGAATATAGATAAAGGTGTTGTCGTATTCGTACATCCCGACATCGAAGAGCGCTACGACGTGGTAGGTTTTGAGCCGCGGCATCGTGCCGAAGGCGGTGGCGGTGCCCTGCGGCGAGATCACCGTGACCCGGCCGTCGACCCCGACGCCGAGCCGCTGTGCCAGCCGGTAGCCGATCGCGATGCCGTCGTCGCCGAACTCGGCGAGCGAGCCGGCGATGACCCGCCCCGAGACGAGGCGCAGCGACATCAGGTCAGCAGGTCGGATGCCGCGCACCAGCGCCCCCGCGGCGCCGCGGTCGGTGGTCGCCATGACCTGGCCCTCGACGATCGGGATCGCGGCGGTGACGCCCGGCACTTTCTCGACCTTTTGCGCCGCCGTCTCGTAATCGCCGAGCGCCCCGGCCACGGCGTAGACGCCGAGGTCGCCGTTCAAGCCGAGGATGCGGCCCAACAGGTCGGCGCGAAAGCCGTTCATCACCGACATGACGATGATCAGGGTGGCGACGCCGAGCGCGATCCCCAGGAGCGAAAAGATCGCGATGACCGAAACAAAGCCCTCCTGCCGTCGCGCCCGCAGGTAGCGGAAAGCGACCATCCGCTCAAAGGTGTTGAAGATCACGACGGGCTACGCGGGGTGCAATCGTCAACAGAAGAGAACCGCCTTGCTTCAGCGCAAGGGTATCCCATGAGAATGACCGGGTCGCAGGCGCATCGGCGACCGCAGCCTAACACGCTGAGCGGGCTCAGGCCGGGATTTCCTCGGCGAGCGGGACGCGCGTCACCTGGTGGGCCTGGAGTGCCGGCAGCACGTCGCGGGCAAAGCGGCGGATTTGCTCGATGAACAATTCGTGCGGCAATACCCCGCGGTTTAGGCTGACCTGGACAGTGTCGGCGCCGGCGCTGTCGGCCGCCGCGATGATCCGGCGCGTCACCTCGTCCGGCGGGCCCCACGGCATCTCCTCGGCCTGGCGCTCGACATCGGTCATCGTCAGCCCGCGGAAATCCTCGCGCGAGAATTGCGCGGCGCGCCGATTCTCCGGGCTGACGTAATCGGTCGAGGCGGCGGTCGAATAACCGGTCTCGCGCTGCCGCTCGGTCTCGGTAAAGTTGCCGTGACTGAACAGGGTGCGATTGAAATAGAGATGGTGGGGGCCCATCTCGCGCACCGCCTCGGCCTTGCTCGGCGCCACATAGGCGCTGACCCCGAGCGAGAGGTGGCCGGGGGTGATGCGGTGGCCCGCCCGCGCCAACGAACGCGCGTAATGGCGGATGATGTCGTCACGCAGCCCGCGCGAGCGGCCGAGGCCGGGCGTGATCGGCAAATCGTGACGCGCCGCGAACTCGATTGACTCCTTGCTGCCGACGACCGGCATCCAGATCGGCGGGCGCGGCTGCTGCACCGGGCGCGGCCACAGCGCCACGTCCTCGTAGCTCCAAAACTGGCCGCGATACGAAAAGACCTCCTCGCCCCACGCGCGGGTGATGATGTCGAACGCCTCCTCAAAGCGGGCGCGCGACTGAGCGAGCGGCACGTTGTGGACCTGGTACTCGCGCGGGATGCCGCGCGCAAAACCCGAGATCAGCCGGCCGTTCGACATACAGTCGAGCATCGCCAGCTCCTCGGCGAGCCGCAACGGCTCGTGCAACGGCAACAGGTTGCCGTAGATCAAAAGCTTCAGGTTGGTGGTGCGCTGCGCCGCCGCCGCTGCGAGCAGGTTCGGCGAGTTCATCAACCCGTAGGGCGAGCAATGGTGCTCGTTGAAGCCGACCCCGTCATAGCCGAGCCGGTCGAGCTCCTCCCAGGCGGCGAGGTGCTCGGCGTAGGTGCGCGCCGCGACCTGCGGCTTGAAATGCTCGCGCGCCAGCGGATAGGGCAGCTCGCCCCCTTCTTTCAGATGCTCGAGCTGCTCGCCGTAAGCCAGCAGGTCAAAGACGAAGACTTTCATTGCTTTCCCCTTGGCTCACTAGTGGATGCGTTCTGACGTTTAGCACCCATCCCCTTACCTCTTCGTCATTCCCGCGAAAGCGGGAACCCAGGGGCCGGCGGGCACGGAGCGCTTGCCCTGGGCCCCCCCTTCGCGGGGGCGACGGATACGAGGCTAGCGGATTCGTTTGTTAGGTTAGCACCACTTGCCTGTGAGCCGTTGATGCCTGTTCATCGGGATCCTCGCATGCTCCCGGCATTGCTACCATAAGAGCGGAAATTCGGGTGCCGTAAGATGGGTTCCGTCGCCCAGGGAAGAGCGAGCGAACCGCGTCCGCTACTCTCATCGTCTATCATACGCGGAGAACGCCGAGGGAAGGAGTAGGGATGGTGGACACCATGGTAGAGCCGAATAGTCTCGAAGGCTCTTCCACGCGCACCGAGTTCCCTAAATGCCGGAGAAAGCTGGCAATATGAGCTGATGACGATGCCTTGACGGGTGGTGTGCATACTGCCGCGATACTAATCGTCGACGGCGGGAAGGCTCGAATGGCAAAGGGGATGCCCGGGGCGGACAGCTCGAACCCGGTGACGACCGAGATCGGCGGGCGGAATCTGGTCGATCTGGCGACCGCGTTGTTCGGTCGGACCCCGGTTGTATGGGGCCGCTACTTCACCAGCGCCGTAACGACCGGCACCATTGAGTACCGCCACCTCGAGGAGAACCAGCTTCTGCGCGCCAACGGCGTTCGCGTGTTGCCGATCGCGCGCCAGACCCTGCGGGTCAACGGCTCGGCAGCCGACGGCAACGCCGACGCCAAGGCCAACGTCGAAGACCTGATCCTGACCTTTGGGACCGATTACCTCGCCGAGCAGGGCGGCCAGTTTTTGATGTTTCTCGACGTCGAGGGGGCGCCGTCCTTGTCGGCCGCTTATTACGAGGGCTGGGCGAACGAATTGACCGCGCGCAGCCAAAGCTTTTCGGGTGGCCGAGTGACCGTGCTGCCGTGCGTCTACGCCACCTTTGCCGATCATGCGACGTGGCAGGCGGTTGCCGCCTCGACCGCGGCCGGGGTCGCGTTCCACGGCGCCTGGATCGCGCGGTGGCTGACCACCGGCTGCAAGGATTTTTCTGTCCCGGCATTGGACTTTGACGACCGCACGGTGCGCCCGACGTCGCTGCCCGCGGCGTTCGAGATTCTGCTTTGGCAATATTCGAACAATTGCCACGGGGGCGCCGGCTTCGACTGCACCCAGACCAACCCCGCCATCGACCTCGAACAGGACCTGCTCGGGAAGTGCGTGCTGCCGCCACCGGCCCCGATCGCCTGACGCCTCAAACACCCTAGCCCATGCCAAGGCGGGCGGAAGCGAGCCGGGCCCCTTCGGCCAACGACTTGAACTTGGCCCAGACCACGTCCTCGGCGACGCGGCCCATACCGGCCGAGGTGTCAAAGCCGCAATCGGTCCCGGCAATCACACGGTGCGGGTCGCCGACGACCGCCGCCACCCGCTCGATGCGGTCGGCGACGGCTTCGGGATGCTCGACAAAGTTGGTCAGGCTGTCGATGACGCCGGCTACGAGGATCTGGTCCGGGGCGAGCGGCAGCTTTTCGAAGACCTTGTACTCATGCGCGTGGCGGGGGTTGGCGAACGGCAGGAAAAACGCGCCGACCCTGGCCCGCTGCAGGACCGGCAGGATGTCGGCGAGCGGCACGTCGGCGTCGTGCGGCCCCTCGTAATTGCCCCAGCAGACATGGAGCCGCACCTTGTCGCGCGGAATGTTCACGAGGGCCGCGTTGATCGTCGCGACCACCCGCTCGACAAAGCCCAGGAAGTCGGACAAGGGCCGGTCCTGATAGGAGAGGTGCCGCTCGAGCGCCAAATCGGGGCAGTCGAGCTGCAACAGAAACCCGGCGTCGACGATCGCCTCGTATTCCTCGCGCAGGGCCGCGCCGAGATCGTCGAGATAGGCCTCCTCGGTCGGGTAATGCTCGTTTTTCATCGCCCCGGCGATGATGCCGGGCGAGGGTGCGGTCACAAACGACTCGACGAACCGGGTCCCGGTGTCGGCGAGCGCGGCGCGGAAATCGGCGATCTCGGCCTCGACCGCGTCGCGGCCGAGATAGCGCACCGCGCTGATCGCCTTTGGCGGGCCCATGTTGCTGACCGCCGCGCGAGAGGCGAGCTGCTCCTCCATGATCCGCCGAAACACCGGGTAGCGCAGCGCGTCGGCGCGGGTGCGGCGCTGCCACGACCCGCCAAAACCGCTCATCCTGTGGCGGATGTGCAGGAAAAAGCCCTCGCGCTGCTGCTCGCCGTTGTTGCCGACGTCGACGCCCGACTCGGCCTGTTTCTGGACGATCCAGCGCAGCGCCGCTTTTCCCAAGCGATCGAATTCGGCGGGGTCGACCGATTCGCCGCGCGCGCGGCGAATGTGCAGCCGGGTCAGCTCCGGTGGGCGCGGCAGGCTGCCGGTGTGGGTCGTCAGGATCCGCTCTTCGCTGCGGCGCATGGTCGCTCCTTCCCCCAGAAATCCATTGGTTTGCGAACTCTAGCGGGAAACCGGCGGCGTCGCATCCGGCGCGATCGCGAAACAATTGCTTGCCAGCGGCATGCCCGTCCCGTAGCTTCCGGCCTTCGGCGCAACAAACTGAAAGGAGGTGATCCTGTGTCTAGCCATAAACCGCGGTCGTCCGCTGCCGTGACCAGGATCCTCGCTTCGGTGGAGATCCGTGCCTGATTGAAGGCGACGGTTTGCGGCCGCGAGGCCGCCGGTATTCGGCGGAAGGGCCGTCCCACGGGGCGGCCCTTCTTTTTTGGTTTCTGCCAAATTGCAATCGGGACGGCCACCCGCCGCCGTTGCGCGCTTGGCCATCCGCGGCTTAGGGCATAAAACGAGGGCCGAGGCCGGTTTCCCGACGCGAGGAGTGATGCCATGCCCGACACGATGACGACGAACTCGCCGATCATCGCCGCCTACCGCGCCGCGACGCCGGGGTCGGCAGCGGCGGCGGCAAAGGCGCACAACCTGTTCCCGAGCGGCATCACGCATGATTCGCGCTATATCGAGCCCTACGGCGTCTATATCACGCGCGCCAAGGGGCCGCGCAAATGGGATGTCGACGGCAACGAGTACGTCGACTACTTCGGCGGCCACGGCGCATTGCTGCTCGGCCATTCGCACCCCAAAGTCGTCGCGGCGGTGCACGAGCAGATCGAGCGCGGGACCCATTACGGCGCCAGCCACGAGACCGAGATCGCGTGGGCCGAGTGGGTGCTGAGGCTGGTGCCCTCGGCCGAGCGGGTGCGGTTCACCTCGTCGGGCACCGAGGCGACGTTGATGGCGGTGCGGCTCGCCCGCGCGTTTACCGGCCGGTCGAAGATCATCCGCTTCAAGCATCATTTCCACGGCTGGCACGACCACATGACCTCGGGCTTTGCCAACCATTTCGACGGCAGCCCGACGACCGGGGTGTTGCCCGGCGTGGCCGGCAATGTTCTTCTCGCCGAGCAGAACGACGCGGACGGGCTTGCCCGCCTGTTGGAAAGCCATGACGACGTGGCCGCGGCGATCCTCGAGCCCACCGGCGCGCATGGCGCACGATTGCCGATCGACCCGCGATTCCTGCGCGCGCTGCGCGAACTGACCCGTCAGCACGGCGTGTTGCTGATCTTTGACGAGGTGGTAACCGGGTTTCGCGTGGCCCCCGGCGGGGCGCAGGCAGAATATGGCGTCACCCCCGATTTGACAACCTTGGCCAAGATCCTGTCGGGCGGTTTACCCGGTGGTGCGGTCGCCGGGCGCAAGGACATCCTCGACCTCCTCGACTTTCAGGTGACCAAGGCCGCCGACCGCGAAAAGATCGCCCACCCCGGCACCTTCAACGCCAACCCGTTGTCGGCGGCGGCCGGGACGGCGGCCTTGGAGATTGTCGGCACGACCGACGCCTGCGCCCGCGCCAACCGCTACGGCGAGAGCTTGCGCCGCCGTATCAACGAAGTCTTCGAGGAGGAGCGCCTGCCGTGGGCGGCCTACGGCACGTTTTCGATGCTGCACATCTTCACCAACCCCGACCGCGTTGCGATCACCCCCACCCGCTTCGACCCGCACCAGCAATCGACCGCGAGCCTGACCGGCAACCGGCAGGCCGACATCGTCCACAAGTTGCGGCTCGCGATGATGACGAACGGGGTCGATTTCAGCGCCAGCCCGGGTGGGCTCGTCTCGGCCACCCATGGCGAGCCCGAGCTTGAGGACACGGTCACCGCGTTGCGCAAGACGGTGCGGATGCTGAAGCAGGAAGGCGAAATCTAAGTCGCCGCGCCGGCGCCGGTCGCGGTCGCCCACTTCACCCGCAACGCTCTTTTCTTTTCACAACGGTGTGGCGAGCAGGGTCGGCACCGCGAACGTGTCGAGCAGGATGAGCTTGTCGCGGATCTTGAGGCCGCCGCCCGCCAACTCGAGGCGGTCGCGGTAGAGGCCGGTGGCGAACAGCCGGGTTTCACCCTCCTGGTCGGTCTGGTAGACCGCAAACGGCGCCTCGACCGCGAGCCCGTCGGCACCGGAAAGCCGCGGCAGCCCGATCAGGTGGCGGTCGTTGTGGATGTTGTATTTGTTCGCCTCGCGCAGCGCCATGATGCGGTCTTCGAGCATCGCGCGGCTCTCGCAGTGGATCAGCCCGACCGGCAGCCCCTGCTGCCAGTTTTCGCGCGGCACGACATTGTAGCTGCACTCGCCGGCGAACAGCCCGAGCCAGTCGTCATAGTTGGCGGCGTCGAGCAGCGCGCCGTATTCGGCCAAGACATCATGAATCGCGAAGCGGTCGGCGCTCATCGCACCGCGCCCGTTGGCTCGATCCCGAGCAACTCGGCGTAGTACGACCAGAAGCCGCGCAACGGCACGTCGGTGACGCGGTAGTCGCGGTCGGAAATGACGCCGGCACCGCCAAGCTCGATGACCGAGGTCCGCTCCGGCTCGGGCCTGGTCGCGCGATGGGCGATCTCGATCGCCTCGCCGTCCTCCATCGAGACGAGACCGGCCGGCCCCACCAGATTGGCCTGGCGCAGGCGATGACGGGTCATCTCCGGCGGGTCGTCGGCGTAGCCGAGCATCGTCTGAAACACTTCGAGCTCGTCGATCCCGCGCGGCCGGATCTGGCGGACCGCGAGGCTGTTCGAAATCTGGACAAAGACCGAGGAGGGGAACACCGAGGTCACGGCGAGGTTCAGGCTATCGTCGCGCTCGCGGCGAAAGGTGACGAGATCCGGCTCTTGCAACGACAGGTAGTCGTTGCGGATACGGGCGCCGGAATAAGCCTGGTGCGCGAAGTCGGCATCATCGCTGTCGGCCTCGGCCCAGGTGATGTTGTGGCGGTGGCGGGCGTCCATCGTGACCCCGCCCTTCTGCGTCGAGCGGTCTAAGCCAAAGGTCAGCAGAAACTCGTGCAACAGGCTTGCATGGTAATTGTCGCGTGTGTTCTCGGCGTACAGCTTCCAGTTGGCATGGATGCGCTGGCGGTTGTAGCCGAGCACCCGGACCGGGCGAGCCAGCAAGCGCTCGATCTGCGCACGGACCGCGGGCCCGAGAAAATCGGCGAGCGGCTCGGCGTCGTCGGCGAGAGTCCCGAACAAAGCACCGCCGACATTGCCGACCCGCAACGGGCGCAGGCCGTGCGCCCCCATGTCAAAGCCGGCGTCAAGCCCGCCCTTGCCGCGGATGCCGCGGCGGAACGGGATCGCGTTGAGGCGCCCGTCAAGCCCGTAGCACCACTGGTGGTAGATGCAAATGTGCTCCTTGGAATTGCCGGCGAGCTCGCGCCGGACGACGGCGCCGCGGTGGGCGCAGCGGTTGACAAAGGCGTGGACGGCGCCGTTTTCGTCCCGGTTGTAGACGACCGGGGTCTCGCCGACCCAGGTCGCGCGGAAATCACCGGGGTTCGGGATCTCGGCATCGAGGCCGAGGTAATTCCACACCGGCCCCTGAAAGATCCGCTGCTGCTCGCGCTCGTAAGTGTCGGCGTCGTGGTAGAGGCGATACGGCACCCGGCTGTAGTCGAGCGCCGGCCAGATCTTGTCGGTCACCATGGTCGTCATCGTCCGCCACCAAAGAGCTGCGCGCGACAACCGTAATTTATCCCGCGCGCTTCGACAATCGTGCGCCGGGGGGGCCCAGAGCGGCGCAGCGACTGCCTCGCGGGGGTTGGCACGGCGGCGACAAATACGCTTGTCCGGTACCGGCGAACTCGGCATCGTCGCTCGCGCGGAACGTTTGGGGAGGGTGTAAATGGGCCGCAACCCGCGGGCAACCGTTGCGGGCACCGCCGGCCCAAGGATGCCGAGGGCGCCCTTTCGGGCCCTTGTCGTCGGCCGGGGTCTCGTCGCGGCGGTGCCGGCGCTGCTCGCTGCCGCCCCGGTTTGGGCGCAAGCGCCAGCGTCTCCGGACGGGGCCAGTCACGCGACCGTGGCGGCATGCACACTCGCCCCGAGACCCGACACCTTGTGGTCGCTCGCCCAGTGCTGCGCCAAAGACCTGACCAGCAACCCCGGCTGTCTCTATTACAGCAAGGCGAACGAATTTGTCGTCGTCAAGGACCATGCCGCGGCCAAGCCCGTCGCCTATCTGATCATTCCGTCGGTCAAGGTGACCGGGGTTGAGGACAACCAGGTCTTCGCCGAGCCGGTCGTCGACTTCTGGCAGTACGGGTGGCAGGAGGCGCAGCATTACCTGCAGAAGCCGTCGGCCGGCTTGGGGCTGGCGATCAACTCGGCGCCGGGACGCGACCAGGACCAGCTCCACATTCATATCTCGTGCGTGCTGCCCGCGGTGGCCCAAACCCTCGCCCAAAACGACGCCAAGATCGGCTCCGACCCGGCCAAGGCTGTGACGCTGCCGCTCGGCCCCCACAATAATGCCTATGAGGTGGTAAAGGTCACGGCACTCCGCGACAAGAACAGCCCGTTCAACCTGGTCGCGGCCATTCCGCACGCCAAAGACCATATGGGCGACCAGAGCATCGCGGTGATCGGGTCAAGGACAGCCGGCGTCTATTACGTGCTCGACACCTACTATGTAAAGGGCGCCAACCGAGGCTCGGCGGAGGAACTGCTCGACCAGGCCTGCCAAGGCTGACGAGCGTGAGAAGGTATTGTACAATTTGAGACCTGGTCGTTCCGGGATGCCTCTTGGCAGGCGCGGAACCTATGAAAACGGTGCCTTGCCGGTATTCCCCAAGGCCGTGTGCATGGGTTCCGGGTTCGCGGGCAAGGCCCGCGCCCCGGAATGACATCCCTGGGATTCTTCGCATGCTCTGACGCGGGCGCCGGCAAAAATCGTCAGCGCACCCTCCTGGGGCGCCTCAGCGCCGCGACCGCTTCGGCGGCCCGACTGACCGGCTGTCCCAGCAGATAGAGCCGCATGGTCAGCAACATCGCGACGACCGCCAGCCCCAAGGCAAGCCCCCACCACAGGCCGACCGGGCCGCAGCCGAGCGGAAAGGCCAGCACCCAGCCGCCGGCAAAGCCCGCACCCCAATAGCCGCAGATCGCGAGCAGCATCGGGACGAACGCGTCCTTATAGCCGCGCAATGCGCCGGCGGCGATCACCTGCACCCCGTCGAACACCTGGAACAGCGCCGCAATCATGACGAGGCGCCGCGCGATGTCGACGGTCTGCCGATTTGCCGGGTCCGCAAGATCCACATAAGCGCCGATGATCGCGCGCGGGAAGGCCGCGAGAACGATGGCCGCGCCGACCATGAACGCGGCGCCGAGAGCGAGCGCCAAAAAAGCCGCCTGGCGCGCCGCATACGGGCGGCCGGCGCCGAGCTGATAGGCGACCCGGACGGTGGCGGCCTGAGCGAGACCGAGCGGCACCATAAAGCTGATGCTGGCGCAGTTGATGACGATCTGGTGCGCCGCGAGTGCCGCCGCCCCAAACAGGCCCATCAAGATGCCGGCTGCCAGAAACACGCCGACCTCGATCCCGCGCATCGCGCCGATCGGCAACCCGAGACCGAGAATGTCGCGCATCGCTGTCCAGCTCGCGGCCACCGCACCGCGCAACATGTGCAGGCTCGCCACTCGCGGCATACCGCGTGTGAGGAATGCCAGACCGGCCAGCACCAGCCACTGGTTGACCGAGCTCGCATAGCCGGAGCCGGCGACGCCGAGCGCCGGCATGCCGAGATGTCCGAAAATCAGCGACCAGTTCAGCGCCGCGTTGCTCGCGACGCCGACGACCAGCACCGCCATGACCGGCCGCGTGTAGGACAGTGCCGCGAGCACGCTGCGCAATGCCGCAAAGCAGAGAAAGGCCGGCCCGCCCCATGCCAATGCCCGCAAATAGCCGCCGATCTCGCCGGCGAGCGCCGGGTCGTAGCCGAGCGCCCGCAATGGGCGGTCGAGGCTCGCCAATGCCGCGGCAAAGGGCAGTGCCAACAACCCCGCCAAGACCAGCCCGGCGCCGGCAATCCGACCCGCGCCAGCGCGGTCCTCGGCGCCGAGCGCATGGGCGACCAGCGGCGCCACCGCAAAGAGGATGCCCTGAAGCACGACGCCGCCGGCAAAGTACAGCATTCCGCCGAGACCGGCCGCGGCAAGGGGTGCCGAGCCGAGCCGCCCGACCATCACGGTGTTGGTGACCCCCATCGCGATCTGCGCGAGATTGGCCGCCGCGAGCGGTGCCGCAAGCGCCAGGGTCGCGCGCAGCTCGGGGCGGACGCCAACGCGCCCGACAGCGCGGCTCTCCCGGTCGGCTAGAGTTGCCGGTTTCATCGACTCTGCGGTCTCCTCTTGGCGCCACCCTTGCCCAAGCGAGACCCGTCGCAAAAGAAAGGGCCCCGGCCGGCATCGGCGGGGCCCGTGTTGTCGCGTGTCAGTCGTCGTTCAGCGCACGCGCATACCCCCGGACCCCACGGCAACGCCGCGCGAGGCGGCGATCGTCATCAGGTCTCGATATGCGCAAGTCATAGGCAACTTCTAGAGCAGGTGCGGCCCGGCGTCAACCAGCGGTGCGCGGCCGAGCGAGAAAAGGCCGCGCGGCCCGGCATTCGCGTGTGTGGACAAAGCCAATGGGACGAAAAAAGCTCAATCGACGGTGTGCGCACGAGACGCGCCGGCCAAACGGCGCTCCTTAAGATGTATTGGTGTCAGATGCGCTGTCATTCCGGGGCGCGGGCGCCGCCCGCGAGCCCGGAACCTATGAACATCAGTGTTTCAAAATACTTGCGACGGCGGTGTGCATGGGTTCCCGGGCCCGGTCCTTTGGGCCGTCCCGGAATGACCGTTTTTGCGGGGCAATTCCGCTCGTTTAGCGGGGGCGAGGTCGACGCAATGGAGCTCGGCTATTGCTGGTCCTCTGGCGCGGCCGCCTCTTTCTCTTCGTCCCCACGACAGCGGCGCTTGCGGGCATGACGGGCGACTGAGCGCGCGGTGCCAATCGTCAAATTCGCGCCGCTAGGTCGAGGCCTGGTCGAGGAGCGCGGTGGCGGCATAGGCGAAGGCTGCGGTCAGCCGAGTGTCCTGCAACAGGCCGCCCGGCGTGCAATCGAACATTTCGCAGATCGCGGCGAGGTCGGCGAAATGGATGTGGCGGGCGCCGGTCTCGATGCGGTGATAGGTGAGCCGCGGCATCCCCAGCAAACGCGCAGCGGCGTCCTGGGTCAGGCCCAGGGCGCGGCGCCGCCGGCGCAAGGCGGTGCGGATTTGGGATTGCGGGTCGTCGTTGCGCCATGGCGCGCTCGCCTCGGGTCGCGCGCCGAACAACCGGGTGCTGAGCGCCGCGGCGGAGCGCGCGGATTTCGAGCGGTATCCCGTCACGTGCCGCTGTCGCGAAATCGCCATGTTGCTCTCTCCGTTTGGCTGGACCCGCCGCGGCGGCCACGAACAAAATGTAGACCCAAACCAGCAATAATGTCAATACAGAAAATATCGATATCTCAATAGGAGAGGTGTCGTCAACCTTGACGGTTGGAGGCGGGCGGGCAGACCATGCGGCCGCCGGCAACCGACAAGCGCGGCGAGGTGGGAGCGCGAAATGGATTTTTCGCTGTCGGCGGACCTGATCGAGCTGAAGGAGCGCACCGAACGGCTCGTCAGGGACGCGGTCATCCCGTACGAGGCCGACCGGCGCCAGACCGCTCACGGCCCCGCACCGGAATTGCGCCGCGAGCTTGTCGGGCTCGGGCGCCGCGCCGGCCTCTTGTCGCCGCATGTCGGGCGCGAATGGGGCGGGCTCGGGCTCGATTATCGCGCCCAGGCGGTGGTGTTCGAGGCGGCCGGCTATTCGCCGCTCGGGCCGGTGGCGCTCAACTGCTTTGCCCCCGACGAGGCCAACATGCACCTCCTTGAAGAGGTCGCCGAGCCGCACCAAAAGGAGCGTTGGCTCAAACCGTTGGCGGCGGGCGACATCCGCTCGTGCTTTATGATGACCGAGCCCGCGCCGGGCGCGGGGTCGGACCCGTCGATGCTGAAAACCACCGCACGGCGCGCCGCCGACGGCAACCAGGGCGAGTTTGTCATCGACGGCGAGAAATGGCTGATCACCGGCGCCGTCGGTGCGCAATTCGCAATCATCATGGCGAAAACCGACAGCGACGACGGCGGCCCGGCCGGCGCCACGATGTTCCTGGCGCCGATGGACGCACCGGGGATCACGATCGAGCGGGTGCTCGACACGCTCGACCAGTACATGTCGGGCGGCCATGCGGTGATCCGGCTCGACGGGCTGCGGGTGCCGGAGAGCGCGGTGCTAGGGCGGGTCGGCGAGGGCTTCCGCTATGCTCAGGTGCGGTTGGCGCCGGCGCGGCTGACGCACTGCATGCGCTGGCTCGGGGCCGCCCGCCGCGCCCACGACATCGCCGCCGACCACGCCCGCCGCCGCACCGCCTTCGGCAAGCCGCTCGGCGAGCACGAGGGTGTGGGCTTTATGCTCGCCGACAACGAGATGGATTTGCACGCGAGCCGCCTCGTCATCTGGCACACCGCCTGGCTGTTGGACCAGGGCCGGCGCGCCGGCCACGAATCGAGCATGGCCAAGGTCGTCTGCTCGGAGGCGATCTGGCGCGTCGTCGACCGCAGCATGCAGATCCTGGGCGGTCTCGGGATCACCGACGACACGATCGTCGCGCGGTTGTTTCGCGAGGTCCGCCCGTTCCGCATCTATGACGGCCCGTCCGAAGTTCACCGCTGGTCGATCGCCCGCCGCATCCTGCGCGGCGTCGGCGGTTGAAGCCGGGCCGGGCGCGGCCGGGCCGGGCCGGGCCGCGCCAACGAAGGTTGTCGTTCGCCGCCCGACGCGGTTAGGTTGCTTTTAAGGCTTCCGGTAGTAGGAGAAACACATGGACGGCACCGCGCAGCTGATCGAGGCCGATCGGCGCTACCTCGTTCATCCGCTGCACCATCCCGACGACCACAAGGAGCCGCTGGTCGTCACCGAGGGCAGGGGTGCAATGCTGTACGACGCCAACGGCCGCGAATACATCGACAGCCTGTCGGGGCTGTGGAACGTCAATGTCGGGCACGGCCGCGGCGAGTTGGCCGACGCCGCGGCGGCGCAGATGCGGCGCATCGCCTTTGCCTCGGCCTATATCGGCGCCACCAACGAGCCGGCGGTGCGGCTCAGCGAAAAGATCGTGCGCCACGCCTACCCGAATTCGGCCGCGGTTTATTTCACGACGGCCGGCGCCGAATCCAATGAATCGGCATTCAAGTTCGCGCGCTATTACTGGAAGGTCAAAGACCAGCCCAACAAGATCAAGATCATCTCGCGCACCCACGCCTATCACGGGGTGACGATGGCGGCGATGAGCGCCACCGGCATGGCGGCCTACCACAAGATGTTCGGGCCGCTCGTCCCGGGCTTCATCCAGGTGGCCGCCCCCTACGCCTACCGCTGGGCGGGAAACCAGGAGCCGGGCGTGGGTGCCGCCGAGGCGGTCGAAAAGGCGATCCTCGCCGAGGGGCCGGACACCGTCGCCGCGGTCATCGCCGAGCCGGTTCAGGGTGCGGGCGGGGTCATCGTGCCGCCGCCCTCGTATTTTCCGGCATTGCGCGAAATCTGCGACCGCCACGACGTATTGCTGATCACCGACGAGGTCATCACCGGCTTTGGCCGCACCGGCCGCTGGTTCGCGCTCGGCCATTGGGGCGTCGAGCCCGATCTCGTCTCGTTCGCCAAGGGGGTGACGAGCGGCTACCTGCCGCTGGGTGGTGTGATCGCCTCAAAGCAGGTGCACGAGGCGATCGAGAGCGCCCCCGCCGACCGCAAATTCATGCACGCCGCGACCTATTCGGGTCATCCGGTGTGCTGTGCCGTCGGCCTGCGCAATGTCGAGATTATCGAAGAGGAGGGGCTGGTCGAGCGCGCCGCGGTTGTCGGCAAGCGCCTGTTGGCGGGGCTCGAAAGCCTGCGCGACTTGCCTGTTGTCGGCGATGTCCGCGGGCTCGGCATGATGGCCGGGGTCGAGCTGGTCAAGGACCGCACCACCAAGGCGCCGGCGCTCGGCCTGGGCGGGCGGATTACCAAGGAGGCGATGGCGCGCGGGCTGTTGCCGCGTCTGCGCGCCGGCAGCGCCGACCCGGCAATCGGCGACACGATCTGCCTCGCCCCGCCGCTGATGACCCCCGAGGCGACCATCGACCGGATCCCCGAAATCCTGCGCGAGGTCATCATCGCCGCGACGACATGAGTGCACCGGCTCACGCTTGCGGTGGGGAGCGCTGGGATTATATTTTGATATAACTTTTGGTGAGCTCCCATGCATGTCACACATTTACGCAAGGTTGGCGGCTCGATCATGGTGGCGCTCCCGCCAGCGCTGCTCGACATGCTGGACCTGCGCGCTGGAGCAACGGTCGGGGTTGCGGTCGAGGACAATCGCCTGGTCGTCGTGCCAAGCACCCGGCCGCATTACACGTTGGAAGAGTTGCTTGCCCAATGCGATCCGTCCGCCGAGCCGACGCAAGGGGATCGCGAATGGCTCGACGGCAAACTGGTAGGGGATGAGCTGCTCTGATGGAGCGAGGCGACATTTACCTCGTCTCGCTCGACCCCACGCAAGGCCACGAGCAGCAGGGGCGGGGGCCGGTGCTCGTCGTCTCACCGGGTCCTTTCAATCGGCTGACCAAGGTGCCGATCGTTCTTCCGATCACGACGGGCGGCAATTTCGCCCGCACCGCCGGATTTGCCGTATCGCTGGCGGAGGCCGGCATGCGGACGACGGGTATTGTTCGTTGCGATCAGCCGTGGGCGCTCGACCTCGGTGCTCGTGACGCACGAAAGCTGGAAGCCGTGCCCGCATCGATCATGGATGAGGTTCTGGCCAGGCTCGCGCCTCTTTTCGAGTAAAGCGGGGTCGTCCCGAAGATTGTTTTCCGACCCTTCGCCGCCCAAAAAATCGGCCCCGTCCCTTTTCCTCACGGATTACAAGCCGAACGGCAACTCAGTCTTGCTTTGTGGCGAGAGGGGCTGCTTCACATGAAACTCGACACCCCGGAGGCGCCTTCTTACATTCCGGGCCGATGAGCGGGGTTTCGCGGAGTTATGACGTCGTCGTGGTCGGCGGCGGGCATGCCGGGTGCGAGGCGGCGGCGGCCGCGGCGCGGGTCGGGGCGCGTACCTTGCTACTGACCCATAAGCGCGCGACGATCGGCGAGATGTCGTGCAACCCGGCGATCGGCGGGCTCGGCAAGGGGCACCTCGTGCGCGAGATCGACGCGCTCGACGGCGTCATGGGCCGTGCCATCGACCATGCCGGCATCCAGTTCCGCATCCTAAACCGCAGCAAGGGGCCGGCGGTGCGTGGCCCGCGCGCCCAGGCCGACCGCAAGCTCTATCGCCGCGCGGTCGCCGACCTGCTTGCGGAAACGCCGAACCTCCACATCGCCGAGGCGGCGGCGGAAGACCTGCTGCTCGACGCGGCGGGCCGTATTGCCGGTGTGGTGTCGGCAACCGGCGACGAGATAACCGCCGGGCGCGTCGTGCTGACGACCGGCACCTTCCTCAACGGCTTGATCCACATCGGCGAGGAGAAGATCCCGGCGGGCCGGGTCGGCGAGGCGCCGTCGCGCGGGTTGGCGCGGACCCTGGGGCGCGCCGGGTTCGCGCTCGGGCGGCTCAAGACCGGAACCCCGCCGCGGCTCGACGGGACGACGATCGACTGGGCCGGGCTCGACATGCAGCCGGGCGACGACCCGCCGCCGCCGTTTTCGTTTCTGACTGACCGGATCACGGCGCCGCAAATCGCCTGCCACATCACGACGACGACCCCGGCGACCCATGCCGTGATCCGCGCAAATCTGCATCGCTCGCCGATGTATTCGGGCGACATCACCGGGATCGGGCCGCGCTACTGCCCGTCGATCGAGGACAAGGTCGTGCGTTTCGCCGAGCGCGAGCGCCACCAGATTTTTCTGGAGCCCGAAGGGCTCGACGACGACACGGTGTACCCGAACGGCATCTCGACCTCGTTGCCGCGCGACGCGCAGATCGCGATGCTGCGCACGATCCCCGGTCTCGAGCACGCCGCGATGCGCCGCCCTGGCTATGCGATCGAATACGATTTTGTCGACCCGCGTGAGCTTTACCCGAGCCTCGAAACCCGCCGCGTCCCCGGCCTCTATTTCGCGGGCCAGATCAACGGCACGACCGGCTACGAGGAGGCGGCGGCGCAGGGTCTTGTCGCCGGGCTCAACGCAGCGCTGGCCGCGTCGGGGGCCGAGCCATTGCTGCTCGACCGCGCCGACGCCTATATCGGCGTCTTGATCGACGACCTGGTGACCCGCGGCGCCTCCGAGCCCTACCGCATGTTCACGTCGCGCGCCGAGTACCGCCTGACCCTGCGCGCCGACAACGCCGACCAGCGGCTGACCCCGGTCGGGGTTCGGCTCGGCTGCGTCGGGAGGGAACGCGCCGAGCGGTTCGCGGCCAAGGCCGAGGGGCTGGCCGGCGCTCGCGCCCGGCTTGCCGCTTTGCGGATGACGCCGCCGGCGCTGAGGCGCCACGGGATCGCGGTCAACGAGGACGGCATTGCCCGCAATGCCGCGGAACTGCTCGCCTTCCCCGGCATAGACTTGCCGCGGCTTGCGGGAATCTGGCCGGAGCTGGGCTCGCTCGCGCCAGAGATCGGCGAGCAGGTCGAGATCGACGCGCGTTACGCGGGCTATCTCGAACGCCAGGAGCGCGACATCGCCGCATTCCGCCGCGACGAGGCATTGCTGCTGCCTGACGGCCTCGACTACGCCGCGGTCGGCAGCCTGTCGCGCGAGATCTGCGAAAAGCTCGCCGCCGCCCGCCCGGCAACGCTAGGTGCCGCCGCGCGCATGTCCGGCGTGACCCCGGCAGCGCTCGTCGCATTGTTGAAACACGTCAAGCGGCGCTCATCCGCGGCGGCGTTACCCTCACCCACCCAGCCCTCGCGGGCAGGGTCCCCCCTCTCCCGCAATGCGGGAGAGGGGGCCGGGCGGAGCGAGGCGGGTGAGGGTGCCGCGGCCTGAGCCGGCCATTAATGCGCGGGGCTTTGCCGAAATCTTTCCGGTTTCACGTGAAACACTGGCGCGACTCGAGGCCTATGCCGAGCTGCTGACCCGCTGGTCGGCGCGCATCAACCTTGTCGGCCGCGACACGCTCGCCGATCTGTGGCGCCGCCACATGCTCGATTCGGCGCAGCTGCGCCCGCTCGTCCCCGATTATGCGCGCAGCCTGATCGACCTCGGCAGCGGCGCCGGGTTTCCCGGGCTCGTGCTGGCGATCATCGGGGTGCCCGGGGTCGAGCTCGTCGAGGCCGATTCGCGCAAGGCGGCCTTTCTGCGCGAGGCGGCGCGCATCACCGAGGCGGCCGTGGCGATCGCCCCGTGCCGCATCGCGGCGCTGTCGCCGCACCCGGTCGACGTCGTGACGGCGCGGGCGTTGGCGCCGCTCGACCGGCTCCTCGACCTGGCATGCCCGTTCATCGCGGACACGACCCTGTGCTTGTTTCCGAAAGGCGAGCGGGCGGCGCAGGAATTGACCCTCGCGCGCAAACGCTGGACAATGTCGGTGTCGATGCACGACAGCATCGCCGATCCGCGGGGGGTCGTTCTGCGTTTGCACAAGGTCGTTCGTGAGCCTCACGAGTGCTGAGGCTCATCCCGACTTGCGCCCGGTCACGCACCGCGCGCGCATCGTCGCGGTAGCCAACCAGAAGGGCGGCGTCGGCAAGACCACGACCGCGATCAACCTGGCGACGGCGTTGGCCGCCGCCGGCCGCCGCGCGCTCGTCATCGACCTCGACCCGCAAGGGAATGCCAGCACCGGGCTCGGCATCGAGCACAGCCGGCGCCTGCGGACGAGCTTTGAGCTGATCCTCGGCGAGGCTGAGCTGGCTGACGCAGTGCTGTCGACCGAGGTTCCGGGCCTGTCGATCGTCCCGGCGTCGCAGGATCTGAGCGGTGCCGAGATCGAGCTCATGACCCGCGAGCGCCGCGAGTTTCTGCTGAGCCGGGCGGTGCGCAGCCGGGTGCGCGACTGGGACGAGGTGCTGATCGACTGCCCGCCGTCGCTCAATTTGCTGACCGTCAACGCCCTCGTCGCTGCCGACGCGGTGGTGGTGCCGATGCAATGCGAATTTTACGCGCTCGAAGGGCTGAGCCAACTGATGCGCACAATCGAGCGGGTGCAGCGCGCGCTGAACCCGCGGCTCGAGCTGTTGGGGGTCGTCCTGACGATGTATGACGCGCGCAACAACCTCAGCGACTCGGTCGCGCTCGACGTGCGCGGCCATTTCGGCGCCAAGGTGTTCGACACGGTCATCCCGCGCAATGTGCGGGTGTCGGAGGCGCCGTCGCACGGCAAGCCGGTGCTGATCTACGATCACCGCTGCGCCGGCGCGCAGGCCTATATCCAGCTTGCCGCCGAGCTCCTGCGCCGCGACCGCCCGGAGGCGGCGCCCAAATGAGCGAGCGCGCAAGGCGCCAACCGCTCGGCCGCGGCCTCGCGGCGCTGTTCGGCGAGACCGACGGTGAGCCGGCGTTCGACGCGGCGAGCCAACGCCGGGTGCCGATCGAGCTGATTCGGCCGAGCGGTTTGCAGCCGCGCCGCCGGTTTAACGAGAGCGAGCTCGACGCGCTGGCGCAGTCGATCCGCGAAAAGGGCGTGCTGCAGCCGCTGCTGGTGCGCCCGGTCGCCGACGCGGAGGCGGCGTTCGAATTGGTCGCCGGCGAGCGCCGCTGGCGCGCCGCGCAGCGTGTCGGGGTGCACGAGGTCCCGGTCATCGTGCGCGCGCTTTCCGACAACGAGGCGCTCGAAATAGCACTCGTCGAAAATTTGCAGCGCGAGGAGTTGTCGGCGCTCGAAGAGGCCGAGGCCTATAAGCGGCTCGTGACCGAATTCGGCCGCACCCAGGCGAGCCTTGCCGAGGCGGTCGGCAAGAGCCGCAGCCACGTCGCCAACACCTTGCGGCTGCTGGCGCTGCCGGCGGCCGTGCGCCATCGGCTCGACGAGGGTGAATTGTCGGCGGGGCATGCACGCGCACTGCTCGCCGCGGCCGAGCCAGCCGCTCTCGCCGAAGAGGTCGTGCGCCGCGGGCTTAACGTGCGCGCCACCGAGCGCTTGGTGCAGCGCCGCGCGCAACTGCCCTCGCCGCCGCGTCGGCCCGTTCGCGACGCCGACGGCGCGGCATTGGAGCGCGATCTTAGCGCGCGGCTTGGGCTGCGCGTGACGTTGGTGGCGAGAGCGCGCGGCGGCGCGCTGACCCTACACTACCAGAATCTCGACCAGCTCGACCGGGTGCTGCGGCTGTTGCGCGCGGGCTGAGCCGCCGGGCTAGCCGGCGAGCCCGTTCAGCGCCGTAGCAAGCAAGCGTGGGTCGAACATGGCGGTGACGCCGACTGTCATGCGATGCTCGTCGGCCGCCGGACCCGCGCCCGCAAAATCGAGTGCCGGATCGGTCGTGTCGCTCGCCGCCAGCCACACCACGCGCCAGCCATCGGCGGCGAGCCTGCGTGCGCGGACGATCGCGGCGGATTGCGCGGCGGCGTCTTCATTCGCGGCCGGCACCCGCTCGACCCAAGCATTGCGCGGCACGCTGACGAGCACCGCCGGATCGATGTCGCTTTCATAAAAGACCACGTCAGCCGCGGCGAGCGCAGCCGGAGCCATGTTGCCGCGCAAAATGGCTGCGGCCGGCCGCATCGGGGCTCGGTCTGCGGCCAAGCAGCTCGGCGAGGAAAAACCCACAACGGTATCGAGCGGCATCGTCGAGCCCTCCATCGATGCGTCGGGTGCGTTGTACACCACCGACGTGCAGGTGGAGCATTTAAACATCCTAGCACGATGTCAATAGGTGATATTTAACATATATATACCGCTGTTTACGAAACGCCTTGTTGCGGCGGCGGCCGCCTGCGCTAAGCTCGCGCCATTCGCCCATCGTCATCTCGGAGCACGGTTGTTGCAGATGCCCCAGTCTTTCCTGCCCCGACGCGAGCGCACGCGATGAGGCATGTCGCCCTCGCGGCCGCGCTGTTGCTGGCGACCGGCGCGTCCGCGGCGCCGCCGCAGAACGCCGACCCCGCCTTGGCGCCGTGGTTCCGCAGCCTGCTCCAGCCCGGGACGACGATCTCGTGCTGCTCGCTCGCCGATTGCCGGCCGACCGAATACCGGGTCAAGCTCGACCATTACGAGGCGCTGGTCGGCGGCGGCTGGGTCGCGGTGCCGCCCGACAAGATCCTGCAGCGCACCGACAACCCGACGGGTCACGCGATCGTGTGCTGGACCCCGCAGCGCGGCATCATGTGTTTTGTGCGCGCGACCGAGTCGTAGGCGCTGACCGGGTCGCGCCGGCGCCTGCTTTGTCGGTTAGGGAGAGCCGGGGGCGCCCGGCGTTTGCGGCGCCTGGCCGCCGCCGCGCAGACGACCGCGGCCCGGGACCCCGGTCGGCGGGGTTTGCGGCTCGTTGCCGGGGGAGGCGCCCGGCATCGGAGGCGGCTCGGCGCCGAGGATCGGGACGTTGGCCAGCTGTCGCGACTGGCCGGTATTGCCCAGCGCCGGGCGCACGAGCGCGTCAACCTGACGGTCCGTCAGCTGGACCTGGTAGTACAGCTGGTAGAATTCGCGCGCGACGGTTGCGAGGTCCTGCTGGTAGAGGTCGGGGTAGAACAGGCTCGACAGCCAGTACATCCCGATCGCGCGGTTGAGCCCCGGGGGATCGTCGATCCAGCCGAACGGGTCGGCTGGCGCTAGGTAGACTTTCTTGTTGCGCACCGCCGCGAGCCCGCGCCATCGCGGGCTGCGCTGCAACGCGTTGTAAAAGCTGCGCTGCTGCGCGATGACGATCTGCGGGTTCCAGGCGAAGACCTGTTCCGGCGTCACCCGCGCGACCCCGTCCCGCCCGAGCCCGCCGGCAACGTTGATGACGCCCGCCTGCTCGATGACGCTCGCCTCCACCGATCCCGGCAGAGCCGCCTCGAGGCCGTCCGGGCCGCGGCCGTAGTACACCAGCGGGCGATCCGTCGGCGAGGTGATCAGCAACTGCCCGCGCAGCGCTCCGATCGCGTGAAAGGCGTAGCTGGAGACGGCAAGGCCGCGGTCGCCGGCGCCGAGGATCGGGGTCAGCTCGCGGACCACTTGAGGCATCAGCTGTATGCTGTCGTCGAGCAGTATGTAGGGCGTGTGGGTCTGCTGCTGGATCCGGTCGGCGAGCGCCACGGTCGGCGGCGAGATCCTGCCGTAGCCGACGATCAGGTCGGGATGCAGCGCGATCACCTCGTCGGCGGTTGCCGTCGGATAAGGCCCGCCAAGCTGGCCGACGACCGGCAGGCGGGCGTATTTGCGCACCACCAGCGCGCGTTGCGCGCGCGACAGCGGCAATGGCCAGCCGACGAGCTTGTCGGGGACGAGCACGTAGACAAATACCGCCGAAGCGGGGCCGGCCGGCATGATCCGCGCGATCTGGTCGGGCAGCATGACCCGGCGCCCAGCCGAATCGGTGAACTCCGCCGCCGGCGCGGACGCCGCGGCGAGCAGCAGGGCGAGCACACCCGCGACCCGCAGGGCGAGCGATCTAAACGGCATCGGCTTCCTCGACAAGATCACGACCGGCGCCCGGCGACTATACCGGCGGTGCCCTTGCTGGCAAGCCTCGCCCGGCGCCGGTCTCGCGGACGATAGCGGCTTTCCCTGACCTGACGGGCGAGTAGACTGGCGCGCTCGCATTGCGGAGGGAAGGTCATGCTGGTCGACAAGATCGAGGCGATCCCGATCTCGGTGCCGCTGCGCAAGGTGTTTTCCGGCAGCGGCTATCGCGTCGACAGCCGCGCCACGGTGGTCACCCGCGTTCGCACCGCGGACGGCCTGGTCAGCGAAGTCTACAACGGCGACAACCGCGCCCATGGCGGGGCGATCGCGAAGATCGTCGAGGACGAGCTGGCGCCGCTGCTGATCGGCGAGGAAGCCGGCAACATCGAGCGGCTGTGGGCAAGGATGTTCCCGCTCGCCCACCCGAACCGCGACCGCAAGCTGGTCATGGAGGCGATCGCCTGTGTCGACACGGCGCTGTGGGACCTGCGCGGCAAAGCGCTCGGGGCAAACGTCGCGACCCTGCTCGGCGGGTTTTGCGACCGCCTGCCAATTATCGCGATTGCCGGGTATTACGAGGAAGGCAAGACCCCGGCCGATCTTGGCCGTGAGATGCAGTGGCTGCGCGACGCCGGAATGGCGGGCTGCAAGGTCAAGGTCGGCGGCCTTTCCGCCGAGGCCGACGCCGAGCGCGTCGCCGCCTGCCGGGCCGGCGCCGGACGCGACTTCATCCTCGCCGTCGACGCCAATCGCGGCTGGCCCACGCCCGAGGCGGTCAGGTTCGCACGCCTCGTCGAGCCCTACGACATCCGCTGGTTCGAGGAGCCGTGCCATTGGTATGACGACGCGGCGGGCATGGCCGAGGTCCGCCGCCGCACGATGATCCCGATCAATGCCGGGCAAAGCGAGATCAGCGCCCACGGCGTCCGCCGGCTGATCGCCGCGCAGGCGGTCGACCTCGTCAATTTTGACGCGTCGGAAGCCGGCGGCGTCACCGAATGGCGGCGGGCGGCAGCGATGTGCGCGATCCACGGCATCGAGATGGCGCATCACGAGGAGCCCCAGATCTCGGTGCAGCTGCTGTCGGCGGTGCCGCACGGGACCTATGTCGAGTGCTTCCCGGACCCCGAGCGCGACCCGCTGTGGGCGGGGATGATCCGCAACCGTCCGGCGATCAAGGACGGCTTTGTCGAGGTGCCGCGAGGGCCGGGGTTCGGGCTCGAGCTCGACTGGGACTTGATCGGCAAATATCGTCTCGACCGCTGACCGGCGCGGCGGCGGGCCGGTGCGCCTTCAACCCTATCGCTGGCGGTTTTCGGGAAGCTTTGTCGCGCACCTGTTCAAGGCGACGACGCAGCAGCACCACAAGACGCTGTTCCCGACGATCGCCCGGTTTGTGCCGCCGGCGGGCGTCGTCTTTGACTGCGGCGCCCATGCCGGGCAATACACCAAGCTGTTTGCGCGCGCCGCCGCTCGCGGCCGCGTCTATGCCTTCGAGCCCGGCAGCTACGCGCGCGCGATCCTGCGCTCGGTCGTGACTTTGCGCCGGCTCGCCAACGTCTCGGTGATGCCGCTGGCGCTCGGCGCGGCGTGCGGGGTCGAGACTTTGAGCGTGCCGGTCAAGGCCGGCGGCAGTTTTGGGTTCGGCCTGTCGCATCTCGGGCGCCCGATGGAGCGCTGGCCGGCCGTAGCACAGGAGCTGGTCGGCCTGACGACGCTCGACACGATCGCCGCGGCGCTCGATCTCGAGCGGCTCGACTTTGTCAAAGCCGACATCGAAGGCTGGGAGTTGGCGTTGCTGCGCGGCGGCGAAGAAACCCTGCGGCGATTTCGTCCGGTGTTGCTGATCGAGCTGTTGAGCCAGCACCTCGCCCGCGCCGGGCACAGCATCGAGAACGCGTTCGCGTTTCTGACCGGGCTCGGCTATGCCGCCTTCGACCTGGGGCCGGGCGGCGAGCTGGTCCCGGTCGCGGGGCCGCGCAGCGGCGAATTCTGGTTTGTCCCGCAGGGCGACCCGCCGCCCGTCATCGGCTAAGCTCGCGTTTCCTGCGGTTCGTCCATGGCGGGCCCGAACGACTAGGGCGTCCTGACGTGTGGTGTTGACCTGCGCGGAAGCTTGAGCTTGCCTGGCGACGGGGTGATGCTCGCCGGGTGACAATCGTCGATCAACGGCAAATAGGACCAGTCAAATGCTTGACCTCGTGGTGGCGAATGGGCTCGCGGTTTTGCCCTCGGGGGCGGAGCCGGCGGATATCGGCGTTGCGGCGGGCAAGATCGCCGCGATCGGCGCGCCCGGCAGCCTCGCCGCGATCGGCGCCTCCCGAACGGTCGACGCCGGCGGACAAATCGTCATTCCCGGCGGGATCGACCCGCATGTCCACTGCCGCTGGCCGATCGTCGTGCCGGGCACGACCCAGCATCAGATGACCGAGGGTCCGGCGCGCGTCAGCGAGGCCGCGTTGCACGGCGGCACGACGACGATCATCGACTTTGCCCTGGTCGGCGACGGCGACAACGTGCAGCAGGCGATCGAGCGGCGGCAGAAGGAATGGGCCGGCGACTGCCATTGCGACTACGCCTTTCACACGATGGTCCAGGGAAAACTGCCGCCCGAGCTGCTGCCGCAATTGGCCGAGGCGATCGAGGCCGGCCACCCGTCCGTCAAGATCTTCACAACCGACATCACCCCCAGCCGCCGCGGCCGCATGGTCGATTTCGGCGACATCTGGGAGGTGCTGAAGGTGTTGGCCCAGGCAGGCGGGATTGCCGCGATCCACGCCGAGGACAACGACCTCGTCATGCACATGTATGAAAAACTGATCCGCGAGGACCGCGTCGGCTTTGAGAACATGGCCGAGGTCCACACCACGCTCAGCGAGGATTTGGCGTTCAACCGGGTGATCCGGCTCGCCGCCAGCATCGAGGGGGCGGCGCTGTACATGATGCACACCTCGGCCGCGACCGGCGTCCAGGCGATCGCGGCGGCGCGCGCAAAGGGGATCCCGATCTACGGCGAAACCCTGCATCAGTACCTGATGTACAATTCCGCGGACTATAAGCGCCCCGACGGGCAGATCTACCACACCTATCCGTCGCTGAAATTCCCCGCGGACCAGGAGGCGTTGTGGGCCGCGACCGACCATGGCGCCATCCAGACCGTCGCCACCGACGAGATCTGCTGCCCGCTGCGCATAAAGTTGCAGGGACGGCGCATCGACGACACGACCGGCGGCAACGCCGGGGTCGAGCCGCGGCTGTCGCTGATCTACACCGAGACGGTCGAGAAACGCGGCCGCAGCCTTGTCGATTTTGTCGGCCTCGTGTCGGCCAACGCCGCCAAGATCATGGGCCTCTACCCGAGGAAGGGCGCGCTGGCGGTCGGCTCGGACGCCGACATCGTCGTGCTCGACCCGCGACAGCGCCATGTCGTGCGCGCCACCGACATGCACGAGGCCGACTACAGCCCGTGGGAGGGCCGCGACCTCGCCGCTTGGCCGTCGGCAACAATCCTGCGCGGCAAGGTGGTCGTCGAACGCGGCGCTTTTGCCGGTACTTTAGAGGGCGGCCAATTTGTCCCGCGCAAGGTGCCGGAAGAGGTCAGGAACCGGCCCGTCGTGTGATTGGATATCCTGACGGTTCGGAACAAGCTCGGAGAATGACCGTGAAGTCGCTGGTCCTCGGCACGACGATCGCCGTCGCCGTCCTCGCCTGCATTTACGGCTGTCTCGCCTACGGCTCGCTCCGAAGCGAGCTGCGCGCCATGGGCGTTCGCTAACGCCGGTCTGCCGCCGCACCGCCGACGAGGGCCGCGCGGCCGAGAGCCCCGCGAACGCCAGACGGCCGATCACATCCGCGGCGGCGTGCTGCTGCCGACGCCCGGATAGTTCCATTGGCTCGGCACCCACGCCCACCCGTTCGGGTTTTCCTCCCAGTGGCCGGGAACGAAGGACGCCGAGACTTGCGGCTTCTCGATGTATTTCCCGGCGTCCCAACCAAATTGCGTGCCGTCCCAGGTCCAGTGACCCGGGTCCCACACGTAGGTCGGCGCCGGAGGTGGCGGCGGGGTCTCGGCCTCCGGGGGCGGCGGGGCATTCGGCGCTATGATCACCGTCGTCCCTGGCGCCGGGGTCGCGGCAACCGCTGGCGGCAAGGCCGGCGGCAGCGCCTGCGCCAGCACGATGGCGGTCGCCGCCTCGGGTCCAACCGTGCCTGAATGGGGCGTAATCGAGGTCTGGGCAAAGGCCGGGGCGCTGAATGCAAGGGCGGTCGCACCGGCGATCAGAAGCGTATGTCTCAAATCGCTGCCTCCTCCATGGCTAGCGGGCGCCACACGGCACCCTCCTCAATCGTGAACAAGCCGCCGACGGGAGCATTCCCGACGCCGTGCCCGCGATGAGCACAGCGACGCGGAGGGTCCAAACTTGTCCGAAAGTGTGATACTTTTGTGATCGGACAAACGGGGGAACGGATGTCTTTTGCCCGCACGGCTGCCGCGACAGCCGCGATGCTGGTCCTGTGGTGCGCGACGGCTGGCGCGGGCGGCCCGCTGCGCCCGTTCCGGCACGGCTTCTGGTCGGGAGGCGCCTATACCGACGACCGCACCGGCGGCTTTACCCATTGCTCGGCCGGCGTCGCCTACGACAGCGGGATAAACCTGTTTGTGCTGGTGACCGGCGGGTATCGCTGGTGGCTCGGTTTTATCAACCCGAAATGGTCGCTGACGCCGAACGCCAGGACAGCGATAACATTGCAGCTCGACGACGGTGCGCCGTTCAGCGGGCTCGCCAGCATTCCAAGCGGCCAGCTTTTGCTGGTGTCGTTGCCCAACACCTCGAAGCTGCTCGCCGCGTTTCGCCGCAGCTCCAGGCTGGCGCTCGACGCCGAAGAACAATCCTTCTCGTTCAAGCTCAACGGCACCCCGGCCGTCATGGATCAGCTGGCGAGCTGCGTCAGCACGTCGATTGCGCTGACAGGGCAGGCGACGCCGACGGCCGCCGCGGCGACGCCCGCCGTGCAAAAATCGGCGGCGGACGCCGAGACGGCGCCAATTTCCCCCGCTCCCACCGCAGCAACGGCGGATCACGCTTCGCCGGCCGCTGGCGCTTCCAGGGCGGACGCCGCCGCGCCACCTCCGCCCCCGGGACCCGCCGCAGCGCCCAACCCGGGGACGGCGGAGATCGCAGCGGCGCCACAAACGGGGGCAACCGCGGCGGCGGAGCCGGCGCCAAGCCCGGACCAAGCGGGCAAGAGCGCGACCGCACCACTGCCGGGCATCGGCGCGCAACCGGCGTCGCAGGGCGCAGAAAAGCCGCCGGCCACGACGGAACCGGGATCGGCGGACGCCGCGGCGCCGCCGCTGGCGTTCACCTCGGTCGCGCCGGCAACTCCTTCGCCACCATCTGCCCCGACCGCGCCGATGATGCCGAGCGGGCCGGCGACCGCGGTCGAGGAGATCAGGCTCGCGACGGATTTCTTTACCCGCGCGCGCCTGCCCGACGCCCGGCTGATCGATGCCGACAAGCCCCCGGCGCTTGCCGCCTTTACCGCGGTCTGGCGCTCGGCAGACGCCGCCGGCGCGGTCAAGATCATCCCGCCCGGGTCCGACACCAGCGGCATCGAGATCGCCTCGAACCTGATCGCGGTCGACCCGCAGCTGTGCAAGGGGGACTTTTCCGCCGCGCGATTTCGCAGCGACATCGCGAACAGCGTCGTATTCAGCGCCGTGCTGTCGTGCAACGAAGCAAACGAGCAGCGCGTGACCGAATATTTCGTCACTCCGCGGCACCAGGGCGGGTTCATCGTGTTCGCGGTCATTCGCAGCAAGGCGGCGGGCAGGACACCCGAGTTCGATTTCGAGAAAATCGACGTATTGTCGCGGGCCGCGATCCACGCCGCCGAAGGCCAGGGCTGAGCCCGCCGAATAAGCGCTACGCGCATCCGGCTGACGGGATTAAGGTTCAGCGATTAAGTTCGGGTGATTTTGCGCGAGACTGTTTGCTGCGCAAGGTGCGCCGGGCAAAGCGGGGAGACATGAGCGAACGCACCATTCCGGATTTTGACGATGTCCGCCGCCGGCTGGCCTCGGCGATCCATGCCCATTGGAAGCTGTTTCTGGTCGAAGGCATCGTCATGATGGTGCTCGGGCTGCTGGCGATCGCCGTGCCCGAGGTCGCCAGCCTGGCGATCACGATCTTCATCGGCTGGCTGTTTTTCATCGGCGGAATTTTCCGCACGATCTCGGTGGTCCAGCATCGCGGCATGCCGGGGTTCGGGTGGGCTCTTGCGACCGCGCTCCTGGCGATCGTTCTCGGCCTCGTGCTGCTGCTGAGGCCGATTGCCGGCGTCCTGACCTTGACGCTCGCGCTGATCGTGTTTTTCGTGCTCGAGGGGATTTCGGCGATCCTGCTGGCGCTCGAGCACCGCCGGCATCTGTCGAGCTGGGGCTGGGTCCTGTTCAGCGGCCTCGTCGACCTGCTGCTCGCGTTTCTGATCTGGGACCGCTGGCCGAGCTCGGCCGACTGGGCCATCGGCCTCTTGGTCGGCATCAACATGGTTTTCCTCGGCCTGTCGCTGATCATGACCGCGCTCGCCGCGCGCACGATGGCGCCGAGCGGTTAGCGCCGAATAAACTCCGCGCTTGGGCGAGCCGTCGCTTCGTTTAGGACCCGGTGTGACGTCTCCCGAAAAGCGAACGCGTTCGCGCCGATCGTGCCAGAACAGGCAGGATCACGATAGCCGCCGCGGCTACCTCTAGGACAAAGCAGGCCACCAACGCCGCCGTATAATGGCCGGTTGCCTGCCGCAGGTAGCCAAGCAGGCTCGGGCCAAACGCAAAGGTGAATTGGTTGACGGCGACGACCAGGCTGACGACTCGCGAGAACAACCGGTTGGGAAATTCCTGGTGAACGATCAGACCAGGCAGCGAGGTCGCGTTGCCGACGCCAAGACCGAACATGAAACAGCCCGCATAGAGCATTGGCGCGGTGCTAGCGCTGGCGAGGACCGCCACGCCCGCCGCCTGCATCAGAAAATTGCCGCATGCGGTCATCCTCCGGTCGAGCTTGTCGACAAAGAGCCCGGTGATCGCCCGCCCAGCGACCGCAGCAAAAGCGGTCAAGCTGACCGCCCAGCCGGCGGCGAGCCCTCCTCCTAGAAGCGGCGACAGGTAGGCGAGCTGGTGGGTCAGAAGGCCGACTTGTGCCATCAGCGCCAGCGCGAAGGGAACGGAGATCGTCAGAAAGCGCGCGCTGCGGATGACCGGCTGCAGGGTTAGGGGCGCTGCCTTGGGCTCGGCGAAATTTGCGGAAAGTCCGTCATCGCGGTCGGCCGGGTCGCGCTAGCCGGCCTCTTTCGGGCGTAGGACCAGCACCACGACCGGGATCAGCACCGCGACCATAACGACAGCCGCCGCTTGCAATGCCGCGGCAAACCCGAGGCGGGCGGCAACGAACGTCAGCAACGGCACGACGAGAATGCCGCCGGCGTTGGCACCATTGAGCGACCAGCTGACCGCCAGGCCGCGACGTTTGTCGAACCAAGGTGCTACGATGATGTTGATGGCGGCGCCGCTCATCGTGGCCCAGCCGATCGCCATGATGGCGAAGGCGGCGTAGACCTGCCACTGCTGGGTGATCTCGGTCAGCAGCACGAGGCCAACCGTCATCGCGGCGACCCCGCCCGACACGACCCTGCGCGCGCCGCAACGGTCAAACAAAGGGCCGACCCAGAAGAACAGCAATATCGCGCCCAGCATGTAATAGGCGGTGATCGCTGGGACGAGCGCCGCGACGGGCCAGCCGTGGCGCACGCTGAGCGCCACGAGGTAGACCCCAGGCCCGTAGAAGCCGAACCCGAAACCGAAGAATGCGATCAGGAAGGCCGCCGCGACGACAAACCATCCGTGATAGAGCGCGGGGCGCGGCACCGCGCCGATGTCGAGGGGATTGGTCATGCTCGGCAGGTTGCTCGTCCGGTTGGGCGATGGCTGGCCGGTTTCGGACACGGTCCGCCGATCGCGTCCGATTTCGGCTACCTGCCGCGACCCGGCCGCCTATTTTTAGCCAATGACCAAGAGCGAGATGCCGCCGGAGCTCGACTGGGAAACCTGCGACCGCGCGCGACTGCGGCGCGACCCGTCCTTTGACGGGATGTTTTTCACCGCAGTGCGAACCACGCGGATCTATTGCCGGCCGGTGTGCCCGGTGCGTCCGGCGAAATCGGCGAATGTCGCGTGCTTCTTCGCGACGGCGGCGGCGGCGGAGCGGGCCGGGTTTCGCCCGTGCCTGCGGTGTCGGCCCGAGGCCGCGCCGGGAAGCCCGGCATGGCGCGGCACGGCGACGACGGTCGCGCGCGGCATGCGGCTGATCGAGGACGGGTTTCTCGAACTCGACTCGGTGACCGAGCTGGCGGAAAAGCTCGGTGTCGGCCCGCGCCATCTGCGACGGTTGTTTCTGCGCCACCTCGGTGCGACGCCGAGCCAAATCGCCGCAACCCGGCGGGTGCAGGCGGCCAAGCGGTTGTTGGACGGTACGACGTCAACCCTCGCGGACATCGCGTTCGCGGCCGGCTTTGGCAGCGTGCGTCGCTTCAACGACGCTTTCCGCGCAGTTTACGGTCGGCCGCCATCCGCGTTTCGACGGGGTGGCTGAGACCGTGCTCGGCGGCCGCACGATTTTATTGTGGTGCGTAGCGGCGCAGGCGGCGGTCGAGGCGGGCGAACAGCATGTCGGTCAGGATCGCGAAGAGCGCCACAAGCACCGCCCCCTCGATCACAAAGGGCAGGTTGTCGGCGACGAGGCCGTCGAAAATCGGCGTCCCCAGGGTCAATGCACCAACCGTCGAGCCGATCGTCGCGGTGCCGATAGCGATCGTCACCGACACCCGGACGCCGGCGAGGATCACCGGCGCCGCCAACGGCAATTCGACGGCGACGAGCCGTTGCCGAGGCGACAGGCCGAGGCCGTCGGCGGCCTCTTTCACCGGGGCCGGCACGCCTTCGAGGCCGGCGACGGCGTTCTCGACGACCGGCAACAGGCCGTAGACGAACAGCGCGATCACCGTCGGGCGCGCGCCAAAGCCAATCAGCGGCACCGCGATCGCCAACACAGCGACCGGCGGAAAGGTCTGGCCGGCTGCGGCGAGCGTGTCGACCATCGTGCGGAACTCGCGCCCGATTGGCCGCGTCACGAAAACCGCGAGTGCTATGCCGGCGATGCAGGCGGCGAGGCTTGCCGTCGCGACCACCGCGAGATGGGCGAGAAAGAGCTCGAGAAAGCTCGCCCGCGGGTAGATGACCGGGACCGTTCCCGGAAACGCCCAGCGGAAGAAGGGCCGCAGCGCGTCCATCCGCAACAAGAGCGCGCCGAACAGCAACCCGACCCACAAGAGCGGGCTGGCGAGCACGCTGGGCGGGCGCATCCGGTGCTCAGCGGACAAGGTCGGCGAGGGTGATGACGCCGACGGCATGGCCGGCCGCGTCGGCGACCGGCAGCCGGTCGGTGCGCCGTGCGGTCATCGCCGACAGCGCGTCGCGCAGGCTCGCGTCCTCGCGCAACGGCTCGCCGTCCGCCGCCTCGCCACGGCGCAGGCGGTCGGCGACCCGGCGCACCGACAGGAGCTTCAACCCGAGGCCCTGCCGGCCGACAAAGTCGCGTACGAACTCGTTCGCCGGATGCTCCAAAAGCTCGAGCGGCGGCGCGCGCTGCACGATCCGGCCCTGGTCCATGATCGCGATCGACGTCGCCAGCCGCAGCGCCTCCTCGATGTCGTGGGTCACGAACACGATCGTCTTGCCGGTGGCCCGGTGCAGGCCCGCCAGCTCGCCCTGCAGCGCGTCGCGGGTGATCGGGTCGACCGCGGCAAACGGCTCGTCCATCAGCAACAGCTCGGGGTCGGCGGCAAGCGCGCGGGCGACCCCGACGCGCTGCTGCTCGCCGCCCGACAGCTGGTGCGGGTATTTGCCGCGATAGCCGGCGGGGGCGAGCCGGAACAGCTCGAGAAGCTCGTCGACGCGGGCGGCAACGCGCTCCCGCGGCCATTTCAGCAGGCGCGGCACGGTGGCGATGTTGTCCGCGACCGTCCAGTGCGGAAACAGCCCGGTCGACTGAATCGCATAACCAATGCGCCGGCGCAGCAATTCCGCTGAAAGCCCGGACACGTCCTCGCCATCGACCCGGATCGTGCCGGCATCGGCGACGACGAGGCGGTTGACCATGCGCAAGGTCGTCGACTTGCCGCAGCCGGAGGAGCCGAGCAGCACGCAGAACTCGCCCGCGGGAATGGCGAGCGACAGCGCGTCGACCACGGTGCGGCCGTCATAGCGCTTGGTGACCCGGTCGAGCTCGATCATCCGCCCGCGCGCCGCGGCAACAGGGCCACCGCCATGTGCAGCGCGAAATCGGCGGCGAGCGCCAGAAAGATCGCCGGCAAGGCACCCAGCAGCACGAGGTCGAGCGCGTCCTGCCCCAACCCCTCGAACACAAAGGTGCCGAGGCCGCCGGCGCCGATCAGCGCCGCGACGACGGCGAGCCCGATCGTCTGGACCACCACAATGCGCAGCCCGGAGAGCAGCACGGGCAGCGACAGCGGCAATTCGACCCTCCGAAAGATCTGTCGCCGCGTCAGGCCCATGCCACGCGCCGCGTCGATCACGGCCGGGTCGACGCCCGAGATCCCGGTCGCCGTGTTGCGCACGATCGGCAGCAGCGCATAGAGGACGAGGGCGATGATCGCCGGCGCCGGGCCGATCCCGCCCACCCCCAGCGCCGCGATCCGCGGCAGCGCCGTCGCCAACCGCGACAATGGCACGATCAGCAGGCCGAACAGCGCGATCGACGGCACCGTCTGCAACAGGTTGAGGACCGCGAACAGCGGCCCTTGCAGACGCGGCCGCCTCGCGGCGGCGACCCCGAGCGGAAAGCCGATGACGAGCGCCGGCCCGACCGACCCGGCGACAAGTGCGATGTGGCGCCCGAGGGCCGCGGCAAAGAGCGCGTGGCGACTGGCGTATTCGCGGGCGATCGACAGCGTGTCGAAGCGTCCGGCGAGTGCCAGCGCCGCGATCCCCGCGCTGATCGCAACCACCGCCGCGATCATCAGCGGCACGCCGGCGCGCAGGCGCTGCAAGGCGTCGACGACGGCGAGCGCTGCCGAGCCGGCGACGACCCAGAACGCGGTCGCGGCGGAGACGCGGGCCGCCGGCCCCGCGCCCCCGCCGACCAGCCGGGCGGCTTGCCCAAGCGCGCCCAGGGTCGTCAACAGCAATGCCGCCGCCAGCACCACCGCCGCCGCTGACAGTGCTTTTTTCTGCGGGGCCAGCGAAGCCGCGAGCAGCAGCGCCATCAGGACGGCCATGCAGGCGGTCATGCCGCCGCCAGCCGCGTCCCAAACCGCGATCGGCTTTCCCGACACCAGCCGGTTTGGCGCCACCGCGACAAACCCGGAGGTCGGCGCGGCCACGAGCGCCGCCGCGGCGAGGACAAACAGGACCGGGTTGCGGACCCCGATCCTAAACGCCGGCAGAGGCGAGGGCGCCGCCGGCTCGGCCCGTGCGGTCACGGCAGAAACCGCCGCGATTTGAGGTACCCGGTCGCGACCGCGGCGGCATCCTCGCCGTCGACCGCGATCCGCGCGTTGAGATGCTGCAAGACCGCGAGCGTCAGGCTCTTGAAGACCGGGTCGAGCAGACCCGGGATTTGCGGATAGTCGCGCAGCACCGCCTCGCGCACCACCGGCGCCGGGGCATAGACGATCTGCGCTTCCTTGTCGTCGTCGAGTGCGACGAGCCCGAGGGCGGCGATGGCGCCGTCGGTGCCGTAGGCCATCGCCGCGTTGACCCCGGACATTCCCTCGGCAGCGGCGCGCAGCGTCGCCGAGGTGTTGCCGCCGGACAGGGTCAGGAGCTGTCGGTCGGTCAGGTTGAAGCCATAGGCGCGCTCAAACGCCGGCAACGCCGACGGGCTCTCGACAAACTCCGCCGACGCCGCGAGATAGACATAGCCTCCCCCGTTCAAGTATCGCGCGAAATCGCTCATCGTCGCGAGGTGGGCATGCTCGGCGAGGCTCTTGCGCACGGCAATGACCCAAGTGTTGTTCGCCGGCGCCGGAGCGAGCCAAACCAGATGGTTTTTGGCGCGATCGAGGGTTGCGACCTTGGCATAGCCGCGCGCCCAATTCCGCCACACCGGGTCGGTTTCCTTGTGAAAGAACAAAGCGCCGTTGCCGGTGTATTCGGGGTAGACGTCGATCTGGCCGGCGAGGATCGCGGCGCGCACGATGTCGGTCGGGCCGAGCTCCAGCCGGTCGCGCACCGCGATTGCGTGGTGGTCCAGCATCGACAGGATCATGTTGCCGAGGAGCGCGCCTTCGGTGTCGATCTTCGAGGCGACGACGACCGGCGGGGCCGCCAGCGCCGGCGCGAGGATCGACAGAGCTGCTACGAAAATCGCGCAACTGAGCCGGTGCCGCATCTTTCATCCCGCCTTCCCGGCGCAGGTCGGAATTTACGGCCACGCCGGCCACCGGCTTTCGCCGGGCTGACGAGACAATTTGCAGGGGCGCCGGAGTGCTGCGAACACATGCTCCGTATCGGCTCCGATGGGTCGGCTAGGCCTGCTTCGCCTCGATGATGGAGCGGCGGATGGCGCGGGTGCGGGTGAACAGCTCCTGCAGAGTGTCGCCCTCGCCCCAGCGGATCGCCCGCTGCAGCGCGGTCAAATCCTCGCTGAAGCGCTGCAGCACGTCGAGCACGGCCTCACGATTGTTCAGAAAGATGTCGCGCCACATGACCGGGTCAGACGCGGCGATCCGGGTGAAGTCGCGGAAACCGCTCGCCGAAAAGGCGATCACTTCGGATTTGAGGCTCTCTTCGAGGCTGGTCGCGGTGCCGACGATCGTATAGGCGATCAGGTGCGGCAGATGCGAGGTCATCGCCAGCACCCGGTCATGGTGCGCCGCGGTCATCGTCACCACCCGCATGCCGGCGGCTTCCCACATCCCGCCGACTTGCGCCACGGCTTCCAGCGGCGTCTCTGGCAATGGGATCAGAACACACCAGCGGTCGCGAAAGAGCTCGGCAAAGCCCGCCTCGGGGCCCGAATGCTCGGTGCCGGCAACCGGATGGCCGGGAACAAAATGCACGCCCTGGGGCACATGCGGGCCAAGCTCGCGCACCACGACTTCCTTGACCGAGCCGACATCGGTCAGGATGGCGCCCTGCTTGAGCGCCGGGGCGATGCGGCGGCCGATTTCGGCATAGGCCGAGAGCGGCGTCGCGATCACCACAAGGTCGGCGCCGTCGGCGGCCTGCGCCGGGTCGTGCGTCCTCTCGTCGGCGAGCTCAAGCCGCTCGACCGCGGCCAGGGTTTCGGGCTGGCGGGCGCAGGCGACGATCGTCGTGCGCGGGCTGTCGCGGCGCAGGACGCGAGCCAATGACGAGCCGATCAGCCCGATACCGATCAGCGCCACCCGGCCGAACGACTGCTCGCTCACGATCCGGCTGCCGCGGGACGCCGCGTCATTCCTGCGCAAGCGGGAATCCAGGGAGCAAAGCGCGCGTTTTTTACCCTGGACCCCCGCTTACGCGGGGGTGACAGCATTGCCGAGCATCGGAAGGACATTTTCATCGCCCCGCCATGAATTCGCCGAGCACCGCCGCCACTTTTTCCATCTCCCCGCCGGTGCCGATGGTGATTCTGAGATGTTGGGGCAATCCGTAGGCACCCATCTTGCGGGTCAGGATGCCGTGGGATTGCAGGAAGGCAAAGGCGGCTTCGGCATTGTATCCCGGTTCGTCGGGAAAGCGCGGGAGCACGAAATTTGCCACACTCGGCGTCAGCCGCAGGCCGAGCGCCGTCAGCCGCTCCGCCAACCACGGGAGCCAACGGTCGTTGTGGTCGCGCGCGCGGGCAAGCGCCTCCGTGTCTTCGACCGCCGCCATCCCCGCGGCCATCGCCGGGGTCGACACGTTGAACGGGCCGCGCACCCGGTTCAGCACGTCGGCGACCGCCAGCGGGCAATAGGCCCAGCCGAGCCGAAGGCCGGCGAGCGCATAGATCTTCGAGAAGGTGCGCAGCATCACGATGTTGTCGGCGCGGTCGACGAGACCGGCGCCGGGCTCGTAGTCGTTGCGGTTGACGAACTCGGCGTAGGCCGCGTCGATCGCCAGCACGACCGTGGGCCGCAGCCCGGCATGCAGCCGCGCCAGCTCGTGCCGGCCGAGATAGGTGCCGGTCGGGTTGTTCGGATTGGCGAGGAAGACGAGCCGGGTGCGCGGGGTAACGCGCTCCAACAGCGCGTCGACGTCGGCGGTCAGCTCCCGCTCGGGGGCGGCGACCGGCTCGGCGCCGACCGAGAGCGCGCCGATCGGATACATCAGAAAGCCGTGGCGGCTGTACAGAACCTCGTCGCCGGGCCCGGCGTAGCAGCGCAGCAGCAGTGCGATCAGCTCGTCGGAGCCGGCGCCGCAGACGATCCGGGCGGGATCGAGCCCGTGGTGCCGACCGATCGCTTCGCGCAGTGCGTCGGCGCCGCCTTCGGGGTAGCGGTGGATGTCGCCGGCGAGCGCTCGAAAGGCGGCCATCGCCTTTGCGCTCGGCCCCAAGGCGCTTTCGTTGGAGGCGAGCCGGATCGGCCGTTCGACACCCGCGATCCTGGCTTCGCCGCCGACATAGGGGGCGATGTCGAGGATGCCCGGACGCGGCACCGGCGCGCTGGGGGAAGCCATGTCGGGTTAGCCTTTTTCTTGTTCCGCGCCGGGCGCGAGCGGCGCCTCGCCCAATGGCAGCGCATAGCCGCCGAGCGGCAGCAGGCGATAGAGGCCAGCGCCCAGCTGCGCGCGAAATCGCCCGATCCGGGGATCGGTGGCGGGCACGAACCCGTCGATCTCGAAAAGGTTGAGGCTTCCCTCTCGATGTTCGCACGAGGCGAAAAACGTGCAGGCGAGCCCGGCCGAGGCCAGAACGTCGAAAAGTCGCGCGCGACTCACCGCGACAGCGGTCTCGCTCGCGAAGAGGGTGCGGTCGGCGCCGGTCTCCTGCTGGGTGCAATGTCCGACCACGATTGCGTCGCCAGCGTCGTCGCGAACGTTGCCGCGGGGGCCGAACGGCAGGCGGGCAATCACTCGCGGAGCGCCGTCGTCCTGCGGCGCCAGATGGCGCCACCACGGATCGGGATCGCCTTCCCGCGGCACGGGCAGGACCCCGACCGCGGCATCGCCCTCGGCAACGGCGCGGATCACCTGGCCGGCCGAACGACAGGCCGACATCGGCGCGTGGCTGCCATAATGGTCGCGCGCCAGGTCCCAGAAGCCCGGCGCCTCGGCAGGCGCAAAGACGGCGACCGCAAACGGCGTTTCGATGCGGACGGTCGCCGCCAGCATCTCCCGCCAGATCCGCACGACCGGCCCCACCGGCAGCGCGCCGTGGTGGCGGGCGACCAGCCGCCGCAAAATCTGCGCCTCGCGACCCGGTTGGTAAAACGCGACCTCGCCGTCCTTCTTGCTCGCTGCGACCTCGCAAACCACCTCGGCCCGTTCGACCAGCAGGTCGTGCAGACGGTCGTCGATGTCGTCGATACGACGGCGCAGAGTTGCCAAATCGGACGGGATCACGGACATGGTCTGGTTCGCTGCCGCGGGGCTGGGTACTAGTAAAAGCGGTGCCGTGCGAAATCAAAGAAAACGTTGACATGCCCCGCCGCTGCTCCCTAGTTAGCGGCCCCCTATCGCGACAAGCGCAGACCTGACCCGGCGAATGTGGCAGGCTGTGCCGCAACCGGGTCGGATCCGGAGAGCACGCCGTTGTCGACAGCAGCATTTCGCCAGCGCTCGCGTTCCGATCAGCACTGGCCCGGTCATCGGCTCCTGGTGCGCGAGCCGCTCCAGCTCGATTGCGGCGTCGATTTCGGCCCGTTTACGATCGCCTACCAGACCTATGGCGCGCTCAACGCCGAGCGCTCGAACGCGATCCTCGTCTGCCATGCGCTGACCGGCGACCAATACGCCGCCGACCCGCACCCGATCACCGGCAAGCCCGGCTGGTGGGAAACCCTTGTCGGGCCCGGCGGGGTGCTCGACACCGAGCGCTATTTTCTGATCTGCGCCAACGTGCTCGGCGGCTGCATGGGAACCACCGGGCCGCAGGATGTCGACCCCGCCACCGGCGACGCGTGGGCATTGTCATTCCCGGTCATCACGGTTCGTGACATGGTGCGGGCGCAAAAACGCCTGCTCGACCATCTCGGGATCGGCAGCCTGTTTTGCGTGATCGGCGGCTCGATGGGCGGCATGCAGGTGCTGCAATGGGCCGCGAGCTATCCGGAATGCGTCTTCTCGGCGGTCCCGATCGCCGCTGCGGCCCGCCATTCGGCGCAGAACATCGCGTTTCACGAGGTCGGGCGGCAGGCGATCATGGCCGACCCCGACTGGTGCGGCGGTCGTTACCTGAGCCTCGGCCGCAAGCCGGCGCGCGGTCTCGCCGTCGCCCGCATGGCGGCGCACATCACCTATCTTTCGGAGACCGCGCTGCACCGCAAATTCGGCCGCAACTTGCAGGACCGGCGCGCGGTAACCTACGGCTTTGACGCCGATTTCCAGGTCGAAAGCTATTTGCGCCACCAGGGCAGCACCTTTGTCGACCGGTTCGACGCCAATTCCTATCTCTACATCACCCGGGCGATGGATTATTTCGACCTGGCGGCCGAGCGCGGCGGATCGCTGCCGGCGGCGTTCATCGGGACGCGCTCGCGGTTTTGCGTGATTTCGTTCACCAGCGATTGGCTGTTCCCGACGGCGGAAAGCCGCGAGCTCGTGCACGCGCTGAACGCCGTGGCGGCCAATGTCAGCTTTGTCGAGATCGCGACCGAAAACGGCCATGACGCGTTTCTGCTGCACGAGCCCGAGCTGTTCGAGACATTGCGCGGCTTTCTCGCCGGTTGCGCCGAGCACCGCGGCCTGACCCGATAGCCGGCATGGCGGAAACCCTGAGCCTCGATCGGGCGCAGCCGCAGCCGGCCTTTCCCGCTGCGGCGCTCGACGAGCTGCGGCAGGATCTGCGGCTGATCGCCGAGATGATCGAGCCCGGCGCGCGGGTGCTCGACATCGGCTGCGGCGACGGCGCGCTGCTCGCTTATCTGGCGCGGCGCAAGGGTGTCGACGGCCGCGGCATCGAGCTCTCCCAGTCCGGAGTCAACGCCTGTGTCGGGCACGGGCTGTCGGTGATCCAGGGCGACGCCGACCGCGATCTCGACGCCTATCCGGCGGGGGCGTTTGACGTCGTCGTGTTGAGCCAGACCTTGCAGGCTACCCGGCAGCCGCGACGGGTGGTGGAGGCGCTGGTTCGGATTGGCCGGCGGGCCATCGTCTCGTTTCCGAATTTCGGCTTCTGGCGCGTTCGCCTCGGCCTGTTGACGCGCGGCCGGATGCCGGTGTCGCACCTGCTGCCCAATCCCTGGTACGAGACGCCCAACATCCACCTGTGCACAATCCGCGACTTTGTTTCGCTGTGCGACGAGATCGGGGCAAAGGTCGAGCGCAGCGTCACCCTCGACCGGCATGGCCGGCCCTACGCGCTCGACCCGCGCGGCGGCCTCGCCAACCTGCTCGCCGAGCAAGGCGTTTTCGTGCTGTCCGGAAACCCGTCGTGCTGATCGCCCAGATTACCGACACGCACGTCACCCGGCCGGGCGAGCTCGCCTATGGCGCGGTCGACACCGGCGCCTATCTGGCGCAGGCCGTCGCGGCGATCGCCGGCTTGTCGCCCCGGCCCGACCTCTGCCTGTTGACCGGCGATCTCGTCGACCTCGGGCTCCGCGAGGAGTACGACCATTTGCGGGCGCTGCTGGCGCCGCTGCCGATGCCGCTTGTCGCGATCCCGGGCAACCACGACGCGCGCGAGCCGATGCGGGCCGCGTTTGGCCGCGACGGCTACCTGCCGCGGGACGGTTTTCTCCAGTTCACCGTCGAGGATTGGCCGCTGCGCCTCGTCGGGCTCGACACCTTGGTGCCGGGGCAGCATCGCGGCGAGCTGTGTCGGGACCGCCTGGGCTGGTTAGAGCGCACCCTCGCCGCAGCACCGGATCGGCCGACCCTGCTGATGATGCACCATCCGCCCTTCGCGACCGGCATCGGCTTTATGGACCGGATGGGGCTCACCGCCGACGGGTTTGCCGACATTGTCGCCGGTCACCCGCGGATAGAGCGGATCGTGTGCGGCCATCTGCACCGGCCGATCGATTGCCGCTTTGCCGGGACGATCGCCGGGACGGCGCCAAGCACCGCGCACCAGACCGTGCTGAATTTGGGTCCCGAAGCGGCCGACCGCTTCGCGCTCGAGCCCCCGGGCTACCAGCTGCATCGCTGGAACGAGGCAACCGGCCTCGTCACGCATACGGCGGCGATCGGCGAGTGGCCGCAGCTGCGCTCCGCCGGCAAAGGCCGCCTCGCCATCGGCTGAGCGCCGCACCCTCACGCGCACCCCGGCATACGCCGGCGCCGGGCGTGACCTACAGCCCGCCCTGGCGATGCGACAGCCCGTGGGTTGCCGGCGCATAGACGAGCCGGCGGCGCGGCGCCCTGGCGGCGGCGGGCTTGGCGTAGATCTGCTTTGCCGCCTCGATCAGCACGACCCCGGCAAAGGTCGGGAACCAGCGCTTGCCGAGACGCTCCCAGGCCGGAGCCGAGCGCAACACCATCCGGCCGCGCGACGGCGGGACGAAGAGCGCGGTGTCGGTGCCGACCGGGGTGAACAGCTCGTCGCGCAACAGGTGCGAGAGCTGCGACATCGTGTAGGGCCGCCCCGAGCCGAACGGAGTGCGGTCGAGCCGCGCCCAAATCCCGCGCCGATTGGGGGCGACGATCAACAGCCGGCCGCCGCCGGCCAGCACGCGCCAGATCTCCTTTAGCAGGAGCCCGGCGGCCTCGCTGGTTTCAAGCGCGTGCACCAGCAGCACGCGGTCGATCGAATAGTCGGCGAACGGCAGCTCGCCCTCTTCGGCGAGGGCGACGACATTGCCGCCGTCGGGCGCCCAGCCGAGCACCCCTTGCGAGGCCGGCATCAGGGCGACGGTGCGCTCGGTCTCGGCCGTGATCGCCGACAGGAACGGCGTCGCATAGCCGATGCCGAGCAGCCGCATCGCGCGCAGGTCGGGCCAAATGGCCCGCACCGCGCGGCGGATCATGCGGCGCGCGACTTGGCCCAGCCCGGTCTGGTAGAAATCGCGCAGATCGATCACGTCGCTCGGCATTTGGCGGCACTCTACCATGTCGCCGCCGCGCCTCGGTATCGGGCCGACGCGGTAGCCCACAGCGGCTTAGCTGATTCGGCGCCGCCGATTTTCACCTAACCCGTTGTTCTCGCAAATCCTGATCGGTCGATGCGCGGCTGGAGGCCCGGCTCTCTCGGGCTCGCGCGGCGCCTTGCAAATCGCATCCACAGGCGGGGTGACGCCGCCAAGGCATTGAAACCCCAGAAATGGACCGCCGGCAAATGGCCCGATTGAGGAGCGGCGGTGTATTCGTCCGGCCGGGGTGCGATAGTGCCGTCATGCCGTTAGCCGATTTCATTCACCTGCGGGTGCACACCGCCTATTCGCTGTCGTCGGGCGCGATCACGGTCAAGGATCTGGTCGCGCGCTGCCAGGCCGGGCAAATGCCGGCGGTGGCGATCACCGACAGCGGCAATCTCTTTGGCGCGCTCGAATTCGCCACCGCCTGTGCGGCCGCCGGGGTGCAGCCGATCATCGGCTGCGAGGTCGCGCTGCGGCCGCGCGACGAAGCGAGCCGCGGCAACGGCGCGCTCGCCCGCCCGGCTGCCGATCTCGACCGGGTCGTGTTGTTGGCGCAAAACGAGGCCGGCTACCGCAATCTCCTGGCATTGGTCAGCCGCTCTTATCTCGACGGCGACGGCACGGCCGAGCCGGCGGTGGCGCTGGGCGATCTGGCCGCGGCGAACGACGGGTTGATCTGCCTCTGCGGCGGGCCAAAGGGGCCGGTCGGCCGGCTGCTCGCCGATGGGCAAACCGAGGCGGCGGAGGCGGTCCTCGCCGAGCTGAAAACGGCGTTTGCCGGCCGGCTCTATGTCGAGCTGACGCGGCATGGCGGCGGCGAGGAGGCGCGCGCCGAGCCGGGGCTTGTCGAGCTTGCCTATCGCCACGACCTGCCGCTCGTCGCCACCAACGACGCCTACTTTCCCGATCGCGATTTCTACGAGGCGCACGACGCGCTGATGTGCATCGCGCAAGGCAAGGCGGTCGCCGACAACGACCGCAAGCGGCTGACTCCACATCATTATTTCCGGCCGGCGGCGGAAATGCGCGAGGTCTTCGCCGACCTGCCCGAGGCCTGCGACAACACCCTCGTCATTGCGCGGCGCTGTGCCTTCATCCCGCAAATGCGCCAGCCGATCCTGCCGGCCTTCCCGACCGCCGACGGTGACAGCGAGGAGGCGGCGTTGCGCCGCGCGGCGTCGGCCGGCCTCGATCTGCGGCTTGAGAAGCTCGGCGTCCCGGAGGATCAGGTGCCGCCCTATCGCGAGCGGCTCGAATACGAGCTTCGGACGATCATCCAGATGGGGTTTGCCGGCTATTTCCTGATCGTCGCCGATTTTATCCAATGGGCGAAGCGCGAGGGCGTCCCGGTCGGTCCGGGGCGCGGTTCGGGCGCGGGCTCGGTCGTCGCCTGGGCGTTGACGATCACCGATCTCGACCCGCTGCGCTTTGGCCTGCTGTTCGAGCGGTTTCTCAACCCCGAACGGGTGTCGATGCCCGATTTCGATATCGACTTCTGCCAGGACCGCCGCGACGAGGTGATCCGCTACGTCCAGCAGAAATACGGTCGCGACCGCGTCGCGCAGATCATCACCTTTGGCAAATTGCAGGCGCGCGCGGTGTTGCGTGATGTCGGCCGCGTCCTGGCGATGCCCTATGGCCAGGTCGACCGGCTGTGCAAATTGGTGCCCAACAACCCGGCGCATCCGGTCACGTTGGCAAAGGCGATCGCCGGCGAGCCCGCGTTGCAGCAGGCGCGCGACAGCGACGAGGCAGTGGCGCGGCTGATCGAGATCGCGCTGAAGCTCGAAGGCCTCTATCGCCACGCCTCGACCCATGCCGCGGGGGTCGTGATCGGCGACCGGCCGCTGGTCGAACTGGTGCCGTTGTACCGCGACCCACGCTCCGAAATGCCGGCGACCCAATTCAACATGAAATGGGTCGAGCTGGCGGGCCTCGTCAAATTCGACTTTCTCGGGCTGAAGACCCTGACCGTGCTGGCGCACTGCCTGGAATTGTTGAAGGCGCGCGGGGTCACGCTCGACCTTGCCGATTTGGCGCTCGACGACCGCGCGACGTACGAACTTCTGGCGCGCGGCGACACCGTCGGGGTGTTCCAGGTCGAAGGCCAGGGCGTGCGCGACATGCTTAGAAAGCTGCGCCCCGACCGCTTCGAGGACATCGTCGCCGCCAATGCGCTGTACCGCCCCGGACCGATGGAGAACATCCCGCGCTACATCGCGGTCAAGCACGGCGAAGAACGCGCCGACTACCTGCACCCGAGGCTGGAGCCGATCCTCAAAGAGACTTATGGCGTGATGACCTACCAGGAGCAGGTCATGCAGATCGCCCAGGTTCTGGCGGGCTACAGCCTCGGCGGCGCCGACCTGCTGCGCCGCGCGATGGGCAAAAAGATCCAGTCGGAGATGGACGCCCAGCGCCAGCAATTTGTCGACGGGGCGGTCGCGCGCGGGGTCGACCCGCCACGGGCCGAGCTGATTTTCGACCAGATGGCCAAGTTCGCCGGCTACGGCTTCAACAAGCCGCATGCCGCCGCATATGCGCTCGTCACCTATCAGACCGCCTACCTGAAGGCGAACTATCCGGTCGAGTTCATGGCGGCGCTGATGACCCTCGACCTCGGCAACACCGACAAGCTGAACCTGCTGCGCCAGGAGCTCGGCCGGCTCGGCATCCGCTTGCTGCCGCCCGACATCAACCGCTCGCAGCCGACCTTTTCGGTCGAGACCGATCCCAAGAGCGGCAAACCGGCGATCCGCTATGCACTCGCCGCGGTCAAGGGGGTCGGCCAGCAGGCGATGCAGGTGCTGGTCGCGGAGCGCAACGGGAACGGCCGCTTCAAGGACCTCTTCGACCTGGCGCAGCGGCTCGACGCCAAAACCTTCAACCGCGGGCAGTTCGAAAGCCTCACGAAGGCCGGGGCCTTCGACCCCCTCGACCCGAACCGCGCCCAGACCTTTGCCGCTGCCGAGTTGCTGCTGCGCCAGGTGAGCCGTGCCGCGAGCGAGCGATACGACGGCCAAGGCAGCCTGTTTGGCCTCGGGCTCCCCGACCGGCCGGCGCTGCCGCTGGTCGACGACTGGCCCCCCGTCGAAAAGCTGCAGCACGAGTTCGCCGCGATCGGCTTTTACCTGTCGAGCCACCCGCTCGACGCCTACGGCAAAAGCCTCGAACGCGCCGGCATCCTGCGCTGGGCCGATTTGCCGAGCGCGCTGGCGGCGAACGGCAACACCCGCTTCCGGCTCGCCGGCATCGTCGCCGGGCGCAAGGAACGGACATCCGCGCGCGGAAACCGCTTTGCGTTTGTGCAGATGTCCGATCCCAGCGGCGTCTTCGAAGTGACCCTGTTCGCCGAGATGCTGAAGGAGGCGCGCGCGCTCTTCGAGTCGGGGCGGCCGCTCGCCGTCACCGTCGATGTGCGCAGCGAGGAGGACAGCCTGCGCCTCAGCGCCCAGAAGGTCGAGCCGCTCGACGATGTCGTGGCGCACGCCGCGGCCGGGCTGCGGGTCTTCCTGGGCGAGGCCAGGGCACTGGCTCACTTGAAGAATTTGTTCGCGCGCGAGGGGGCCGGGCGCGGCCGGGTTTCGGTCGTGCTCGACCTCGACGACAGCGAGGTCGAGATCGCGATCCCCGGCGGGTTCCGCGTCGACCCGCGGATGCGTGCCGCGGTCAAGTCGCTGCCCGGCATCGTCGACGTCCACGACATCTGAGCCAGCTTCGGCCGCCGCCAGGCGCGGCGGTTTCGACGATTAGGGCGTCAGCTGCGTGCCGCGTTAGATAGGCGTGCTGGCTCGCTCGCTGCGATCGCCTCGGCGCGCTGCAGGAAGCGGCGGCTCGGCGCGCTGCGCGGCCGCGCGGCGAGCCGTTCGTAGGCGAGCGAGCGGGCAATGTCGCGCTGGCCGGCGCGGACCGCCGCCTCGACGAGGGTCCAGCCGACCACGTCGCGTTGCGCGTGGCTGCCGCCGATCTGCCACAGATCGACGCGCACCGGCAACAGTCGCTCTACGGCCTCGCTGTAAGCGCCCTTGTGGAACGCCGCGAGACCCTGGACCACCGGGATGCCCACCGTGCGATAAAGGCCGGCGGCTTCGACGCCGCTTGCCGCGGTCTCGCGCATTGCCGCGAGCCGCCGTTCCGCCAGCCCTTCGCGGCCCGCTCGCAGCTCGGCCATCGCCGCGTGGATGTCGGCAAACACGAGGCATTTCCCGTCGGCGTGGCCCTCCCATAAATCGGCCAGCTGCGGCCAGCGGCCGCCGACGTCGCAGCCCAGCGTGTCGAGCCGCCACAACAGCGCGGTGGCGTTGGTTAGGCTGAGCGCCAACGGGCGCTGGGTGGCGCCGATCGGTCCGTCGCAGATTGCGAGCGCCGCGTCGTACTGGCCAAGCTCGAGGTGGAACAGCGCCTT
>DATMLF010000053.1:0-11179 GCA_035570595.1 Allostellaceae bacterium
GTCGAGGAGGGTGTGGTCGAGGCACTGCACCGCGGCCCGCTCGGCTTTCCGGTCGTCGATGTCGCGGTCACCCTGCTAACCGGCCAATTCCACGCCGTCGACAGCTCCGACCAGGCATTTCACACCGCCGGCCGGCAGGGCGTCCAGGAAGCGTTGCCGAAATGCGAGCCGATCCTGCTCGAGCCGATCGACGCGGTCGAGATCTCGGTGCCAAACGCGTTTACCGCGCGGGTGCAGCGGCTGGTGTCGGGGCGGCGCGGCCAGATCCTTGGCTATGACGCCAAGCCCGATTGGCCGGGCTGGGACGTGGTCAGCGCCCACATGCCCCTGAGCGAGTTGCACGATTTGATCGTTGAGCTGCGCTCCCTGACCCTCGGGGTCGGCAGCTTTGCGCACAGCTTTGACCATATGCAGGAAATGACCGGCCGGCCGGCCGAAAAGGTCTTGGCGCAGCGCACCGCCGACGCGGCGCAGTAGCCACGCGGCCGCTCGCGGCGAAGCTCGCGAAAGCGTGAGTTGGCGCCGCCGGCGCACGACCCAAATCAGCCTCGTCAGGATGTAGAGGAGCGGCGATGCTGATCCGGCGCAACAGGGGATGGGAGCTTCGCGACAGCGCCGCGACGCCGGAGCCGGTGTTCCTCCAGCGCCGAACCATGCTGAAGGCGATCGGGCTCGGCTCGATGCTGATGCCGGGCTTGACAGTTGCCCTCGCCGCGCGCGCGGCCGACGACGCGGCGGCGGATCCGTCGGCGGCGCTTTACCCCTTCAAGCGCAACCCGCGCTACACGCTCGACCGCCCGGTCACCGACCCGAAGTATTCCGAGAACTACAATAATTTTTACGAATTCGGCTCGGAGAAGTCGATCGCCGACGACGCGCAGGCGCTGAAGATCCGGCCGTGGACCGTCAAGATCGACGGCATGGTCGAAAAGCCGATCGAGATCGGCATTGACGACCTGCTCAAAAAAATGCCGATCGAGGAGCGGCTCTATCGCCATCGGTGCGTCGAGGCGTGGTCGATGGCGGTGCCGTGGAGCGGGTTTGCGATGGCGGCACTCGTCGCGTTCGCGCGGCCGCTGGGCTCGGCCAAATACGTGCACATGGAGACGTTTCTCGATACCGCCGAGGCGCCCGGGCAGAAGCAGTTCTGGTATCCGTGGCCCTATGTCGAAGGTGTCACGGTCGCCGAGGCCAACAACGAGCTCGCCTTTATGGTCACCGGGATGTACGGCAAGCCGGTGCCAAAGCAGGACGGGGCGCCGCTGCGCTTGGTGTTGCCGTGGAAATACGGGTTCAAGTCGATCAAGTCGATCGTCCGCATCTCGTTCACCGACAAGCAGCCGGTGACGTTCTGGCAATCCGTCGGGCCCGACGAATACGGCTTTTGGGCGAATGTCAACCCGGAGGTGCCGCATCCGCGGTGGAGCCAGGCGACCGAGCGCGTGCTTGGCACCGACGAGCGCGTGCCGACGTTGAAATGGAACGGCTACGGCGCGTTCGTCGCCCACCTCTATGACGGGCTGCAAGACCAGAAGCTGTTCATGTAGCTGCGTTCACGGGGCGAGGCCGAGCCGGTCGAGCGCCGCCGGCAACTCGGCGAAATGGTCGAGCAGCGCGTCGGCGGCGAGCAGGGCCGGGTCGACGCGGGCGTAGCCGTAACGCATCAGCACGAGCGGAATGCCGACGGCATGCGCGGCTGCGGCGTCGTTCTCGTTGTCGCCGATCATCGCCGCCGCCTCGACCCGCCCGCCCAACTCGCCGATCAGCCCGAGCAGGTGTCCCGCGTCCGGCTTTTTGACCGCAAACCGGTCGCCGCCGGCGATGCCGTCGAAGAGCGGCAGCAGACCGAGGCCGTCGAGCACGGTCCGGGTGGCGTGCTGCGGCTTGTTGGTGCAGATCGCGGTGCGGTAGCCGCTCCGGCGCAGCGCCGCCAACGTCTCGGGCACACCCGGGTAGGGCCGGGTCAGCCGCACCGCCTCGGCCTCGTAAAGCTGCAAAAAGCGCGGCAGCGCGCCCGCCGCCCCGGCCGGCTCGCCGCTCGCCTCGAGCGCGCGGTCGACCAGCGCCGGGACGCCGTCGCCGATCATGCGTCTCACATGGGGCAAGGACAGCGGCGCACGCCCGCGCTCGCGCAGCATCTCGTTCAGAGCCGCCCTGAGGTCCGGCGCGCTGTCGACCAGCGTTCCGTCCAAATCGAAAACCAGCAGGAATTGTCTCATGCCGAATCCAGCGTCGTGCCGGATGATGGTACACCGGATGATGGTACAACGGTTCGCAGGGCGCGACGCGTCCTCGATCACGCGAGAAATTACGCTGGCGAGCCGCCGTGGCGCTCGGCGCGCGCCGGTGCTATACTTTGTAATAATCTGTGTGTTGTAAAAACGAGAGCCGCGACGCGAGAGTGCCGCGGCGCTGGTTGTCTTGCTGTCGAGCGGTCGATGAGCCGATCCGATTTTGCCGCCGTTATTCTCGCCGCCGGCAGCGGCACGCGCATGCAATCCACGATCCCGAAGGTCATGCACCCGGTCGCCGGCCGGCCGATGATCGCGCACCTGACGGCGGCGCTCGCGCCGCTGAGGCCGACGGCGACGGTCGTCGTGGTCGCGCCCCAGATGGAGGCGGTCGCTCGGCTCGTCGAACCGGCCGTGAGCGTCGTGCAGGACCCGCCGCTCGGCACCGGCGACGCGGTGCGCGCCGGCCTCGCGGCACTCGCCGGCTGCCTCGCCCCGCAGGGTGCGATCAAGGACGTGCTGGTGCTGTTCGGCGACACGCCGCTGCTGCAGGCCGAGACCTTGGCGCTGCTGATCGACGAGCGCCGGCGCAGCGCCGCGGCGGTCGTCGTGGCGGCGCTGCGGCCCCCGCATCCCGGTGCCTACGGCCGGCTGGTCCTCGCTGGCGACGGCGCGCTCGAACGCATCGTCGAGGCTGCCGACGCGACACCGGAGGAGCTGGCGCTCGGGCTCGTCAACGGCGGCATCATGGCGATCGCCGCATGCCACGCCGCCGGGCTCGTCGCGACGCTCGACCGCAACAACGCCAAGTCCGAGTTTTACCTGACCGACATCGTGCCCGCCGCCCGCCGGCGCGGCCTCGATTGCCGTGTCGTCGAGCTGCCGGCCGAGGAGCTGATCGGGGTCAACACCCGCGCCGACCTCGCCGAGGCCGAGGCGCTGATGCAGCAGCGGCTGCGCCACCGGGCAATGGAGGCGGGGACGACATTGGTGGCCCCCGAGACCGTGTTCCTCAGCGCCGACACCCGGCTCGGCCGCGACGTGACGGTTGAGCCCAACGTCGTTTTCGGCCCCGGCGTCGAGATCGGCGAGGGGGCGCGCATCAAGTCGTTCAGCCACCTCGAGGGTGCTTCGGTCGGCGCCGGCGCGATCGTCGGCCCGTTCGCCCGGCTGCGGCCGGGCGCCGTGCTGGAAGAGGGCGTGCATGTCGGCAATTTTGTCGAGATCAAGGAAGCGCGCCTCGGGGCCGGCGCCAAGGCCAATCATCTCTCCTACATCGGCGACGGCACGGTCGGGGCCGGGGCCAACATCGGCGCCGGCACCATCACCTGCAATTATGACGGCGTTAACAAACATCGCACGATAATCGGCGAGCGCGCCTTTATCGGCTCCAACGCGGCGCTCGTGGCGCCGGTCGAAATCGGCGCCGGCGCGATCGTCGCGGCGGGCAGCGTCGTCACCCGCGACGTGCCGAAGGATGCGCTGAGCGTGGCGCGCGGGCAGCAGGTCGACAAACCGGGGCGCGCGGCGGAAATCCGTGCGCGGCTGAGGAGACAGAACTGATGTGCGGCATCATCGGGATCATCGCCAAGGACACGGTCGCGCCGGGGCTGATCGAGGGGCTGCGCCGCCTCGAATACCGTGGCTATGATTCGGCCGGGATCGCGACCTTGGTCGATGGCCGGATCGAGCGGCGGCGCGCCGAAGGCAAGCTCGTCAACCTCGCCCGGCGGCTCGATCACGAGCCGGTGCAGGGGGCGATCGGCATCGGTCATACCCGTTGGGCGACCCACGGTTTGCCGACCGAGACCAACGCCCACCCGATCGCGACCGCGCGCGTCGCCGTCGTCCACAACGGCATCATCGAGAACTTCCAGGCGTTGCGCGCCGAGCTGACCAGCCGCGGTTATGCCTTTCAGACCCAGACCGACACCGAGGCGGTGGCGATCCTGACCACCTATTTCCTCGACCAGGGGTCGTCGCCGCGGGAGGCGGTCGAGAAAACCCTCGGCTGCCTCGAGGGCGCGTTTGCGCTCGCGTTTCTGTTCGCGGGCGAGCACGACCTCCTGATCGGCGCGCGGCGCGGCAGCCCGCTCGCGGTCGGCTATGGCGAGGGCGAGATGTTTTTGGGCTCGGACGCGCTGGCGCTGGCTCCGCTGACCCGCCGCATCACCTATCTCGAAGAGGGCGACTGGGCGGTCGTAACGTCGTCCAAGGTCACGATCTTCAATTCGGAGAATGACGAGGTCGAGCGCCCGATCCGCGAGTCGGCGGCCTCCGGCGCGTTGATCGGCAAGGGCAACTACCGCCATTTCATGCAAAAGGAGATTTTCGAGCAGCCGGCGGTGATCGGCGACACGATCAACGCGCTCGTCAACCCGGCGACGCGCACGGTTCATCTGCCCGAGCTGCCGTTTGCGCTTGGCGAGATTGAGCGGCTCTCGATCATCGCCTGCGGCACCTCCTGGCATACGGCGCTGGTCGCCAAATATTGGCTCGAACGGATCGCGCGGATCGCGGTCGAGGTCGACATCGCCTCCGAGTTCCGCTATCGCGCGCCGGCGATGCCGCGGGGCGGCGCGGCGATCTTCATCTCGCAATCGGGCGAGACCGCCGACACCCTGGCGGCGCTGCGTTATGCGCGGGCGCAGCGCCAGCACATCATCGCGGTCGTCAACCAGCCGGAAAGCTCGATCGCGCGCGAAGCCGACGTCGTGTTGCCGACCCTCGCCGGCCCCGAGATCGGTGTCGCCTCGACCAAGGCGTTCACGACCCAGCTCGCGGTGTTGGCGGGGCTCGCCGTCGCGATGGCGCGGGCGCGGGGTGCCATCACCCACGAGCGCGAGGCCGAGCTGGTCGGCCACCTGACCGAAATCCCGTCGCGCGCGGCCGAGGTGCTGAACCACGACCAGCGCCTGCGCGAGATCGCCCAGTCGATCGCCGAGGCGCGGGACGTCCTCTATCTGGGGCGCGGCAGCGCCTTTCCGCTGGCGCTCGAGGGCGCCCTAAAGCTCAAGGAAATCTCCTATATCCACGCCGAAGGCTATGCCGCCGGCGAGATGAAGCACGGGCCGATCGCGCTGATCGACGAGAACGTGCCGGTCATCGTACTGGCGCCCAATGACGATCTGTTTGAAAAGACCCTCGGCAATGTCGAGGAGGTCATGGCGCGCGGCGGCAAGGTCGTCATGATCTCGGACGCGGCGGGGATCGCACGGCTCGGCGACCGCCTCGCCTACGGGATCGCGGTGCCGAGCTGCGACCCGTTTGTCGCCCCGCTGCTCTACGCGATCCCGATCCAGCTCCTCGCGTACCATACCGCGGTCCTCAAGGGCACCGACGTCGACCAGCCGCGCAACCTCGCAAAAAGCGTCACGGTGGAGTAGCTGCTCGCTGCCGCGCGTGACGGCTGGGGTCGCTGCGACCATTCGTGCCAGGACTTCAGGAATTTGAGGCGGAGCGCAGCCTCCGAAGGCGACCGTGCGTTCGCGATCGCCGCGCTTGCTGTCCCGAGAACCGCCCGGCGCGGCATTGCTTTGCTCCGCTGGCGATGACGGCGCTCCGAGCCCAGCGAGGCTCCGCGTTTGATGAAACGCGGTGGCGCTATGGCAAATTCGCCAAAGCCGCCGATATGCCGGGTGTCGGAGGTCGCGTTTGATGAACCAATTCGGCATCGGCCAGCCGGTCCGCCGCGTCGAGGACCGGCGCTTTATTACCGGCCGCGGCAACTACGTCGACGACCTGGTGCTGCCGCGCCAGACCTACGCTTACATGCTGCGCTCGCCGCACGCGAATGCGCGCATCCGGATGGTCGACATCGCCGCGGCCGAGGCGGTGCCGGGCGTGGTCGCGGTGTTGACCGGCGCCGACCTGGCGCGGGACGGGGTCGGCCCGATCCCGTGCCTCAGCGCCGTCATCAATCGCGACGGCTCGACCCCGCCGTTGCCGGCGCGGCCGACGATGGTGCGCGACCGGGTGCGGCACGTCGGCGACACGGTGGCGATGGTCGTGGCGGAAACCCTCGCCGCGGCGCGCGACGCGGCGGAGTTGATCGCGGTCGACTACGAGCCGCTGCCGGCGGCGGTCGAGACCGCGCATGCGCTCGGCCCCGGCCAGCCGCAGGTGTGGGACGAGGCGCCGGGCAACCTTGCCTTCGACTGGGGGGTGGGCGACCCCGCCGCGGTCGAGCGGGCCATGGCGGCGGCGCGTCACCGCGTGTCGCTCGATCTCGTCAACAACCGGGTCGTCGTCAATTCGATGGAGCCGCGTGGTGCCGTCGGCGAGTACGGCGCGGGCGAGGCCGCCTACACCTTGTGGAGCTCGACGCAAGGCTCGCACTTCGTGCGCAGCCTGATCGCCGAAAACATCTTCAAAGTCCCGGAAAACCGGGTTCGCGTCGTGACGCGCGACGTCGGCGGCGGGTTCGGCATGAAGCTGTTCCTCTATCCCGAGCACATCCTGGTGCTGTGGGCGGCGCAAAAGACCGGCCGGCCGGTCAAGTGGACGCCGGAGCGCTCGGACGCGTTCATGACCGACACGCAGGGCCGCGACAACACGACCCGCCTCGAGCTGGCGCTCGACGACGAGCTGCGGTTTCTCGGCCTCCGAGTGACGACGGTCGCGAACATGGGCGCCTACCTGTCGAACTTCGCGCCGGAAATCCCGACCGCGTCTGGTGCTGTCATGTACAGCGGCGTCTATGCGATCCCGGCGATCTCGGTCGCCGTCAAGGGTGTGTTCACGCATACCGTGCCGGTCGACGCCTATCGCGGCGCCGGGCGGCCCGAGGCCGCCTATGCGATCGAGCGGCTGATCGACTTCGCCGCCCGCCGGCTCGGGGTCGCACCGCACGAATTGCGCCGGCGCAACTTCATCCGCCCGGAGGCGATGCCCTATGCGACGCCGCTCGGCCTCGTCTACGACAGCGGCGACTTTGCCCATAACATGGAGGACGCGCTCGCCGCCGCGGACATGGCGGGTTTCGCGGGGCGCCAGGCTGCCGCCGCCGCGCGCGGGCGTTATCGCGGCATCGGCCACGCCGTCTATATCGAGCAGTCGGGCTTTCCGCCGGACGAGTTCGCCGAACTGCGCTTTGACCCGAGCGGCACGTTGACGATGCTGATGGGCACCCAGTCCTCGGGCCAGGGGCATCAGACGGCTTACGCCCAGCTCGCCGCCGACAAGCTCGGCCTGCCATTCGACAAGATCCGGGTCGTGCAGGGCGACACCGCCTCGATCGCCTTTGGCCGGGGCACCGGCGGCTCGCGCTCGTTGCCGGTCGGCGGCGCGTCGGTCGATGCCGCGGCGCAAAAGCTGATCGCCAAGGGCCGCCGGATCGCGGCTCACCTGTTGGAAGCGGCCGAGGCGGATGTCGACTTCACCGACGGCTCTTTCCGCATCGCCGGGACCGACCGCGAGGTCGCGATCGAGGCGGTGGCGCGGGCGGCGTTCAACCCGCCGCAATTGCCCGAGGACGTCGAGCCAGGCTTTGCCGAGAGCGGGCATTTCACGCCGCCCTCGCCGACCTTTCCCAATGGCTGCCACGTCTGCGAGGTCGAGATCCAACCCGACACCGGCCATGTCGAGATCGTGCGCTATCTCGTCGTCGACGATTTCGGCAGGGTCGTCAACCCGCTGTTGCTGCGTGGCCAGGTGCAGGGCGGGGTCGCGCAAGGGGTGGGCCAGGCGATGCTCGAACGCACCGTTTTCGATCCGGAAACCGGCCAGCTGCTGACCGGCTCATTGACCGATTACTGCCTGCCGCGCGCCGAGGATTTGCCGCGCATCGAATTCTCCTACAACGTCGTGCCGTGCCGCACCAACCCGCTCGGGTTGAAGGGGGCGGGGGAGGCGGGCGCCATCGGCGCGCCGCCGGCCTTGGTCAACGCGATCGTCAACGCGCTGGCGCCGCTCGGCATCGACCACATCGACATGCCGGTGACCCCCGAGCGGCTGTGGCAGGCGATCCGCGCGGCCGAGGGGCGGCGGGCGGCATGAGCGACCAGCGCGACAGGCTGCTCGAAACCGCGCGGCGCGCAGCACTCGCCGCCGGCGAGGCGATCATGACCGTCTATGCGCATGATTTCGACGTCCGGCAAAAGCTCGACAAGACGCCGGTGACCGAGGCCGACCTCGCCGCCGAGCGGGTCATTGTCGCCATGCTCAAGGACGCGTTCCCCGAGATCCCGATCGTTTCCGAGGAGCTTGTCGATCTCGAGGGGCTGCCGCCGTCGGCGGCGCGCTTTTGGGTGGTGGACCCGCTCGACGGCACCCGCGAGTTTGTCGCCAAGAACGACGAGTTCGCGGTCTGCATCGGTCTCGTCGAAGACGGGCGCCCGGTGCTCGGCGTCCTGCACGGCCCGGCGGTCGGGCTGACCTATGCCGCCTACGGGCCGGGGACCGCCACCTGTCAGCGCCGCGGCGGCGCGATCGAGCCGATCCGCGCGCGCCTTCCGTCGCCCGACGGCCTCGTCGTCGTGCACAGCCGCTCGCACGAGAACAGCCGGCGGGTCGGAGAATTTCTCGAGACGTTTCGGGTGCTCGAGCGCCGCAAATGCGGCAGCGCGCTCAAATTCGGGCTGATCGCCGCGGGCGAGGCGGACCTATACCCGCGCTTTGGCACGACGATGGAATGGGACACGGCGGCGGGGCAGGCGATCCTCGAAGCCGCCGGCGGGCGGGTCGAAGATTTGACCGGCGCACCGCTCGCCTACGGCAAGCCCGGCCTCAAAAATGACGGCTTCATCGCCTGGGGCCGCATCCCCGAATAATCGAGCCTCGCATCGTGACTCTGTAGCGGGATCAGGCGGCTGCTTTCGAGCGATTCGTGCGCTCGCTCACGTCGAGCACCTCGATGCCGATCACCCGGCCCTCGCTGTCGAAATCGAGCAAGATTCCCGGTGACACTTCTTCGGTGCCGGCGGATTTGACGCCTTGCGGGCCGAACCCGACAAACATCGCGTCGGCCCCGGGGTCATAGGTAGTTCTGATCATCGCCGGGTTCCGCCCTCTGGTCGATGCACAACCCGCAACACCCGACCGCCATATTCGGCAATCGCCTTGTAGGACCGCTTGCGTTCCGGGTGGCGCGGATCACGGTCGACAAAATCAGGCACGTGCACCACCGCCTCGATCCAAGCGAAGGCTATGTTGCGAAGTCAATTGCTTCGCTAGCATGCTTCGTCAGGCGGATCATGCCGAAGTTAGGAAGGAACATAGCAGGAAAAGGGGCCCCAAAGCGCCCCCGTGCTGCCAACCTAACAAACGACTCCGCGAGCCTCCTATCCGTCGCCCCCGCGAAGGCGGGGGCCCAGAGCCTGCTCCTGGCTAGAGCAGGGGCAAGCGCTCCGTGCCCGCCGGGCCCTGGGTTCCCGCTTTCGCGAGAATGACGAAGAGGCAAGGGGATGGGTGCCAAACGTCAGAACGCATCCACTAATGTCCCTGCCGCCCCTCCCCTGAAAGGAGGGGGCGGGTCAGGTCATGTAGTTCGAGAACCGCACGGTCGTGGCGCGCGCCCGGTAGTCGGTCTTGACGTTGACCAATGCCACCATGCCCTCGTCGACCTTTTTCTGGGCGCGTTCGAGCGCCGGGCGGATGTCCTCCGGCTGCTCGACATATTCGCCGTGCGCGCCAAGCCCTTGCGCCATGATGTCGTAGCGGGTGTAGCCGAGATAGCGGCCGGGCTTGGTGCCCTCGGGGTCGCCGGTCCAGCCGCCGTTCAGGCTGACGACGCACAACAACGGCAATTTGTGGCGGACCGCGGTGTCGAGCTCCATCGCGTTCTGCCCGAACGAGCCGTCGCCGTGCAGGCAGATGACCTGGGTCCCGGGCTTCGCCGCTTTGGCGCCGACCGCGAACGGCAGACCCACACCCATCGTGCCGAACGGCCCCGAGTTGAGCCGGTGGCCCGGCGTGTAGGTCGGGATCGACTGGCGCCCGAAATTGAGGATCTCCTGGCCGTCGACGCACAGGATCGCGTCGCGCTTCATAAAGTTCTTGATCTCCTCGCACAGCCGCAGCGGGTGGATGTCGCCATCCGTCGGATAGTTGGAGCCTGGGCCGGTGCGCTTCGCCGCCTCGCCGTCGGCGAGCTTCTGGCGCCACGCCTGGAAGCGGTCGGCGGTCTTGCCGTCGATCGCGTCGACCAGCTGGGTCAGCACCGAGCGGCAGTCGCCGACGACCGGGATGTCGACATTGCGCGCCGACATGCCGAGCTCCTCGGGGTCGATCTCGATGCGCGCGATCTTGGCGTCCTTGTTAAAGCGCGGCGGGGCGGCATGGGCGATCACGTAGTTCATCCGCGTACCGAGGACGATGATCAGGTCGGCCTCGCGGAACGCGTTCGAGCGCATGGTCAGATAGGAATAGGGGTGGTCGTCAGGGACGACGCCGCGGCCCTGCGGGGTCGTGTAAAACGGGATCCCGGCCTTCTCGACAAAGGCCCGCATTTCGTTCCACGCCTTCGACCACAGGACACCGCCGCCCGAGCAGATGATCGGCTGCCGGGCCTGGTTGATCGCGTCGACGAGCGCATTGATCGCCTTGGGCTCGGCATAGGGGCGCGCCTCGACAATCGGCCGCCCGCAATAGCTCCAGTCGACCTCGCCCTCCTCGACCTTGGTGTAGAGCACGTCGCCCGGCATATCGAGATACACCGGGCCGGGCTTGCCGTTCAGCGCCTTCTGAAAGGCGAAGTTGACCTGCTGCGGAATGCGTTTCAGGTTGTGGACGCGGTCGGCGTATTTGACGCACGCCTTCAGGGCCGCGACCTGGTCGATCTCCTGAAACACCTGGCGGCCGAACTGGCTGATCGGGCTCGACCCGCCGACCGCGACGACCGGGCAGCAGTCGATCAGCGCATTGGCAAGGCCGGTGCCGAGGTTCAGCGTCGCCGGCCCCGAGGCCGCCATGCACACGCCCGGCCCTTGCGTCACGCGCGAATAGCCCTG
>DATMLF010000054.1:0-2065 GCA_035570595.1 Allostellaceae bacterium
CATTAAGCTCATCGACCTCGCCGTCGCCGCCATCGGCCTTGCCTGAAGGAACCGTCCCATGCTGCGGCAAATCCGTCCGGCGATCATGATGATCGTCGTCATGACCGTGATCACCGGCCTCGTCTATCCGCTCGGCATGACCGGCCTGGCGCAACTCCTCTTTCCGCATCAGGCGAACGGCAGCCTGATCGAGCAGAACGGCAAGGTGATCGGCTCGACTCTGATTGGCCAGAACTTCGCCTCCGACAAGTATTTCCATGGCCGCCCGTCGGCGACGACCGAGCCCGACCCCAAGGACCCGACCAAGACCGTCTCGGTGCCTTATGCGGCCGACAATTCGGGCGGCTCGAACCTCGGGCCGACCAACGAGGCGCTGGTCGACCGGGTCAAGGCCGATGCCGCCAAGCTCGCCAAGCAGAACCCGGGGACGCCGATCCCGGTCGATCTGGTGACCACCTCGGCGAGCGGGCTCGACCCCGACATCACTCCGGCGGCGGCGTTGTTTCAGGTGCCGCGCGTGGCCAAGGCGCGCCACCTCGACCCGAACACATTGCGCGCACTGGTTGCCGACCACACGCATGACCGGCTGCTCGGCGTGCTCGGTCAAAAGCGGGTCAACGTGCTCGAGCTCAACCTCGCCCTCGACCGGCTGCACTGAGCGCGGAACGCTCGCCCGAGGCTGCTCAATACTCTTTGTACGGCAGAAACTTGCCGCAGAGGGTCAGCTTGACGCGGTCGCCTTTCGGGTCGGGCTGGCGTTCGAGCGCCATGTCGAAATCAATGGCGCTCATGATGCCGTCGCCGAATTCCTCCTGGATCAGCTCCTTCCAGGTGGTGCCGTAGACCTGCACCAGCTCGTAAAAGCGGTAGATCAACGGGTCGGTCGGAACCGCGCCCGGCCCCATTGTCGCCAACGACCCCCGGTAGGGAATTTCCTCGAGCAGTCGCTGCTCGCCCGGGTCGAGGCCGAGCAGTTTTGCCGCGCGCTCGGCCTGCTCCGGGCGCAATTTCATCTGGCCCAGCAGCGCCGCGGTCAGGTAGACCGGCGAGCCGCCGCCGATCCCGGTGGCGATCGCCGTCCAGGTCAGCCGTTTGGCGCGTTTGACGGCGAGGATCTTGCGGGTCAGCTCGTCACGGGTCATCGGCGTTCTCCGGCGCAGGTGCGGTCATCCTAGGCAGGCAACAGGCGTGCCAAATTCCGCTGTTGAGCGTGTAGTCTGCAAGAAATCAAATCGACGCCCGGCGTTTTGGGCGTAGACCCCACGGCCACCGCTCTGCTTCCCTGCCGCGAGCTTGCCCGACAGCGGGTTTACGCACAAAGTTCCGACCGTGCACGAGGAGCCCGCCATGACCAGCCCGGTTCGCCCGAACATCATCTTTATCGTGGTCGACGACTGCGGCTATGCGGATCTGGGCTGCACCGGGCAGACCGGGTACCGCACACCCGCGCTCGACCGGCTCGCCGGCGAGGGGGTGCGGTTCACCCAGGCCTACGCCAACGCGCCGCTGTGCACCAACACGCGGGTCGGGCTGATCACCGGGCGCTACCAGTACCGTCTCAAGATCGGCCTCGTCGAGCCGCTGCGCGGCGCCAACCGCGACGAGCCGGAGATGGGCGTCCCGGCCGGCTTCCCGACATTGCCGTCGCTGTTGCGCGCGGCCGGCTATCGCACGGCGCTGATCGGCAAGTGGCACCTTGGGTTTCTGCCGAAATACAGCCCGCTGAAGAGCGGCTACGACGAATTCTTCGGCATCATGGGCGGCTTCACCGGCTACTACACGCATAAGGGCGAAGGCGGCCAACCCGACCTTTGGGAAGGCGAACTGCCGGTCGAGCGGGCGGGCTACGTCACCGATCTTTTGAGCGAGCGGGCCCTCGCCTACGTCGAAGCCGGCGCCGCGTCACACGACCCCTATTTCCTCAGCTTGCACTATAACGCACCGCACTGGCCGTGGTCGGCCCCCTCGATCGAGGCGGCGGCACGGCAGCGCGAGGTGGACCCGGCGGAGATCATGGAGGGCGGCAGCCCGCGCATCTATGGCGAGATGATGCAAATCCTCGATG
>DATMLF010000055.1:0-38773 GCA_035570595.1 Allostellaceae bacterium
CTCGCTGAACCCGGCCGGCGGCGACTCGCCCGGCCGCGGCGCGCGGCGGGTGCCGACGACCCGCAGGCCGACCCCGGCGACGAGCCGCCCGACATCCTGCCCGATCCCGCCGGCGCCGACGACGCAGGCGGTCTTGCCGTCGAGCAGAAGCGGCCGGTAGGCGCGATGGTCGAAATGGCCGGCCGCGCGATCGGGAGCGACCTGGTTCAGACACTTGGCGAAACAAAAAATCCCGGCCACCGCATATTCCGCGATCGCGAGGGTGCTGCCGACCCCGCGCGAGGTTGTCACAGCGACGTCGCTGCCCCAGAGGTCGCCGAGCCGCAGATTGCTGGCCCCCGCCGGGCGCTGGTGAAACCATTTCAACCGCGGCGCGCGGGCGCGCAGGTCAAGCGGGTACGGCCAGCCGCCAAGAACGACCTCGGCCTCGGCGAGCAGCTGGTCGCGCTGCTCGCGGGTGCCCTCGCCAGTCGTGCCGGGCGGCAGATAGCGGGCCGCGGTGTAGGCGGGCCACGTGTCGCGGATCTCGCCGTCGAACCAGCCGCCGGCGTCGGTGAGGCAGATTGCCGGATCGACCGCTTCGATCCGCGCCCGATCCGCCTGCCCGACCCGCTGAATGCTCAGGATGTTGATTTTTCGCATCGCTGCCGCCTGTTTGTCGCCGCGCAAGGGGCAAGTTCTATGCCATCGGCCGGCTGGCGGTCATCCCCGCGCCGTCGCACGCAACGCCGCCGGCTCGAGCGGCGGAAACCGGCCGGGGTCGAACGGCGCCAAATCGACGGTCCGTGCCGCACCTTCAAGGATCAGCTCGGCCAGCGCCTCGCCGGTCGCCGGCGCGTTCAAAATGCCCCAGACGCTGTGCCCGGTCGCGACATAGGCGCCGGCCACGTCAGCCACCCGGCCGATCAGCGGCAACCCGTCCTTCGCGATCGGGCGATAGCAGGCCTGCCGCGCCACGATCTTGGCCGCGGCCAGGACCGGCGAGAGGTCGCGGCAGATCGCCTCGAGCCGCTCGACGGCACCCGGGTCCGGGGCCACTTCGTCGGGGTCGAGCGGCAGCGGGCTGTCGCTCGAAATCGCGCAGACATAGGTCGTGCCGTCGTCGCGCGGAAACACTTCGGGCGTCTGCTCGACGCCGTTCGCCTCCCGGTATTCGCAAAACAGCGCCTCGGCCGGAATTCGCGCGCCGGTCTCGAAGACGAGGCTGTGCCCCTTGAGCCCGAACACCGGGGGCAGCGGCAGCCACGCGCCGGCGAGGATCGACCACGGCCCCATCGCGATCACGATCGCGTCGCCTTCGACAACGGCGCCGTCGACCACCACCCCCGCGACACCGCCGTCGTCATGCCGCACCACGCCGTCGACGCGGCCGCGGCGCAAGCCGGCGCCGCTCGCCTGCGCGGCCCGCATCATCGCTACGCTAAAGCGCGCCGGATGCACCTGGGCGGTCGTCTCGGGCGTGCCGAGCCGGGCCGTCACGGCGGCGCCGGACCCGAGCCACGGAAGATCGTGCGCGCCGCCGCGCCGGCGAGCCCGAGCATGCTGGGTCGCAAAGGCGCCATAAGTGGTCAGCCGGCGATAGCCCCAGTCGCCGTCGATCTCGCGCGCGAGTTGCGCATGCAGCGCGAAGCTGCGCCGCGCGAGGGCGGCGAGCGGGGTCCCGTCGCACCAGTCGAGCGCCAAAAAACCACCCGCCTTGCCCGACGCGGCACAAGCGAGCCCGCCCTGCTCGATCACCGTGGTGCGCACCCCGCGGCGGCTCAAGAAATAGGCGACCGACGCGCCGACCACGCCGCCGCCGCAGATCAGGACGTGCATCGCCCTATCCGCCAGCCGGTTCGCGCCGGCCGCCAGGGATTGGTTTTATCTGCCTCATGACCTGCTCCGTGGCCCTGCCGTCGACGCCTCTCGATCAATATGGACTCGCAGTCAACAATCGGGCAAAAGTTAAAAAGTGCACTCGGTCGCGGTACGGTGAAATGAGGTTTTGGGGACCCTTCGCCCTTACCCTGATGGCCTGCGCGGTGATGGCCGCCGGGTCGGCCGACGCCGCGTCCTGTCGGGTCAAAAAAGACAAGAACTGCTTTGACACCCCGTCCGCGGTAAATTTCAGCGCGGTGCCGGACATCTCGCAACAGATCGTCAGCGAAGAGCCCGCCGCAGAAAAACCGAAGACCAGCGTCATCGAGGCGCCGCCGATCACGACCTACACCGGCCCAACCGTCGGGGTGAGCTCGATGGCTCATGCGCCAACCGTCGGCTACTACTGGTCGCTCGAACCGGAAAGCGACAAGTAAGCGCACATGCCGCATCGGCCGTGCCCGGGACCGACGACCCAGAATTGCGAGCGCTGCCGCGGCACGGATGCCCAGAGGCAACCCGCCGATCGGTCGATCGCCCGGCAACGTTGAAGAACCGCCCGGATCCTGATACCCCGTCCAGTGGCGCTGGTGCGACTTTCCTTCCAAAGCTAGCGACAGATCGAGCATGGCAGAGGAGCGGTCCGCAGACCGCCACAGACGCGCGAACCCAAACAGTCTACCGACCGCGGCCTACGTGGCGCGCGGAGCCGAGCGGGTCGCGGATTTGGTGATTCTCGGCTTTGGCCTGGTGTGCGGCGTCGCCGCGTCGGTGGCGTTGCTTGTGGCTCTGCCCAGCGGCAAGCCGCGGCTCGATGTCGGGGTCGTCGCCTATGTGGCCGGGCTGTTGTCGATGCTGGGCTGCTCGCTCTGCTACCGTGCGGCGACCGATCCGGTGCGGCGCCGGTTCTTGCGTCGCCTCGACCATGCGGCGATTTTCGCGATGATTGCCGGGTCGGCGACCCCGTTCGCGCTCGCCCGCGGCGGTGTGTCGGGCATCGCCTTGGCGGTGGCGCTGTGGGCGGCCGCCGCGCTCGGCGTGCTCTTCAAGCTACGGTTCCCGATCGGCGGCATTTGGCGTTCCGCGATGCTCTATCTGCTCCTCGGCTGGGCGAGCCTCGTCGCGGTCGGCCCGGGCATTTCAACGCATACCGCGCTGTTGATCGCGGCGGGCGGCGTCTTCTATTCGGTGGGCGTCCCTTTTCTGCTGTGGTGGCGGCTGCCCTACCGCCTCGCGGCATGGCACGGCTTTGTGCTCGCGGGCGCCGCCTGTCATTTTCTCGCGATCCTCGGCGGCGTCGTTTTCGCATGACGCAGCCTCGCCTGAGGAGGCGTGGTGGATGTCGGTTGCGCACCATGACCGCCCCGGCGATGCGCGCCATCTTGTTAGCCAACGCCATAGCGGCCACGAGGCGCGGCTTGGTCTCGAGCAGCCGCGCGATCCACCCGGTTGGTTGTGGCCCGTTTGCCGATGAGCAACCGCCATCCCGCCGACACAGGCTAGCCCGCAGCGGCGCGCAGCAGGTCGTCGCGGCGTCTGCGGGCGACCGCCGCCTCGCCGCCTTTTGTCAGCCGATAGAGGTTGAGGCTGTCGAATTCGTCGGCTTGCGGCGCTGCCATTGCCAAATCCGTATAGGCCAGGCGGTCGGGGTCGGCCAACGTCTGCTTCAGAAGCTTGTGGACTTGGCGGATAATCGACAGGTATCGCCACGCCTTGACCGTGATCTCGGCGGCGGCCCGCGGGTAGAACGCGAGCGCTGCCTGCCGCGGCCGGTCTGGGCGCCGCTCGGCGCGCGCCTTGCGGCGAAAGGCGCCGCCTTCGAGCGGATGGACCCCTTCCAGCATTTGCGCCAGCTTGAACCACAAAAGAGCGACGACGATCGTGCGCGGGCGGCCGTTAGGGTTGGCCGCGGCGCGCCGCAGGACCGTGCGAATATGGTCAAAGCTGTAAAAGCTGTCCCAGGCGGCGTGGTAGGCCTCCTCCCAATCCGCGTCGGACATGCGCGCATGGTGTGCTACCCGGTGCGAGAGGTCGTATTTGTTCAGGTCCTCGTCCATCCACACGCCTTCCCGCCATAGGTTGCGGTGGTCCTCGGAACCCGGCAGCGGCGTCAGGTAAAACAATTCGAGCAGGTCGAGCGGCAGCTCGCGCTTGATGATCTCGATGTCGCGCAGGATTGATTCCTTGGTGTCGGCGGGAAATCCGGTGATGTAGCCGGCATAGGTGATCATCCCGTGGTCGCGCCATTGCTGCAGCATGACGCGGTACTCGGTGATCTTGTTCTGGTGTTTCTTGGTCGCGATCAAATTGTCCGGGTTAATGTTTTCGAGGCCGATAAAGACCCGGCGCACCCCGGCCTGCGCTGCCTTCTCGATAAAATTCGGAATGCGGTGGCAGAGCGTGTCGACCTGGATCATCAGGTTGAGCTTGATCCCGTCGTCCTGCCGCAGCCGGATCATACGGTCGAACAGCGCCTCCCAGTTGCGGTTGCGGGCGAAATTGTCGTCGGTGATGAAAAACCGGCGGATGCCCTGCGCGTAGTTTTGGCGGATCGCCCGTTCGAGGTCGTCGGGGGTGCGAAACCGGCTCTTGCGGCCCTGGACGTTGATGATCGTGCAGAACGAGCATTGATACGGGCAGCCGCGCCCGAGATCGAAGCTCGAAAACGAGTGGGCGATCCGGCGGATATGGCGCGACGGCAGGATCGGCAGCGGCTCGGCTTCCAGCCCCGGCAGGTCGCTCATGAAGTTGTAGACCGGCCGCAAGGCGCCGTCCCAGGCGTCGCGCAGGACCTGATCGAGACGGCCTCCCTCCGCTTCGCCGGCGAAAAACGAGATGCCGAGCGCCTGCGCTTCGGCCATCTCCGGCGGCATCTCGGGCAGCATCGCGAGGCAGCCGGAGACGTGAAAGCCGCCGATGCACACCGGGAGGCCGGCGGCGCGTAACGGCCGGGCGAGATCAAGGGCGCGCGGGAATTGGTTCGACTGAACGCCGACGAACCCGATCAATGCCCGCCCACCTGACCCGCGGATCGTGCGAATGATGCGCTCGGGGCGGACGCGCTGGTTGGTCTCGTCAAAGGTGTGAAGGCGGATGTCGACTCCCGGCCCGAGCACCTGGCGACCGCGCGCATCCTCGGCGAGCGCGTTCAGGCAAGCGAGAGTGTTCGACGGAATCGCGGCCCTGAACCAGCGGATCGGATAGCCGTCGTCGTCGTAATGCGTCGGCTTGATCAAGACGACGTGGAAAACCGGCGGGTTGCCCCGCCTTGCCGGAGACAGCGCCATCCTTCCCCCCGCCCGATCGTTCAGGCTGGAGGATTATCGCGTATTCCGGCAATCAACGCCAGATAGGTGCGGCACCCCAGGCGTCAGTCGGCGTAGTAGTGGATCTCGTATAAGAGACAGCCGCCTTCCGACTTGAACGGGCCGTGGACGGCACCGGGAGGGCGGCAGGCATAGGTGCCGGCCGGAAAATTCTCGCCGCCGCGGCCGTGGGCGTCGTTGCCGACGGTCAGGTCGCCCGCGACGAGATAAACCTCTTCCCAGTGGTCGTGGACAAAAGGTGCGGTGGTGAACACCCCGGGGGCGAACCGCAACAGGCGGGTGCGGCTTCCCGATTTGCGCTCCTCGTCGAGCGCATCGGCGAGGATCTTTTGCTCGATGCCGGCGGGATAGCCCGGCGGCGTCTGCCAACCCGCATCCATGTCGACGCGGTGAAATTCGAGGTGAGGCTTTGTCGGCATCGGGGAACCCCTCAATCCGCGGCGTTCTTGCGGCCGTAGCGGCGGACGCGCAGGTCGGCCTGTTCCTTGTGGCCCCAGAACCGCTCGATCGCGCAGAGGCGACTGCAGTATTCGCCGACCATGGCGCTCGCCTCGGGCGTCTTGACCTCCTGGTAGGTGCAGGTCTTCAGGAACTTGCCGACCCACAGACCGCCGGTGTAGCGCGCCGCACCCTTGGTCGGCAATGTGTGGTTGGTGCCGATCACCTTGTCGCCGTAGGAGACGTTGGTTTCGGGACCGAGGAACAGCGCGCCGTAATTGTGCAGGCGGTCGAGCCAGCGGCGCGGCTCTCGGGTCAGCACCTCGACATGCTCGGCGGCGATCCGGTCGGCCTCGGCCGCCATCTCGTCGTCGTCGGCGCACAGGACGACTTCGCCATAATCGCGCCAAGCGACGCCCGCAACGTCGGCGGTCGGCAGCACGCCGAGCTGGCGGTCGACCTCGGCGACCGTGTCGTGTGCCAGCTTTTCGGAGGTGGTCAGCAGGATCGCGGGCGAGGTCGGGCCATGCTCGGCCTGCCCCAACAGGTCGGTCGCGCACATCTCGGCGTCGGCGGCCTCGTCGGCGATGACCAGAATCTCGGTCGGGCCGGCGAACAAATCGATGCCGACTTTTCCGTAAAGCTGGCGCTTGGCCTCGGCGACATAGGCGTTGCCGGGGCCGACAAGCATGTCCACGGGTTTGAAGGTGTCGGTGCCGAGCGCCATCGCCGCCACCGCCTGGACGCCGCCCAAGACTTGGATATCGTCGGCGCCGCCCAGATGCATCGCCGCGATCGTCTCGGGGTGCGGGCCGCCCTGGTTTGGCGGGGTGCAGGCGGTGATGTGCCCGACGCCGGCGACCTTGGCGGTGACGATCGACATGTGCGCCGAGGCGACCATCGGGTAGCGCCCGCCAGGCACATAGCAGCCGACGCGCCCCACCGGGATGTGGCGATGGCCGAGCACGACGCCGGGCAAGGTCTCGACCTCGACGTCCCTCAACGAGGCGCGCTGGATCTCGGCGAAATTGCGGATCTGGGCTTGCGCGAATTTGATGTCGTCGATCGTCTGCGGCGACACCTTGGCGACCAGCGCCGCGATCTCACCGTCGGACAGCCGAAAGCTCGGCGGCGACCATTTGTCGAACTTTTCCGACAATTCGCGCACCGCCGCGTCGCCGCGCTTGGCGACATCGGCGATGATCGTCTCGACCGTGGCGCGGACCCTGGCGTCGGCTTCGTCTTGGCTCCCGGCTAGCGCGCCGGATTTGATATGGCGAGGCATCCGATCCTCCACTCCTGTTCCACCTGTTATTTGCAGGAAATCAACAGGCACGCCAGCGCTTGCTGCGTCCCGTCGCGCCATCAAACGACCGATTTTGGCAACCTTGCGGATGGCCGTCCGACCTTACCCGCAGCGAGCATCGACCGCCGCGGAGAAAGATCGACTGATTATGCCCCAAAGCGGCATTGCCATCGCGGGAACTGTCGGCGTGCATTATCGCGATAGCGAAAGCCCCCTAAATGACGATCCATCTTGCCGTGCAAGCGCCGCCGGTCCGTCCCGGCGAGGCTTCATCATTCAGCTCCTCGGCGGTTTGTCCGGATCAATTGTGGGAAGGAGTGCCGATAATTCTTCAAGCCTTTGAGCGGCCACAGCCCTGAAGCGGTGCTTTCTGGCCGTTAAGAAATCTCGGAAATGTCTTAACATGGAGATCACCAGCCGCGATTTCCGTGAGCGGACGCCGCCGGTCAGCCAGGGCAGCTTGTTCCAGACGGGTGGTGCGTATGCCCGCTGGGTTAAGGCGTGATTGGTGCCGCTTGGGCCATCTCGCGTCTGTTGGAGTATGCGGGTCCCATGCACTGTTCGACCTCGCGCGGCACGTTATAGCTTTTCACGATGTTGCGGCTGTCCCGCAGGCCACACGCCTCTCGCTGGACCACGAACATCCAGAGCGCGTGGCCGGCCTCCAATACCAGGATACGTCGTGCCTGCTGCGCTGACGCCGGCACGTCCGCAGGCGGATGGAGGGCATCGAACTCTGGCAACTTCGCGAGGGCAGCTTCCAGCGCTCGCCCCATTCGCCCAAGCGCACTGGCTTGCTCCTGGACGATCTCATAGTTGAGAACGTCGAGGGGAGTGCGATGAGTTTGAGGATCGCGAGGCATGTCACCCCCTTTTTCAATCGGATGATAACCTCTGCCAACAAGGAGCAAATGAGGGTCTTTGCCGCATCCGCTCAGCCGGAACGCGTTGCGCGAATCTGGTCGATACTGCCGGTGAAGTAGAATGCTTCGACCGGCAGATCGTCGTGAACGCCATCGAGAATTTCCCGGCAGCCTTGGAGGGCGTCTTTGAGACTCACGTGCGAACCCGGTCGCTTTGTCCATGGCTCGGCGCAAAAGAACGGTTGCGCGAAGAAGTTGGCGAGCTTCTGGGCGCGGTGAAGAATTATCTGGTCAGCCGCTTCGGCGAGAGCCGGGTGCATCAACAAGCTCAGGGCTTGCCTTGCACGCTCGGCTATCAGGACGTGATCGTCTCCCACGCCCTTCGTCTCCAATAGACGGGATCGACACGTTCGGGGATCGACGCAGGGATATATTTTCTTCTCGGCCATGCCGCGGGACAGATGGATTACCGTATCGACGGCGGCGAGTTCGGCCAGACGCTCCGTGGTCCACGGGCCGTCACCGGCGCGGAAGAAGAAGGTCTGCACGGCCCCGACCGTCCCTTCGCTAAATCCGTCTTTTTTCAACTCTGCCGCGTACGAGAAATCCCCGTCCTTCCACGGCTGAATCAATGTGAATAGGGAGACTCGATCCGCGCTACCGCTCAATCGACGCACCAATTCCTCCATTACGACCGCCGGTCCCGTGCGTAATTCGCCGGCTATGGCGACCGTTCCCCGCACGGCCAAAGGACACATAACGTCGATCACCTTGATACCTGTCTCCAACGGTTCGGGGCCGAGTTTGCGCGGACGCGGACCGGCAAGAAGTTTCACCGCTCGGCTAAACGTATTTCGATTTAGGGGAACCTCAGCGTAACGAAGCGAGTTCAGCACGGTCGCTCCGCGTGGTGTTTCCCCCGGTGGAGACGAGATGACACCGCGCACAATTCCACCGCCAGGTCGTTGAATCACCTGGACGGTAATCGTCCGGCGGTTAGCCTCATCGCTGACCGCGAGTTCCGTGAGCAGATCGGGCAAGGAGTGCGTATCGAAAAGGGCCTCGATCACTTCACCGCGTGCTGCGACCAGACGACCAATTCGATTGGCGAAGTCATCCGGCAAACCGTGGGCATGGAGGATTTCAGCAACCATCGTTGGCATCCTCTCTTTCAGTTTGGCGCGAGCAACATGCAGACGGTTGTTCACCGTCGTTGCCGAAATGCCGAGGAAGTTGGCTATGTCCTGGTGCGAGCACTCATGGACGTAGAACAGTGTCGCCGGCTCCCGAAGGGGTGCCGGGAGTTTCGCAATAGCAGCCAGGGCGGCTCGGGCGTGTTGGTGCTGGTCCAGTTGGTCATCCGGCAGAGCGCGCTCGGTTGGGATGTTCTCTGCCGCGTCAAGAGGAACGCTCTCGAACTGCCTGCGTCGAAGCACGCGAAATGCCTGATGCCGGACAATGCCGCGGAGCCAGCCGGGAAACGCTGCGGGATCAGACAGGCTCGGCAAGCTCCACCACGCGGCCAGAAATGCCTCCTGCACGGTGTCTTCCGCCTGCTGGAAGTCGCCGAGCAACGCCAGCGCCGAGCCGAACGCGAAGTGCTGAAACCGTCGTGTAAGCTCCACGAAGGCGTTCGGGTCGCCCTCCGCGGCGATTTGGACAAGTTGTTCGAGATCATCCATTGCATGTCCCTCGCCCCTAAAGTGCCAGCAGAGGGGTTCGGCCTTTTGCTTTCGTCGGCAATTTTTTTGGATCGTAGCCAGGACAGCCCCAAAATCAGAATCCTTCGAATTGCGGGTCCGATCTGAAAGCCGCCACGGCACTGCTACATGCGCGGGCGAAGGTGTCGCGTGGATGGCCATGCCTCAATCTCTGGGTCGATTTGACTGCAGAGCGGCTGCTGTCGGCGCTGAGCCGAGACGGCGTGCAGATAACGGAGTCTGCTTGCCATCCTCGCGGAAACTTGAAACGCCCCGCGGATCGCTGATTACCAGGCGGTCCAGCCGCCGTCGGCGAGGAGCGAGGAGCCGGTGACGAGGGCGGCGGCGGGCGAGGCAAGGAAGACGACCGCGGACGCTACCTCCTCGACTGTGCCAAGGCGGCCGAGCGGGATATGGTCGAGCACCCATTTCCGGAACGTCGGGTCGTCGAAAAACGGACGGACCAACCGCGTGTCGACAAAGGTCGGCGCGATCGAGACGACACGCACGCCTTTGGGCGCGAGTTCCACCGCCATCGCCTTGGTCAGCCCTTCAATCGCGTGCTTGGTCATGACATAGACGGTGCGATGGTACTCGGAGCCGACATGGCCCATCTGCGAGGACATGTTGACGATCACGCCGCCGCCAGTCTTTGGGCCGTTTGCGGCCACCATCAGCCGGGCCGCCGTCTGCGCCACCAGAAACGCGGCGCGGACGTTGAGGGTCAGCAATCGGTCGAGGGTCTCCTCGTCGACCTCGAGAAAGGGTTGCGGCCGGTTGACGCCGGCATTGTTAACGAGGATGTCGAGCCGCTCGAGGTTGGTGAAGGCGGCGCGCACCGCGGCACTGTCGGTCACGTCGAGAGGCACGGCCTTGGCCCGGCCGCCGGCTCGCGCGATCTCGCCCGCCACCGCGTCAAGCTCGCTCGCGGTGCGGCTGACCAGGACCAATTCGGCGCCGGCGGCGGCAAGCGCCAACGCGACGGCCCGGCCGATCCCTCGCCCGGCGCCGGTGACGAGCGCCAGCTTGCCGTCGAGGCGAAACGGGTCGCTGGGTGCCGGCATCATCAGCCGGCGATTGCGCCGGCGTAGGTTTCGAGGAGCCGCCACGCGTCGGGGCCGGCCTGCTCGCGCCAGCGCGCGTAGAACGGGCCGAGCTTCGCCCGAAAGCTCGCCGCGTCGGCGGTGTTGACGGTCATGCCGAGCCGGGCCAGCTCGTCCGCACCGCCGGCGTTGACCGCCTCGGTGTCCTGGCGCTGCAGCAACGCATATTTTTCGGCGTTGCGCTCGACGATCTCCTGAATGTCGCGCGGCAGGGCAGCCCACGCATCGGCGTTGGCGAGCACGGTGAACCCCGACCACCAGTGACGGGTCAGGCTCAGATGGGTCTGCACCTCATGGAGCCTCAGCGACAGCACGACGCCGAGCGGGTCGCTCTGGCCGTCGAACCGGCGCTCCTTCAGCGCCTCGTACATCCCGTTGAACGGGACGTAGCCCGCCTCTGCGCCGAACGTCGCGAAAAAGTCGCGGGCAATGGCACCGCCTGGGCTGCGGATTTTGGCCCCGGCAAGATCGGCGGCGATGTGGACCGGCCGGCTGCTGGTCGTCAGGTGGTGGAACCCGTTTTGCAGGCAATGGCGGAACGCATGAATGCCGTGCTGCGCCAGCTCGCCGCGGATGCGGTCGCCAAGCGCGCCGTCGAGCGCGGCGAACACCGCCGTCGAATCCGCAAACGCGAAGGGCAGCAGCGGCAGCGCGCTCGTCGGCGCCAAATCGCCCAGGGTGGCGCCGGCCACAAAGAATTCGAGAGCACCACTGCGCATGTCGGCGAGCATCTGCGGGTCGGGGCCGAGCCGGCTTTCCGGGAATACGTCGAGCCGGAACTGGCCGTCGGTCTCGCGGCCGATCGCCTCGGCCATCTCGGCCAGTCGCTTTTGCGACGGGCTGCCGATCGGCTGGTTCAGTCCGAGACGGTAATGAAAGCGGGGAGCAGGATGATCGGTTGCCATCGGCCGATCATAATCGACCCGAAAGGCCGCGGAAAGGCACGCCCGGCCCACTCGCATCGGAGCAAGCAGCATGACCGAATACGGCGCGCTGGTGGCGGCTCGTAAAGCCTGCCGGATTTGCGTCGAGCGCAGCCCCGGCAGAATTCGCAGCTGCGCCGAGTTCGACTACGACCCCGACGTGGTCAGCCACTGGGAATTGTGGCTCGGACATAAAAGGCCCAAGCTGTTGGTCGTCGGCCAGGATTTCGGCAATGTCGACTACTTTGTCCGCAATCGCGGGCATGACGAGCCCGCCAACAAGACCAACGCGAATTTGTGGAGGCTGCTCGCCGAGGCGGGGATTGCGGCGAAACACCCGCGCGAACTGGATGCCGAGGCACCGGTGTTCCTGACCAACTCGGTGCTGTGCCTCAAGGAAGGCGCGATGAACGGGCCGGTGCGCGCGAGCTGGGTCAGCGCGTGCACCGAACGGCATCTGATCCCGCTTATCGAATGGCTGAACCCGCCGGTCGTCGTCGGGATGGGCGGCTGCGGCTGGCGGGCGGTGCGGCAGGCTTTTGCGCTGAGGGTAACGCCGCGGGCGATCTCAGCCGCGGCCGGCGGGACATGGCTCGCGCAAACCGGCGTGCGGGTGTTCGCCGTCGGCCACTGCAGCCCGCTCGGCCTGATCAACCGCCCGTTGTCGCAACAAACCGCCGACTGGCGAGGCATTGGCGAAGCGGTGGCTTTGGCCGAACCGCGCGACGGAGTGTCCTGAAGCGATCTCAGTCTTCCGGGTCGGCCTCGGCCAAGAGCGGCTCCCATGCGGGGCTCAGGTCGGCGAGCCGGACCGGAGCGGCGGCATCAAGGTAGAGGAGCCGGGCTTCGCTCGCCGGGCCGCGACGCGCGCCGAGCGCCAGCACCTCTACGGTGCGGCGAAACCCGCCTTGCGGTGCTGCGACACAATCACCGACCCGGACCAGGTGGTTCGGCTTGCGGACCGCAACGCCGTTCAAGGTCACGACCCCGGCCGCGCACAGCCGCGCCGCGAGCGAGCGGGTCTTGACGAGGCGCGCGAACCACAGCCACTGGTCGAGCCGCCGGCCGGGCGGTGCCGGCGTGCCGCCGCTGTCGCTCAAGCGAGCTTCAGCTCCCGCAATTTGGCAAAGGGGTGGCCGTCGCGCGGCGGGCGCGGCGCAGTGCGGCTGGTGGTGTCGCGGCGGCGGCGCGGCCGCGCGACGAAGCTTTCGACGCCGTCGTCGATCACCGCGCGATAGCCGAGCGCCGTCAGCAGGCGCCGAAGCACGCCCGGCTCGATGCCGGCGAGCGCCGCGAGGCGCGCGTCGGCGGTAAACGCGCCGGCCCGGCTCAGTCGCCGCGCCGTAGCGGCGAGCCGCTCCAGACGATCGGCGCGCAACGCAAGCCCGCCCGCGACAAAAAAGCCGAGTGCCGCATAGAACGACGCGGGCAGTGCGGGATCGGTGTCGATTGCCTTGGCGAGCCGCCGCGCCGACGGCAGCACCGGCGTCGCCCGCCCCTGCCGCACCGCCCACAGCAATGCGCGGAACCGCAGCGCCTCGGGCCGCAGCAATGGCTCGACATAAACGAACTCGGTGCCAAAGCGCACGCCGTGCCGGCTGAGCGCCGCGCGATCGGCGCGGTCGAGTGCCGCGACCTGATGCGCCACCTCGCCCATCGGCAGCGCGCCCAGCCCGTCGGCGAGCTGAAAGACGAGACCGCGCCCGACCCCGCCGAGCGGCAAGGCGCAGACCGCGTGCAAAGGCGCAAGCCGCCGCTCGATCTCGGCGCGGGCAAACGCCGTCAGCCGCTGGCGGATCCGCTCTCTCACGTCGCCTTCGACAAAGTCGCCGGCGATCGGCTCGGCACGCGGCGCCAGTATCCGCTCGCCGGCCGCGAGGCGCCCCACCGCCCCGCCGCGCCAGCGCAGCGTGCCGTCGGGATCGACCGCAAACGCCGCGTCGGCGTCGGCGGCGAGGAGCCGGGCGCGCGCCGCGATTTCGCTGCGCAAGACGCGGTTCGCGGCGGTGTTGACGAGCCGCATCTCGATGCCGTCGATGGCGTCGGGGACAAACCGCAGGCCGTCGAGCCGGCCGACATAGGCGCCCTCGACCCGGACCTCGCCGCTCGCCGAAACGGACGCGACCAACTCGTCGTCGGAGGCGAGCCGGCGCACCAGAAAGGCCGAGCGGCGGTCGACAAAGCGCTGGGTGAGTCGGTCGTGCAAGGCGTCGGAAAGCCGGTCCTCGATGCCGCGGGCCTGCTCCTGCCACGCGGCGGCACCCTCGACCCAGTCGCTGCGGTGAGTGATGTAGGTCCAGGTGCGGATGTGCGCGATCCGCGCCATTAGGCTGTCGATGTCGCCGTCGGTGCGGTCGAGATTGCTGACCTGACCGGCGATCCACGAGGTCGGCAGCCGTTCCTCGGGGCCGGCAAGATGGCCGAAGATGTGGGTCAACAGCCGGGTGTGGCTCTCGGTCATGATTTTGCGGAAATCGGGGATCTGGCAGACCTCCCACAGGAGCCGCACCGCGCCGCGGTTGGCGGCGAGCTCGGCGACCTCGCGGTTGCGCGCCAGCGCCTGCAGCGCGCGATGGTCGTCCGCTTCGCGCGCCTGAACCAGCCCGGGGCGATCGGGGCGCTCGTCGAGGCTCTTCAACAGCGCCTCGATCGACCCAAACCGCAGCCTCGTGTTGCGCCAGTTGAGTCGGGTCAGCGGGTCGAAGCGATGGTTTTCAACTGCCTCGACGATCTCGGGGTCGAGCGGCCCCTGCTCGGCGGTGGCGCCAAAGCTGCCGTCGCTCATGTGGCGCCCGGCGCGGCCGGCGATCTGGGCGATCTCGGCGGCGGTCAGCCGGCGCGGGCCGCGCCCGTCGAACTTGGCGGTGCGGGCAAAGGCGACATGGTCGAGGTCCATGTTGAGCCCCATGCCGATCGCGTCGGTGGCGACGAGGTAGTCGACCTCGCCGGCCTGGAACATGCCGACCTGGGCGTTGCGCGCGCGCGGGCTGAGCGCGCCGAGCACGACCGCGGTGCCGCCGCGCTGGCGGCGGATCAGCTCGGCCAAAGAAAACACGTCGGAAACCGCAAATGCGACGACCGCGCTACGCCGCGGCAGCCGCGTCACTTTTTTGTGGCCGGTGTAGGAGAGCGTCGAAAACCGTGGCCGGCTGACGTGCTCGAATTCGGGGACGAGCCGCCGCATCAGCGGCTTGATCGTGTCGGCGCCGAGCAGCATCGTCTCGGCGAGGCCGCGCGCGTGCAACAGCCGCGCGGTGAAGACATGGCCGCGCTCGGGGTCGGCGCACAGCTGGATCTCGTCGACCGCTAGAAAGTCGACCGGCCGGTCGAGCGGCATCGATTCGACCGTGCACACAAAATAGGACGGGTTTGGCGGGACGATCTTTTCTTCGCCGGTGATCAGCGCCACCGCGCGGGCGCCGCGCAATTTGACGATGCGGTCGTAATTTTCACGCGCCAGGAGGCGCAGCGGAAACCCGATCATCCCGCTGCGGTGGCCGAGCATGCGCTCGATCGCGAGATGGGTCTTGCCGGTGTTGGTCGGCCCGAGGACCGCGACAAGCCGCGGAGCGGGGCTGAACATGCCCATGGCAAAGGTATCGGGTGGCGGAGGCACAATGGCAAGGATAAACCGACCGGGTTGCCGCGGTGCGTCGCCGCGGAACAGGCATCCCGGCGCAACTCGAGCAGCCGCTATTCACCCCTTTTTTACCAAATTCGCCGAGCTTTGGGCCGACCCTCGCGGCATGGAGAGAAGGTTCGTGGACGGCGACGGCAGACCAGAAGACGGCGAACGTGGGGTCGGGCGGGTCATCGCGGTGTCCGCGTCGCGGGCGACGGTGTTGCTCGAGTACCGGGAGTGGGCGCCGCTCGAAATCGGCAACGTCGGAAAAATGACGACGCGGGCGGTGAGGGTCTACGCAATGGTCAGCCGCCTCGATGTCGCCGACCCTGGGCTAGAACCGTCGGACCAGGATTTGAAAACAGCGGAAGTCGAATTTGCCGGCGAGATCGCGGCAGCCTCGCGCCGCTGCCCAGCGAACGCCGGCCAAAAAGCGGCACTGCTTCGTTCACCGAAGCCTGGCTGAAGGAGACCGACGGGAGGCGGATCGAGGAGACCGTCGAGCGCTGGCGCCGCGGCATCCGCCAACCGGTCGGGTGATTTCGGGCAAGCCTTGGTGATCTTGCGCGCGCGGGTCTTTCGCTACATATCCGAGGCGCATTAACGCCAACCCGCGACGGCGGACCATGACCCAGGAAACCAGAAGCTTCCAGGCGGAAGTCAGCCGCCTCCTCGAAATCGTCGCGCATTCGCTCTATAGCGAAAAGGAAATCTTCCTGCGCGAACTGATCTCCAACGCCTCGGACGCGTGCGACCGGCTGCGCTACGCCGCGCTGACCGAGCCGGCGCTGGCCGAGGGCGACACCGAATACCGCGTCGTGCTGACCCCCGACAAAACGGCCCGCACGTTGACCGTCGCCGACAACGGCATCGGCATGAACCGGGACGAGCTGATCGAGAACCTCGGCACGATCGCGCGCTCGGGCACGGCTGCGTTTGTGAGCCAGCTGTCGGGCGACCAGCGCAAGGACATGAGCCTGATCGGCCAGTTTGGCGTCGGCTTCTACTCGGCTTTCATGGTAGCGGACAGGGTCGAGGTCCGCGCGCGCAAGGCCGGCGACGCGGAAGGCTGGCGCTGGACCTCCGACGGCAAGGGGGAATTCACGGTCGAGCCGCTGCCCGACGCGGAGCGCGGTGCGGCGATCGTCGTCCATCTGCGCGACGGCGAGGACGAATATCTCGACCCGGCCCGTCTGCGCCGGGTCGTCCACACCTATTCCGACCATATCGGCCTGCCGATCGTGCTCAAGGACGGCGGCAAAGAGGAGACCGTCAACACCGCCTCCGCTTTGTGGACCCGGCCGCGCGCCGAGATCACCCCCGAGCAGTACAAGGAATTCTATCACCATGTCGGCCACAGCTTTGACGACCCGTGGCTGACCTTGCACAACAAGGCCGAGGGCGTTCTCGAATACACGAGCCTGTTGTTCGTCCCCTCGACCAAGCCGTTCGATTTGTTCGACCCGGAGCGCAAGAGCCGGGTCAAGCTTTACGTCCGACGGGTGTTCATCACCGACGAGGGGACCGAGCTGCTGCCGGCCTATCTGCGCTTTTTGCGCGGCGTCGTCGACAGCGAGGACCTGCCGCTCAACGTCAGCCGTGAAATGCTGCAGTCGAACCCGATGGTCGCGCGCATCCGCCAACAGCTGACCCGGCGCGTCTTGACCGAGCTCGGCAAAAAGGCGACCGAGGCGCCCGACGAATACGCCAAGTTCTGGGACAATTTCGGCGCGGTGCTGAAGGAAGGGCTCTACGAGGACCGCGAGCAGCGCGACGCGCTCCTTGACCTCGTTCGCTTCCGTTCGACGGCGCGCGACGGGCTCGTGTCGCTCGGCGAGTATGTCGAGAAGATGCGGCCGGGGCAGGATGCGATCTACACGATTACCGGCGACAATCTCGACATCGTCAAGCGCAGCCCGCAGCTTGAGGGCTTTCGCGCCCGCGGCGTCGAGGTGTTGCTGCTGACCGACCCGATCGACGAGTTCTGGGTCCCGGCGATTGGCGCCTTCAAGGAGAAACCGTTCAAGTCGGCGACCCGCGGCGGCGTCGATCTCGTCAAGATCGCGCCCGCGGAAGCCGAGCCGCAAAACGTGCCGGACCCGCCAGCGAAGCTCGCCAGCCTGATCGCGATCTTCAAGCTCGCACTCGGCGACGCGGTCAAGGACGTGCGCGGCTCCGACCGGCTGACCGACAGCGCGGTGTGCCTGGTGGCCGACGAGGGCGACATGGACATGCATTTGGAGCGGCTGTTGAAGCAGCACCATCAGCTCGACACGACGGCCAAGCGCATCCTCGAGCTGAACCCGCGGCACAAGCTGATCGAGCGGCTCGCCGCGAGCGTCGGCGAAAGCCGCGCCTCCGACCAGATCGGCGAATTCGCCTGGCTTTTGCTCGACCAGGCGCGGATCGTCGAGGGCGAGCAGTTGCCCGACCCGCCGGCCTTCGCCCGCCGCCTGGCGGTGCTGTTGGAGCGCGGGCTGCCTGCGGCGGCATAGCGCTCGCGGAGGCCGGGATGAGCTCCGCCGCTCGTTCGTGGCTGCTAGCGCCGGTGCACCTCGCGGCGCTGGCCACCGGGGCGAAGTCGTTTCGCGACAACCCGATTATCGGCAGCCCAAGGCTCAACCGCGCCGGGCTGCATGTCGCGCGCATGCGGCTCGCTCAGCGCATGGCCGAACGGCGCCGCGCGAAATTGGAGCCGTTGATTTCAAGCGAGGACCGCACGGCCTTTCGCCGCGACGGGTTTGTCGTCAAACCCGATTTTCTGCCAGAGGCCGACTTTGCCGCGGTCAAGCGGCAGGCCCTTGAGCTCGCGGCGCCGGCGAGGCAGCAGCAGCAGGGCGACGCGATCACCCGGCGGATCGCGCTCGATCGCTGGGCGCTCTCCCGGCTTCCGGCGCTGCAAGCCATGCTCGAAAGCCCGGAATGGCTCGGTCTCGTCCGCTATGTCGGCTCGTCCCGGCTGGAGCCGCTGGTCTACATCCAGACGATTTTCGCGCAGGCCTGCGCGGCGCCGCCGGACCCGCAGACCCGGCTCCACGCCGACACTTTCCACCCGACGGTAAAAGCATGGTTTTTCCTGACCGACACCTGCGCGGAGGACGGGCCGTTCGTCTATGTGCCGGGGTCGCACCGCCCGACCCGCCGGCGCCTTGCCTGGGAGCGGCGCAAGTCGCTGACCGCCCGCCGCAGCGCCGATTTCCAGGCGGCGCGCGGCTCCCCCCGGATCACGCTCGAAGAGCTGCCGAGGCTCGGGCTCGGCGCCCCAAAGGTGTTCGCGGTGCCGGAAAACACGCTGATTGTCGCCGACACGATGGGGTTTCACGCCCGCGGCATCGCGGCGGGCCCATCGACCCGGGTGGAAATCTGGGCGTACGGCCGCCGCAACCCGTTCCTGCCCTGGCTGGGGCTCGACCCCGCCGCCTTTCCGCTGCTCAGAGACCGGGCCGTGCCGCTTTACTGGTCGGCGATGGATATCTGCGAAAGGTTGAAGCTCGGCCGCAACCCGTGGCGCCCCGCCGGCATTACCACGCCGCTCGATCCGCCGCGGCCGGCCGCTCGCGGCTAAGGCGCGGGCGCGCCCGCGACCAGCGAGCCCAGTGCCGCGGCCAAATTCGGTGGACAAGCTGCATCACGCGAGTGTTTGATGCTGCGCGAAATCGGCCACGCATCCATGCGATTGCTTGGCGGGGTTGGCGCGGCCGGAGGATAGTCTTGTTCAGAGAGGGATGAATGCTGGCGCAACTGCGCCGTGCGGCAATGACCCCGGTCTGGATCGCGCAGCTGCCGACCGGAACCAAGTCGTTCGAGCGCAACCCGATCATCGGCAGCCGGCGCCTGAACGAATGGGGCTTGCACGCCTCGCGGGTGGCGCTCGCCCATCGGCTGGCGGCCGCCCGCCGCCGCCGGCTGGCCGGGCTCATCTCCGTCGCGGACCGTGCCGTTTTCGACCGCGACGGCTTTGTCGTCCGCGAGAATTTTCTGCCGTCGGGTCAGTTCGCGGCGTTGCTGGCCGAGGTCAAAGCCTATCGCGGCCCGTTGCGCGAAATCGTCGAGGGCGACACCTTGATGCGCAAGATCGCGCTCGACCGCCGCGCGATCACCGCGCTGCCGGCGCTCGCCGCCGTGCTGCAGTCGGCCGAGTGGCGTGGCCTCGTCCGGTATGCCGGCTGTCGTGACGCCGAGCCCGTCGTGTGGGTGCAGGCAATCCTGCGTCATGCCCATGAGGGCCCGGTCGACCCGCAGACCCTGCTGCACGCGGACACCTTTCACCCGACGGTCAAGGCATGGCTGTTTCTGACCGATGTCGCGCCGGACGCCGGGCCGTTCACCTATGTCCCGGGCTCGCACCGGCTCACGCCGGAACGGCTCGACTGGGAGCGGCGGACGAGCCTCGGCGCGCGCCGGTCCACGCTCGCCGAGAACCGCGAAGGCTCGTTTCGCATCGACCCGGGCGAGCTCGCGGCGCTCGGCCTGCCGCCACCGGTCGCGCTCGCGGTCCCCGCCAACACCCTGGTCGTCGCCGACACGTTTGGATTTCACGCCCGCGGGCCCAGCGTCGGGCGCTCGCTGCGGGTCGAAATCTGGGCCTACGGGCGGCGCAGCCCGTTTCGGTCCTGGGCGGCGGCGGTGCCGTGGACGACGACGACGCTCGGCGCTCGCAGCGTTCTCGCGTGGCGGCTCGGCGACGCGATCGAGGCGAGCGGCCTGCAAAGAAACCGCTGGCGGCCGCGGATCGGGGCATCGATTTTCGCCTCACCGGATGCGCCCGTTGTGGCGGAACCGCCCGATCCGGTCGGCGGTCGATCGCCCGGCTAAGGAGCAGGGGGCGGACCGGCGGCGATGAACCCCGCGCCTGTGGAGACGGCGACGGCCGAAGCCATGTCGAGCGCCGATGCGGCATGCCCCGCGCAGCAGCGCGACTTTCCACGTCCCGATCTCGCGGCCGGCCGCCTCGACGTTCGCGGCGCCCGGTTGAGCGAGGCGACGTTGGCGGCGCTGTTTCCGGAAGCCGTCGCCGCCGGCCCGGTGGTCGGGCTGGCGGCCTGGCGTTTGGCGCGAGGACGGCGCCGGATGCGCGCTCATGCCGCCGCGCTTGGGGTCCCGTTTCTCGCGCTCGACCGCGGGCTGTTGCGCGCGCCACCCGGCTATCGCCGGGCGAGCGCGATCCTTGGCGTGACGGCGGTCGCGACGGTCGGGCCAAGCTCGGCGGCCGACATTCTTTCGCCCGATCGCGTGCTCGCGAGCCGTGGCTGGGAGACGCCAGCCCTGATCAATCGCGCCGCGGCCGCGCGCCGCGACCTGGTTTCCCGCCGGGTCGGCGGGACATGGTGGAGACCGCGTGTTCTGCCGGGTGGCGAGCGGATCGCGCTCCTCGACGCCGGCGCGACCGGCTCGCCGCGCTTCGAGAGCGCGTTCTCCGCCATGCTGGCGGCCGCGCTGGCGCAACATCCGACCGACAAGGTCGTCGTGCTGGCCGGCGCCGCTTTTCGCGGCTCGCGGAAGCTGCGGCGCATTGCGGCGGGCCGCGGCTGCCAGATCGTGACCGGGACGGTCGACCCGTGGGCGGCGGTCGAGCGTGCCGAGCGCGTCTATACGCTCGGCGGCGAGGTCGGCTTTCTCGCGTTGCTCGCCGGGCATGACGTCGCTTGCTTCGACGACGCGTTTTACTCGGGGTGGGGCGTTACCGGCGATGGCCCGGGTGTCGCGCAGCGGCCGTTCCGCCGCGGTCGAGATGAAATCTTCGCCGGGGCGTGCCTGGTGGCGACTCGCCATGTCGACCCCTTCAGGCAAACCCCGGCCTCATTCGAGGACATCGCGTCGATCCTCGCGGACTGGCGGAAAATTGACGAGTCCAATCGCCGGATCGCCGTCTGCGTCGGCATGTCGTTCTGGAAGCGGCGCCGCGTCGCCGATTTTCTGCGGTCGAGCGTCGGCACACCGGTCTTCCGGCGCACCGCCGGGCGGGCGTTGGCGGCGGCCGGCGCTAGACCCGGCGACGGCGTCGCGGTCTGGGCGTCGCGCGTCCCGGAAGGGCTTGTCGCCGCCGCCCAGCGCCAGCACATCCCGTTAATCTGGGTCGAGGACGGGTTTGTCCGCTCGGTCGGGCTCGGCTCCGATTTCGTGCCGGCCGCCTCGCTGGTGCTCGATGGCCGCGGCATGCATTACGACCCGCGTGTTTCGTCGGACTTGCGGCAGCTGTTGCTGGAGACCGAGTTCGACGAGCGGCTGATCGCGCGCGCCCGGTCGCTGATCGCCCGCCTCGTCGTGCACGGCATCACCAAATACAACCAGGGTGCCGCGACGGTGTCCCTCGACCTGCCGCGCGACCGGCCCCGGATCCTGGTGCCGGGGCAGGTCGAGGACGATCTTTCGGTGCTGCGCAACAGCGCCGAAATTCGCGGGAACCTCGATTTGTTGAAGCGCGTCCGCGCCGCCAATCCCGACGCCTTTATCCTATACAAACCGCATCCCGATGTCGATGCAGGGCACCGCACGGGTGCGATTCCCGATGCGGTCGCCAACAGCGTCGCCGACGCGGTCGTGCGGGGCGTCTCGACCGCGGCGCTGCTCGGCGAGGTCGACGAGCTGCACACGCTCTCCTCGCTCGCCGGCTTCGAGGCGCTGCTGCGCCGCCGCCGGGTCGTCGTCTACGGCCGGCCGTTCTATGCCGGCTGGGGGCTGACCATCGACCTCGCGGGGACCGACCGCGCGGCGACCGGGCGCGGCCGGTGGCTCAGCCTCGAGGAGCTCGTCGCGGGCGCGCTGATCCTCTACCCGCGATATCTCGACCCGCTGACCCGGCTTCCCTGTCCACCGGAAGTTGTGATCGAACGCCTGGAGGATCCGAGGCTTTGGCGCCCGGGGCCGCTCGTCGTCGCTCGCCGCGTCCAGGGGCTTGCCGCGCGCTATCGGAGCGAACTGGCCGGACATCTGCGCATTTTGGCGAGGGTTGCGGGCAAGTGACGGCCATTGGCCAGGTGGCGCTGAGACCGCTTTCCGCAGCAGCAGCCGGGCGCCGATGAGCAGCGTCCGGGAACTCCCTCCCATTGGCGAGCCTGAACGGCCGCGGAACAGCGCCGCCCAAACCGGGCGGGTCTATTTTTTGTTGCATGTGCCGAAAACCGCGGGCCAAACCATTCAGGTGCACCTCGCCGAGCACTGCGCCCCCGGCGTGTTCTGGCAATCCCAGCGCCGGTTGCGCGCCGATGCCCGCACCAGCTCCGCCGATTTTCCGGATGTCGACCGGGCGCGGGTTGTCGCCGGGCACCATATTGGCCGCTCGCTCGAGCAACTTTTCCCGGGGCGCGAGCTGCGGCAAATAGTTTTGCTGCGTGACCCGTTGCAAATGCAGTTGTCGTTCTACAACTGGAAAATGATGGATCACCTGGCAAAGGGGCTCGGAACCTACAGCTTTTCTCTTCATCTCAAGGCCCTCCCCTGCAATTTTATTTCACATTTCCTGCTGTCGCGATGGCTGGAGCTGTCACAGCTGCGTTTGATGGCAATGACCGACCGGCGAAAATATCAGCTTCTGAACAAGGCTCTGGCCGGCTTCTGGTTTGTCGGGTCGCACTCCGATTGCGATCGCGTCCTCGCGGCGGTAGGCGCCGATCTCGGCGTGCCGGCGGTGGCCGCACCACGCAACACCTCGGCCGAATTGCAGGCGCACACCGGATGGCGGCTGGTGACCGAAAGGTCGTTGCCGGCATCGACCCGCGAGGCGTTTCTGGAACGCAACGCCCTCGACCAGGCCTTGTGGGAAAGCTGGGGCGCGGCGGGTTTCGCACCCGGCAAGGTGCGGCCGGCGGCATTCCGCCCGCGCCGCAGCTCGATGTTTGTCGCGCGCGAGGTGATTCGCCCCTGGTTCCGGGCTCGCCGCTATGTCCGCCGCGAATGGGTCGGGCGGCGCGGCCCGACCGCCGAGACCTTGGCGAGCGCCAACAGCGCGCGCGACGCCGGCGAATGGGAGCGCGCCGCGCAACAGTATCGCGAGGTGCTGCGCGCGATCCCGCGGGCGCCGGCGATCTGGGTGCAGTACGGGCATGCGCTGAAAGAAGCAGGACAGGTTGCCGAGGCGGAGCAGGCTTACCGGCGATCCGTGGCGCTCAATCCCGACATCGCCGACACCCACCTGCAGCTCGGCCACGCCCTTAAACTTCAAGGGCGAATCGAGGAGGCCGCGGCGGCCTACCTCCGGGCGGCGGTCCTCGACCCGGCATTCGACTACGCCCGCGACGAGCTGACCGGGCTCGGCTGGCCGGTGCCGCGGCGGGCGCGGGCGATACCCGACGACGACGCGGCCGGCGCCGCGGCACGGAACTCCGCTTCGGCCTGATTACGCGCCCGGTCGCGGTCGCGCCGGCACGCTCCAGGGGGCGGCGCCTGCGCATGAGACGACCCCGCCCGAATCTGCGGGCCGACGCGAATCTTGCCTCATTCCTCTTTCTAGTAGAGATGTCTTGGGTTTTCGATAAACCGTTCCGCGCCGATGAAGTTCTCTGCCCCGTTTGTTTGCCTCGCCAGCATCGCTCTTGCCGGGTGTTACACGCTGCCGACCGCCGGGCCGACCGCCCATCAGGTCGTCGACCAGTCGGTCAAGGACGGCAAGCCCCGGTTCGACGTCGTCGACATCAACAACCATGTCGTAACGACGCTGCTGTCGCAGCCGAAGGAAACTTTTCGGACGCGGTTCTGGAAATATGGAAAGCCCCCTGAACCGAAGATCGGAATCGGCGACACGGTCGTGGTATCGATCTGGGAAGCGGCCGGCGGCGGGCTGTTCGGCGCCCCCGGCACCGAGACCATCCCGACCGGCTCGCGCAGTGTGACGGTACCGGACCAGGTTGTCGCGCGCGACGGCGCGATCAGCGTCCCGTTTGCCGGGCGCGTCGCGGTCGCCGGAAAATCGCCGCTCCAAGTCCAGGGCGAGATCGAGCAGCGCCTCGCGGGAAAGGCAATCGAGCCGCAAGTCATCGTCACCGTCGCCAAGAGCGTCACCAACACCGCAACCGTCTCGGGCGAGGTGGTCAACGGCGCGCGGGTGCCGCTGTCGGTCGGCGGTGACCGGATGCTCGACCTGATCGCCGCCGCGGGCGGCGCAAAGGCTCCGGTCTACGCGACCTTCGTGCGGCTTTCGCGCGGCGGCGAAACCGTGACGATCCCGATGAGCACGCTGGTTGGGGACCCGGCGGAAAACATCTACGCGTGGCCGGGCGACGTGTTGACCCTGGTGCGCATTCCGCAAAGCTTCTCGGTCTTCGGGGCGACCACGACCAACACCCAGCTGACGTTCAACGCCGAGACGATGAGCTTGGCGGAGGCGGTTGCGCGGGCCGGCGGCCTGCAGGACCAGCGCGCCGACCCCTCCGGGGTGTTTTTGTTCCGCTACGAGCCTCCCGCGGTCGTCGGCGCGCTGGGTGCGACCAACCTCCCGGTCGGTCCCGGCCACGATTCGCCGATCGTGTACCGCCTCGACTTCCGCGACCCCAACAGCTATTTCCTGGCCCAGCGGTTCCCCATCGAGGACAAAGACATCATCTACGTGTCGAACGCGCTGCTGTCCGATATGCAAAAGTTCTTCACCTTGTTGAGCACGGTGACCGGGCCGATCGTGACCGGCATCGTCGTCAATCGGTCGATCAATCCATGAGCGACGGCGCCGAGCGAAAATGAGTTGTCCGGTGTTAGCCGATCGGCAACGCGGGCCGGTTTGTGGCGACGGCCGGGACCTTCCACGGTTTGCTTTCGAGACGGGCGCGCGATCTTTCAACTGACGCGAGCAAATGGTCCTATTCTCGATCGGAATGCCGAGCCGGCTCGCCGAATGGTGCGACATGCTGATCGCGCGGCTGGCCGAACCGCGCCTGGGCACGGTCGAGCGCGTCGCGCTTAACACGCTCGATGACATTGCCGTCGCGGTCGTCAAAACACGCGCGCCGAACCTGTTGGTGTGCTCGCGCCAGCCGGTTGGACGGCTGCAGAGCGAGATCGTGCAGAGCACGCGGCCGTTTGTCGTCTCCGTCGGCGATCCCCGCATCGCCCTCGCCGACCTCGTCGAGCGCGCCGGCTATGACATCGCGACGGCAACCCGGGGCGCCGCTAGCAGCTGTGCCGCGATGCTCAACCTGATCAAAGCCCCGGGCGCGTTGGTGATCGCCATCGACGACGGCCGCGACCCGACGACCGTCGCGGCGCAGATCGCCGGGCATCTCGATTTGCCGGCGAGCGGCGACGAAATTGCCGAGATCGTCGCCGAGTTGGCCGCAGCGGGCTTCACGCCGCACTTTCAGGGCGAAAACCGTGCGACGAGCGGGCTCGGCGAGCGCGATCAGGCGGTCGTCAACGGCGCGTTGCTGCCATACGTCTCCCATATGATGCTGCGCCAGGATTTGAAGCCGCTGGTCTGGGAGCCGGAGCTGTTCTTCATCAACGAGAACGCGCCGGCCCCGCAGCCGGCCGCGGCGACGCGCCCGGTCGATGTCACCGGCCGCGTCCGCCACCTCGTTTATGGCCCGTTTATCGATTTGCCGCCGGGGCCGTGGTCGGCCAACGTCGTCCTCGGCTTCTCACCCGAGACGGCGGGCACCGGGTTTGTCGTCGAGGTTTTCACCGGCAGGCAGCTCGCGCACACCCGAATCGAAGCGGCGGCCGAGCAGATTATCGAGGCGGACCTTCATTTCGTCCTCGACCACACGGAGACGCAGCCGGTGCAAATCCGCGTCGCCAACGAGCGCGCCGCGTTCGACGGGCGGCTCGCCCTCGGCTGCGTGACCCTGACGCCGCAGGCGACGATCTCCAGCGATACCCGCGAACGCCTCGCGACGATCCTGCGCAAATAGGACGCGCCCGGACGCGCTCGGGCCAGGGTCGCCGTGCGCCGGCGATGGCGGACGAGGCAGGAGTATCAACATGAGCTTATTCAAGCGCTTAAGGTGATATTCTACCTCGATCCCACAATTGATCCTCAGCATGAAGGATGCTGTCTCGCTGCGGGTTGTGTTCGATAGCCTCCTTTGACGGATACGGCCACACCTCAGCGCGCCCCGCGCGGCAGTCGGCATCCTCATTGACCCCGGTCAGGCGGTCAAGAACCTATAGCTTCCCCGATCGAGCGCGAGGACGGGATGCTCTACTTCGCCTATGGCTCAAACCTGGATTGGACTCAGGTGCGGTCGCGATGCGCGTCAGCGGAATTCGTCGCAATCGCCAGCCTGCCGGATTACTCCTTGTGCTTCCCCCGCTACTCACGGACACGCCGCTGCGATGTGGCCTCGATCGTTCCCGCGGTCGGCGACCTTGTCTGGGGCGCGGTGTACCGCCTCGACGAGATGGATAGGTGCGCACTCGACACGGCGGAGGGGTTCCGCCCGGATCGCGACCCGGCCCGCAATTCCTATCAGCGCGTCGATATCACGGTCCTGAAGGACGGGCACCGGGCCGAGCCGCTCGACGTGTTGACCTACATCGCCGAGCCGCAGCGCAATTTTGTGCCGTGCGGGCCGAGTGACGAGTACAGAACCCTTATCTTGAGCGGTGCCCGATACTGGCGGCTTCCCGCAGAGTATCTGCGCACCATCGAGCGCATCAGCGAAACCCCTCGACGATCTGAAGCACCGATTTCGACGGGGCGCCGTAGCTCACCAGCCTGACATCGAGATCGAAGTTCGCAACGATCGTGAGCGCTCGTTGGATCGCGAAGTCTACCCACGCCTCGGGGTTGCCGAATGCACCGCCGCCGAGAAGGGTCAGAAAAACAGTACTCGAGATGCCGCGCCGGGCGTTCAGCACCGCCTCCCACATCGTCGCCTCATAAGCGGCGTCCAATATGAAGCGCGCGAAGCGCTCCCACCGAGCAGCCGGTATGCCGCTGTACGCGATCGGCAAAGCGGAGCAGAAGACCTGAGAGACCAGCGGTCGGACTTCGCCCGCGGCTTCGGTCGCTTCAACATCGCGGTGCACGCCGACGCACAGTTTTCCGCGCAGAGTATCGATCGGCTCTGGGTCGAGTTTGCCGAGATAATCGGTGATGGCGTCGAGGCCGGCTCGGCTGCACAGAGCGTATCCGTTTTTCATATTCCACAACGCGCCGACCGGCAGGCCCAAGGCATGGCTCAATGCCTCGCCGAGTTCGGCCAGCCCGTCGAGCTGTCGTTCGGCGGTTTGGCCGACACCGCCTCGGGCCGGGACAAAGTAGTTGCGGTAGATCGTCGCCGCGCCGGCCGCGATCGCGCATGCCGGACCTTGCGTGGGGTCACTTCGATAGCGCGTGACCCCCTGCTCCGGCGTCACCGGAGGCCCGGGCATTTCCAGCATGTTGAACTGGGAGGCGACCTGGAACAGCGCGCCGGCGTTCTCGTGCGCCTGGTGCATCTCGCGCACGTCGCCGACCACCACCCGCGCCCGGAGATGTCCGGGCGGTCCTGCCGCGGAGGTCGCCCTCTGGCGGAGTTCTACCAGCGATACGAGTTCGAACTCGCCAACGGCATAACTCGCGCCATTGACCAGCGAGCGCAACCGCCGGTCCTCGACGGCCAGCTTGGCACGGGTGTCGTGATAGCTCTCTTCACGGAACCCGGTGAGCCTTTCGAACCAGTCCACGACGCCTCCTGGATCGCCACGCCGGCCGACTCAGTTGAGTGTCATCAATGTTCTGCCCGCGGATCGGCAGCGGTGCGGCAGACGAGCACGTGTGCTTCCTGTTCAGGCGTTTCGATCGCCCCCGGCCGGGCCTGCCGCACCGCCGCGATTGCCGCCGCCGGCTCCAGTCCCATTTCGACGAGCAGCCGCGCCGCGACGGTGCCGGCGCGGCCGAGGCCGCCGCGGCAATGCACCAGCACGGAGCCGCCGCGCCGAAGGATGCGGCGCAACTCGGGGCCTGCGACCGCCCATTCGGCTTCGAAGCGGTGATCCGGCGGGCAGATGTCCCGGATCGGAAGGTGAAGCCATCGGACGCCGTGGCGCGCAGCCATTTCCGGCAGCGCCGTAACCTTCAGCATCACCATCTCGTTCTCTTCGATCAGGGTCACGATCGCCTCGGCGCCCCAGGACCGGATCGCGGCGAGATCGGCTTCCAGGTCGCGGTCCCACCCGCGCGGCGGGTCCTTCTTGCCGGGGCAGAGCGTGATGCCGATTACGCCTTGCTGACCCGGCGGTGACACTTCGGCAATCCGCAGCGGATCGTTCCGGCTTGTGCGCATCGGTCTTTTGTCCTGACTGTCCAACCACACCGTACCATTCTGCTCAGCCAGGCAGACCGCTAAAGGCGAACCGGTACGGTCCTGCACGACCATTTCTGACGGATTCGCGGTGGCGCCCTCCGGCCCAACGGGACGGAGAAGAGCGCGCCATCAGCCGGCGTCGGCAGCTGCGAGCTGCACCGGTTGCTCGCCGGAATCGGCGCAGCGCAGCGCGGGGAACCAGCAATAGAGCGTATCGTCGTATAAACTGCCACGAATGAACGCGTAGGGTGTAGGTTTCAAAGCGCAATTCGGCCGTGGTGGCCGCCTCGGCGGCCCGGTGTATTCATCCACGCATTCCAGGCTCTGGCAGTGAGCATCGAAGCTGATTTACTGGCGAAAAAAAGCCTCGACACAGCGGATGGACGGCCGCTGTTCGCCTACGCCTGCGACGAAGCCAGCCGCGCCCGACTGGCTCATGATCTGATGATCCGGCTCATCGCTGGATCGGACAATCAGATCACCGCGGCTCGCTTCGTCCTATGGGCTGCCGATGAAATCCGCGTCGCGCATACACCGGGGCATTTGACCTGGGAATGGCTCTTCGGCCGCCTCAGGCGACCAAGCGACCCCCAACTTGGCCGCGTTCTCGTGGAGCAAGGACTGGCATGGTGGCGCCGGACGGTGCGCCGGTCCGAAGGTGGCCACCGGCACTACCTCTACTCGCTGATGGCTGAGGGCGGATTGCCGGAAGCCTATCTGGCACAGGCCCCCCTCTATCGGGCCACCGTGCTCGCCATGCTGTCGGAGATCGAAGCCGAAGGATCGCTGGCAGAGATCGCTGCCGAGCGCATCGCGTGGCGCCGGGCCAGTAGTCTGCCCCAGACATTTCGTCACCAGGACACGATCCTTCTCCTCTCCGACTTGGCGCTCGCGCTTGCACGGCTCCGTGCACTGCTGCCTGCGGACCTGCCGACTCGGGCAGCAGAGGCTTGGCTCGACCAGCAGGTCGACGGCTGGCGCGACCATTTACCTCTCCGATTCTCCGTTGGCGCGCTCGAGGCCCTGATCCGCCCGGCGTTGCAGGCCGTTCGGGGCGAGGCGCAGAGGGCTGCCGGCCCGCTCTGCCGCCGCGAATTGCGCCGCCGCGCCGATGGCATGGGCTGGGCAGCTTATGCCGTGGTGAGCAACGGCGCGCAGCTTCCCACCCGGTTCCTCCCGGGTGTCGAGCCCACGCTGCGGCTCCGCTTCCTGGCGCTCGGCAGTGACGACGGGCCGCCGGCCGCCTTCCTCGGCGTGCCCGAAAGCGGCGGCTGGCGCCTCGCGCGCACCGGCGCGGCGAGCGAGACAGCGCTGCGCCTCGATCCCGACCAGCCGTTGGTGCTCGCGGCGCATGCCGATGGACGACCGGTCGGCGAGGCGGTGGCGGATGCCGGGCTGCCGCCGCCCGCGATCACGCCAAGCTTCTGGCGCGCGCTCGACCCGCAGGAACAGTCACCGAGCCGGCTGGAGCCGCTGACCGGCCGGGCGCGAACGAGCGCAATTCGGCTGTGGCTGCTCACCGACCCCAACGCCTGTCCCATTGCTGGCGACGAGTTGATATTGGGAGAGTCGGAACCCGCACCGGGTGGTCGGCTCTGGCCGGTCACCGGGTCGGGGACGATCATCTTGAATGGGCAGCGCTTGCCGGTGGTCACGGGCGCGGACAGCGAAGCGCAGGCGCACCGCCTCCACCTGCTCGGCCGCCACCTGCCGGGCTGGCGCTGCGAGGATGGGCAGATCCCGTTCCTCGGCCAACCCGAGGCCTGGGGTGCGGAGGGCGACGCTCCGCTCAGGCGCCTCACCACGGGCGTGGTCTTGCAGGCTATCCCGCGTCGGCTGGGCGGGCAGCTCGCAGCGTGGCGGCGTGACGAGGTCATCGTGGCCCGCAGCATGTTCGTCGCCCTGCCGCAGGGGGCGCGCATCGAAGTGGCTGAGGTAGCGGCCGGGATGGTGCGGCTCCGCGCGGCGGGACTTGCGGCCGGCGGGCATCTGCAGCTGCGGGCGGCGGAGGTGGCCGCCGCGACGGCGGTCGGCGCCGGGGGCGACTCCGAGTTCACGCTTCAGGTCGTCGGCGAGGCCCCCGCTTTGCTCCGCCTCAGCATGTCCGACCCGACCTCCGGTGCCGCGCTGGTGCTGGTCGCGCCGTGGCCGGCGCGGCGCGGCATGATTGTGGCGCCTAAGGGCGCGCGGTTGGTGCGTGAGCAGGCGATAGCAGTCGGCGGTCTCGGTGGCTGGCGTGGCGTTGCGCCGCCAGGGCAGCCCGGAACCTTGCTGCTGCGCTGCGGCGGCACCGAGGTCGGCGTGCAGATTTCCGGCGAGGTACGGCTTGCGGCGGCCGAACCGCTCGGTCGCCTGATGCTGGCGCTCGGCGGGTTCGATGCGGAAACGCGGCTGAGTCTGGTAGTAGATGGCGCGGAAAGCCCGCGCCTGATGCTGCGGCGCTACGACGGTAGCGCGAAGGTGGACAAGGGCGTTTTCGTCACCGACGGTCACGCCTGGCGCCTGCACGCCGTTCCGCTCGACCCGCCCGGCGCGGTACGCTGCACGGAGGGAGTCGAGGGCAGCTTCGACCTTGCCGCCTGGCTGGGTGACACGCCGGCGCTTTGGCTGGTCCAGGCGCGCGTGGCGTCGGGTGGCGTGGCGAGACCTGCTGTTTGGTCTGTAAACCCCCCTCCCTTTTCTACGCGTGATGCCAGGATCGCGGGTTACGCAGAGGAATGGCGCCGCCTGCTTGGCACCCCGGCTAATCCAGAATGGGACGTGCGGTGGCAACTGATCCGCGCAGCGCATGACGGCGGCGATGCGGGGACACTCGATCAGGTGCAGGCGCTAGGCGAGGTGCCCGCCGCAGCGGTCGTCCTGCTGTTTCGTGTCCCCGAAGCCGATCTGGCGTCGGCACTCGCGCTGGAGGGCGAGGCGCCGATCTGGTGGCCGGCGGTCCCGGTGGCAGCCTGGACCGCGGCCGTCGCCGCCATGCAGTTCCGCGGCCGGGAGTCGCTCCGCTGGGCCGGCTTTGATGCCAAAGAAACGGCGGAAATGGCGAACGCGAGGCTGGTGCAGCGCGCAGGCGCAATCCTCGCGCTGCGGCCCGAGGTGCGGGGACATCTCGGCGCGGCCTTCGCGTCGACCGATATCGCGCCGGTCGCCCTGTCGGACTACCTGCCGGGCGGTGCCTTGCCCTTGGCAATGCCGAATCCCGCCAACTGTTTCTCGGATCTGATGCAGGAAGCCGCGCGCCGGGACACGATACCACCCGAGGGCACTGCCGGGTTGCCGGCTGCGAGGCTGGCGCGGGCGAGTAGCCTGCCTGAACATCTTCGCGCACTGCTCGATGCCCCGCTAGTCGCCGCGGAGATCGCCACCGGCCTCATTCCCCATCCCGACACGACGACGCTGATCCGCCTGATCGCCCTGCGTCAGGCCGACCCGATCTGGTTCGACGCCGCCCTGCCGGCGGCTGTCCAACTCTATCTGGAGGAACGTCGCACGTGACCGGCGCCACGGCATCGAATCTCGCGGCGACGCTCGAACGGGTCGCCCGCCGCTCCGCCGCGGCGGTGGTGGCGCGAGCGCGGGCGGCGAGCCCGGGGTTCAACGCCGCGCTGCTGCGCCGGCTTGCCGCTGCCCCCGGGTCGAGAGAATCGCTGCTGGCCGAACCGGTCTTCGAGGTGGCCCGGAACTGGACCATTGCCAAGGCAAGCCTCGGGGATCTCGCCGGAGACCTACTGCATCCTGATCTGGTCGCAGCGCTCGATCAACCAGGTGCGTTCCACTGGGAAAGAGACCGCGCGCCCTACGTCCATCAGCTTGACGCCTGGACCGCGACGCTGCGGGAAGGCGCGTCCTGCCTCGTCACCGCCGGGACTGGCGCGGGCAAGACCGAATGCTTTCTCATCCCTCTGTTGGACGATCTGCTGCGAAACCCGAGGCGGGGCGGCGGGGTCCAGGCCATTCTGCTCTATCCGCTGAACGCGCTGATCGAGAGCCAACGTGAACGGCTCGCCGCGTGGGCCGAGGGGCTCGGCGGGCGGGTGCGCTTCGCCCTGTTCAATGGCGACACACCGGAAACCGCGCGCCGCGCGGGCGAGCATTCGACCAGGGTCGAACTGAAGTGCCGCAAGGATATCCGCGAGCGGCCGCCCGAGATCCTGCTCACCAACGTCACAATGCTGGAATACCTGCTGCTGCGGCCGGCCGATGCGCCGATCATTGCGGCCTCGCAGGGGGCGCTGCGCTGGCTGGTGCTGGACGAGGCGCACACCTTCGCCGGCGCCCAGGCGGCAGAGATCGCACTGCTGCTGCGCCGCGTGCGCGCCGCGTTCGGCGTCGCACCGGAGCAGGTCCGGCTCGTCGCCACCTCGGCGACGATCGGCGGCGAGGCTGATGTGCCGGAAAAGCTCAGGGACTTCCTGGCTGCGCTGGCCGGACAGCCGGCCGAGAGAGTGCGGGTGATCGAGGGACGCGCCGCCGAGCCGCGCCTGCCAACCGCCGGTGCCGGTGTACCACTCGATGCCGGCGAACTCGCCGGCCTTGACGAGGGTGTCCTTTGGAAGCGGCTGGCATCTCACCCGCGGCTACAGGAGCTGCGCCGGGCTATGAGCGCGCGTGCCGTGGGCCTCTCTCAGACCGCGCAAGCGCTGTTTGGTGACCCACAGCGCCACCGCGACGCGCAGAGCTTGCTCGACGCCGCCGCCCGAGCGGCTGGCCCGGAGGGCCATCTGCTGGCCTGGCGCGCGCATCTGTTCCACCGTCCACTCGGCGGCATCTGGGCTTGCGTCGATCCGGCATGCGCCGCGCGCGACCCAGAACTCGACGCGGCTGGGAGCGACTGGCGCTTCGGCGCCATCCATCTCGGCGTGCGTGAGCGCTGCGGCTGCGGTGCGCCCGCTTTCGAGGTGGTGCTCTGCGGTGCATGCGGCAAGCCGCATCTGGCTGCACGCCAAATCGCGGGCGCCGAACCACGGCTGGAGGCGCCGTCCGAGGTGGAGGGCGACGACTTCGCGCTCGATGCCGAGCCGGACGAGGGCGAGGCGGGCGAAATAACGGAGAGTGGCGCCGTCTGGCTCGCGCCAGCCCGGGGAGAGGTAGGCGACCCCTGGATCACGCGGGCCGACGCGCGAATCTGGGACAATGCACCGCCGGAGGGCGCGCACGCTATCCGCGTCCGGATCATCGAGCGCGCCGAGGGACGAGATTGCTGCGGTGAAGCCGCGAGTGCGCCCCTGGCACCGCTGCGCTACGGCCCTGCCTTCTTCATTGGCAACGGGCTTCCGCTGGTGCTGGAGGCGTTGGAGCCGTCCGCCGGCGGGCTGGACCTGCCGATGGCCGGTCGACGGGCGCTCACCTTCTCCGATAGCCGGCAAGGCGTGGCGCGGTTGGCGGCCAAGCTGCAGCAGGATGCCGAACGCACCCTGACGCGCTCGTTTCTCTACCATGCGGTGCAGGAACGCAGCGACGCCGACCCGGCCGAGATCGCGAAGGTTGAAAGTCGGCTCGAACGGCTGCGGAAGGACCCGGACGGGTTTGCCGACATGATCCGGGAGCACGAGCAAAAGCTCGCCGCCCTCACCGGCGCCGAAGCCCGCTTGGTGACTTGGCCAGAACTCCGGCGCCGGTTCGCGCAGCAGGCAGAGTTGCGGGACTTCGCCGGCGACGTCTGGCAAGCCCGGCTGATCGGCGGCAGCCTGGCCGAGGACCCGGAACGGCTCGCTGAGATGTTCCTGTTCCGCGAACTGTTTCGCCGTCCGCGGGTGCAGAACAACCCCGAGACCATGGGGCTGCTCCGCCTCGCTTTTCCAACACTGGAGGCGCGGGCGAAGCTCGGCGCCGTGCCGCTGGCGCTGGCGGCGGCTGGCGTGGACATGGCGGGCTGGACCGGCCTCGCGCTCGCAGCCATCGACTTCGTGTTTCGGATCTCCCTCGCAGTCGATTTGCCAGATTCGCGGCTCGTGCGGCTGATCAGCCCCCGCTTCGGCGGCCATCGCGGGATTGTTGTGCACGACTCGACCACTGGGACCGAGAACGAGGGGCGGGTCCGGCGCTTTCCCGGTCCCATGCCGGGCGCCCGGCCGGCCGCACTGCACCGCATGGTCTATGGGCTGCTCGGCGGACACTGGGACGACCGAGCGGATCGTGACCGCGCGGCCGAGGTGCTCGAAGCGCTCTGGCAACTCATCACCTCAACCGCGGCCCGCGATGTCGGGCGCGGCGTGTGGAGGATCGACTTCGAACAGGCCGCCGTAGTCCGGCTTGACCACGGTTTCGTCTGCCCGATTATCCGTCGGCTGTTCGGCTATGCGGTCGCTGGCCGCAGCCCCTATCAAGTCACGCCCGAGACGCACCTCGCGGACACGCCGGCGATGGAGACAGTTTCCCTGCCTCGGCTGCCGCGCGCCAATGCCGGCGGGCTGGACGAGGCCGGCCGGGCGCAGGTGGCGCGATGGTGCGAGAACAGCGCCGAGGTGGCCGCGCTGCGCAGAAGCGGCCTCTGGACCGATTTGCACGACCGCATCGCGGCTTATGCCCCGTTCCTGCGCGCCCAGGAGCATTCGGCGCAGATCGAGCGCGCCGTGCTCAACCGCTATGTGGAACTGTTCAAGGAAGGCCGGATCAACCTGCTCAACTGCTCCACGACAATGGAGATGGGCGTGGATATCCCGCAGGTTCGGCTGGTGGTGAACGCGAACGTCCCGCCGGCGATTGCCAATTACCGGCAGCGGTCCGGCCGCGCCGGACGGCGCAGCGAGCCGTGGGCCTTCACCCTGACCTTCGCGCGCGACCTGCCGCTCGATCGCTCGGCCGCCGCGGATCCGGCGGGCTACCTGGCCCACCCGATTGCGGCGCCGAAGGTTTGGCTGGAAAGCGCTCCGCTGGTCCAGCGCCACGCCAATGCCGCCCTGCTCGCCGCCTTCCTGCGCGGGCGCGGCGGGCAGCCGATCAAAGGGTCGATCGGCGCCTTCCTAGCGGCGGGCGAAACCGCCGAGGCCGCCGTGCTACCGGATGCCCCCGCGGACGCGTTCCTGGACATGCTGTTGCAGGAGCCGCCCCCCGAGCTCACGGCCGCGCTCGACACGCTGACGCAAGGAACGGCGCTTGCCGGCAACGTTGCTCGGCTCCTCTCAGCGGCGGCGCACGCCTTTGAAGATTTGCTTCGCCTCTGGCGGGCAGAATACCGCCAGTTGCTGGAGCGTGCCGAGACGCTGGATGACAAGGACGCACGGCGGTCGATGCAGCTGCGCGCCGCCCGCATGCGCGGAGAGTTCCTGATCGCCGAACTGGCCCGGCGCGGCTTCACGCCTTCCTACGGCTTCCCAACCGACGTGGTGAGCTTCGATTACATGTCTGGCCGCCGAGAGACCGGAGATGGGGTACTCTCCTTCGGCGACTTGCGCGGCGCCGCCTCACGCACGCGCGATGTCGCCATTCGCGAATACGCACCGGGCGCGGAGCTGGTGATCGATGGGCTGGTCTACCGCTCGGACGGCGTCCGGCCCGCTTGGGGCAGTGACGCCGATGCCTCGCGCCTGGAGGATCTGCGCGATCTCTGGTCTTGCCCCGCCTGCGGCAGCTTCGGCCTCGCGCGGCTACCGCCCGAACACTGCCCGCGGTGCGACGCGGAAAGGATCGAGCACGCCCGCGCCCTGATCCCGGTGGGGTTCCTGAGTCGCACATCGGCCCACACGGGCTACGAGGCGCTGGCGTACGTCCCATTCGAGATGCCGCGGATCGCCGCTGACGGCGCGGCCTGGACCGCCCTGCCGGATGCCGCCGCGGGCCGGCTGCGCTGCGATCCGGAGGGCCACGTGATCGTAACCGGCGGCGGCGCTGAGGGCCAGGGCTATGCGATCTGCTTGGCCTGCGGCCGCGCCGAACCAGAGGCCGCCGCAGATGGTGTTGCCCCGTCCCCGCTGCCTGACGCGATTCACCGCCATCGACCCCTGATGCTCGGCAAGGGCATCGACCGGACGCGGGATGGCTTCTGCCCCGGCGGCTACATGCAGCCGCAACGGGTGCAGCGTCTGGTGCGTCTCGTCCACGATGCGCGGACGGATGTGTTCGAACTTCAGCTTGCCGCCACGGTGACGCCCGAGGCCGGACTCGCCCTCGCCGCCGGGCTGCGCGAGGCTCTGGCGGAGCGGCTGGGCGTCGAGGCGCGGGAGATCGGTCTGGCGACCGGCCGTTCGCGCGGGCTGAGCGGGGAAGCCTGCTGCTCCGTCTTCCTGTTCGACCGGGCAACCGGGGGCGCAGGCTATGTCACGCGCCTCGCCGAGCTGGATGACTTCGCGGCCACGGTGGTGCAGGCAGCGAAGTGGCTGGACTGTCCCGAAACCTGCATCGGGGGCTGCGCCGCCTGCGTGCTGCGTCCCGATCTCAACGTCCGCGGCCTGCGGCTCGACCGTCGCGGCGGTCAGGCGGCGGCGGAGGCCCTGCGGCAGGCGCTCGTGCTGCCCGAAGCGGTGCGCGTCCTTGGGCCGCAAACCCGCCCGCTGGGGAAGCCCACAACGGACTGGCTGGTGAGCGGCCTGCGCACCGGGCAGCTCCGCCGCGTGGCGGTTTTTCTGCATGGCGACGCCGCGCAATGGGAGATGCAAGGCTGGCCTCTCTCCGCCCTCTTGCCGCGTCTCGTAGAGGCCGGTGTCGAGACTACCCTGGTCCTACCCGCAAGCATGTTCGCATCGCCCGAATTCGGCTTGCCCGCGCGGCTTGCCCTTCATAGGCTTGCGGCGTCGCGCGTGCTACTGGCCACCCTACCTACGCTACCCGAAGTGGCCGGGCGGCCGGTGATCGCAACCGTGGAGCGCGCCACAGAAACACTCGCCATCGCCACCGATCCGGCGGAGGCCGGACCGGGACCGAACTGGGGCGCGGGCGCCCTGGCACCGGTGGTGGCCGGTCCCTGGGGCGGCGTGACGCAGATCCGGCCGATGGACGCCGAGGCGCTGCTGCGCGACGCGCTCGGCGGCGCCCGCCTGCTCTGGGTGGGCGCGGCACTTGATGGCCCGCTCAAGAGCTTCGGCACCCGGTTCTGGCGCCTAATCCAGCGCGAGGCACCGGCCGCGTATGGGGCCCTGGCCTCGGCCAGCGTGACCAACATCAGCTACAGCGACCGCTACCTGCTGACCCCGCTGAACCTTGTACTGCTGCGGGAGGTGCTGATGGGCACGCCCGGCGGCAGTGGCGCCAACATCCATGTTGCTCTCGCTCCAGCGGAGCGTTCCACTAGATTCCCGTATGCGATATATGATGCGTACGTGGAAGACGCGGTGCGGCGCGATGTCCTGCGCCGCCTGCTGCCGTCTGCGCGGGTAACACTAACCGGCCGTAAGGCGGATTTGCCCCACCACCGCCGTCTGGACTTCGAGCTGCAGAACGGGCGACATCTGACGATGGTGCTTGACCAGGGCTTCGGCGCCTGGCGGACGCAGAGTGATGTCCGGCACAACTTCACTGCCGCGGCGGACGCCCAGGCGCGGTCGATCACAAGTCTCAATCCCCCACTCCGCGCCGCCGAAGCGCGCGGCACTCCTTTGACCATCGAGGTCACATGACGGAAAGGGCCGGTTCAGAGGCGATTGGGCCGACTCGCCGTGGCCTGCACGCCGTAGGGTTCACTAAGTGCGCGTCGGCTAGTCGGCGTCGATCGCAGTTCGACGACACTCGCCGCCGCCCAGGCCCGCAGCTTGTACGCCCGGCACGATCGGATTTCTCGAAGTAACGACTGACCTTTACCTTGATAGCTTCGTTCAGATCGCGGCAGCCTCTGATCAACTCGGGCTGTTTGCCGCCAAGCCGCAGGGGCTCGTCGTGCCGAAGTGAAGATCGAATAGCGGCGCTCCACCCGTAACAAGGTGGGTCAGGATTCGACCGGCGTTGATACCGCCGTGTTTATAGACTCCGGGAGCGTCGAGGAGACCGACGAATGGACGGCTTCGAATGTCGCCGGCGGCGCCACCCGCGGCACGATCCTTCACAAGCTGATGGAGGAGGTGTTGACCGGCGAAACCGCGGACGACGACGCAGCGCTCGTCACCCGCGCCGGTGAATTGCTGACGCAACTCGGCATCGAGCCGGCCGCTGATCGGTCGCAGGGAATTTCGCCGACCGAACTCGCCGAGACCGTGCTGCGCGCATTGGCGCTGCCGGAAGTCGCGGTCTTGCGGCCACGGCTCGTGCCGGAATACACCGTTTTCGCCGCCGAGGGGACTAACGGGAGCGAAAGGCTGATTTTCGGTATCGCCGATGCCCTCGCGCTTGACAGGGACAGGAAGATCGATACCGTCATCGATTGGAAAAGCGACACTCGGCCCGGCACCGACAGGCTGGAACACTACCGCGGTCAGGTGCAGGCTTATATGGAAAGCACGGGCGCATCTCGGGGAATGCTGATCTTTATGACCGGCGGCTCGGTGTTGGCT